>CABQYA010000246.1:0-2000 GCA_902468275.1 uncultured Urmitella sp. | reverse complement strand
GTTAAATCCGTGAAAATGCCAAAGCATTTTCCGGATTTCGGGGCGCGAGGCAAAAACTGCTCACGCGCGTTACTAGGCTCTTAGTTTTTTACGCAAGAGCGGGAACAGATGCGCATTTAGGGTGGCATTAAATGGGGAGGATTGGTTTTATCCGAGCAGGCGCGGTGGGCATAAGAATTCGGAAAACGCCGCCACGTTTTCCAAATTACTTGGGCAGGAGGACAAACTTTCCCCCGCATCGAAGCGCAACAGGCAGCAACCGACGACAAGGGCGAGGACGATTTGTGCCTCGCGCCCCGAAATCCGGAAAGCTTTGGCATTTTCACCCTCCCAAGACAAAACCACCCTCCCAATACCGGCAAACCACCCCAATATAGACCAAAATTCCCATCTCGGGAGGGCGCAACCGCACCGGGAGGGCGAAAATGTCGCGCGACTTAGGCGGAGCGGACTTTTAACTGCCGATAGCGACATAGAGCCGCGAAAATGTCTTGGAGACGCGGCTCGGCTAAGAATGCCGGATAGCGTCCGGCAGCAAAAGCCTGCCAACTAGAGGACGCAAACTCAGTAGCGAACCGACCGCAAGCATCGGCAACAGTTTCTTTGCCGCTAGCGTCACTAACTAACGACCGCAGCGCATAGGCAATAGCTTCTGCTTGACCAGGATCTACCACCTGGGCTAATGCCGAAATATCGATTTCTTCCCGGTTAAGACGCAAAGTTGTCACTCCCTCCGCCCGGGTCTTTTCCCTGCGTCCCGTTTGCGGAGGTGGACATGATTGGAGAATACGCGAATGCACTGCTTCTTTTGACCAGGTGACAGTGTCCCTACCTACCGGATTATCGAGGGCGTTTTCTCGATATACTTCATGCGCCCTCGAAGTCGCATCATAGGGCAAATAGTTTTCGAGCAGCAGCACCTGATCAGCCAGTCCCAGAAAATCTCCCGAGCCACCCATCACCATAATCGTGGAGACTTCCAGTTCATTCCGAATACCTCCCACCCGATCAACAAGCGGAATAATTGGCTCAGTGCGCACTAGCTGCCGCATTCGACTATCACGTAATAACAGGTTGGTGGCAGAAGTATCTTCGTCAATCAACAGCGCCCGCACTCCACACTCTATCGCCTCGGTAATTGCCGCTGCCTGGGAGGTTGATCCCGAAGCGTTCTCGGTGAAGAACGCCCGGGTGTTACTTCCTCCCGGTAAAGAACCGATGAATAGGGAAATGTCGCTGCCACTTATTGCCCGCCCGTCCTCGGCACGTATCTTAACCGCATCGGGCAAGGTAGCTACCAGTTCGCGTCCATCCCCAGGAATATGGGGGTAAACCGCGCGCTCTAGTGCTTCCAGCAGGGTTGATTTACCATGATATCCCCCGCCCACAATCACGGTTACACCTTTGGGGATTGCCATTCCCGATATTTTCCCGGCATAGGGTAGCTCTATAGTTTGCACCAGGGACGAGGGCACGTCCTCACCTAGCACCGTAGGAAGGCGGAAAGGAACCGCGTTCTTCATGGGTAAGTCACTAATCCCGGAAGCTCTAGCCAGTAGCGCCCCATCGGCGACGAATGATACCCAACCTCGCTCGCTAAGTATATTTTGCAGCGCCACATGGTCTTTGAGGGTGTGAATATGGCGGGTGAGGTCGGCTATATTGGGGCCGTCGTCCTCCCCAAAACATACGACCTTGTAAATCAGTTCACAAAGGTCATAGTCGAGGAAACGCGCAAAGTTGTGACCAAGAATCCGCCGACCCGCTGCCGGGAAAGGAACCTGTAGGCGCAGCTCTATCCCTTGCGCATTTATGGTAACCGAGGAGCGTGGCAGGATTTCTTGCCCGACCGGCGCAATCCGCAGCTGCGCTTCAGATTTCCCACCCGGACGCCTCGCCCCAAAAATCTTCCGGGCGCGACGCGCCAAAAAATCGGCGGTTGCTGTTCGTCCTAGCTTGTCCCCAACCATCTCTGGGGGAATATCGGCGGTTTCTAGCGG
>CABQYA010000245.1:0-2004 GCA_902468275.1 uncultured Urmitella sp. | reverse complement strand
TGTCTGCCTGGAAGCTTTTCACTTCCAGGCAGACAGCCTAATTCACGGTTAGGGTTTAGCGTGCCCGTCTGCGCAACGCCAAACCAATACCGACAGCGCTCAGCGATAAAGCAGCAAGCAGTCCGGCGGTGCTTCCAGTAGAAGCAATCCCAGATTCAACTCGCACTTTCCTCTTACCCTGATTAGCTACGCTTTGATTACCGGTTTTATCTTTACCAGTAGTAGCGGAACTGCCACCAGGACCGGCAGGGTTAGTCCCCGGGGTATCCGGTTTTTCGGGATTATCAGGCTTATCTGGCTGCTGCGGAGTATCCGGCGTTCCCGGAGTGTCCGGCTTATCTGGGGTAATCGGTGCATCTGCCGTTTTTAACGCTTTGATTGCCGAACGCAAATCATTTAACGCCTTGTCCACATCGGTTTGCTTAGCATTCTTATCAGAATTTACGTCTTTAGCTTTTTGCAGATTCTGTTCCAGCTGTTTCCAGGTTTCTTCACTGTAATCCTTTTCAGCAAGTGCCCCAGCACCCTGAATCGTGTTATCAAGCAGAGCTTTATCTACCGGTTTCTCGGTGGGAATCTCCGGGGTGGGATCAGCCGGCTCCACTTCGCCGCCAGCTTTCTTCAAACCCTTAATAGCCATCTCCAAAGCGCTAGCGCTCTGATCAATCTCATCTTGGCGAGCAGTCGGATTGGCTTGCACCCCTTTGGCTGCCTGTAATGCCCCGGTCAAAACTTGCCAGGTAAAGACCGTATAGTCGGCTTCTTTAAGCTGCTCTGCTTGGGAAATCTGGGTATTCAATGTGGTTTTATCTGGCATATCACTAGCATCAACCCCAGAAAGTTCGTTTACCTGCCACCATTTATTAGTTTCTTGCAGATTACGAACCCGGATAGCTTTTGCTTTCACCGGAGTTTTCAAGGTAGTTGTTTGCACCTTGTCCCCATTAACATCAGCCAGCTTTTCCCAGTTAGTGCCATCAGCGCTATATTCCAAAATTCCGCTGTCGATAGTGTCATTTCCCGGACCTTGCGCAAAAGTAACTTGCTTAAGATTCAAAGGTTTCCCGTAATCAACGGTTACCGCAGCTCCCACCGGAGTTTTATCCCTACCCTCACCTTCATAAGGGTCACGTTTTAACCATAACGGGGTTCCGGCTGGGTTTCCGTCAGTCACATTCGATAGCTCCCCAGAATGCTTTTGCATACTGGTCAAAGTAACTGTAGGAGAAACTTTATCGGTTCGATTAACCTCGATTTCTTTAACCACAAACCAGGCATCACGGGCATTATCTGCGGTAGCGATCAAACGTGCACCTCGAATCTGTTTCAGATTCAGGTTCTTCAAATCTACAATGGTTCCGGTTAAATCAGTTTTCCCGGGAACATCATTCCAATTGGTGCCATCAAAAGTTTGCAGTTTAGCCCGATCGAAGAAATCTTTACCTCCTCCTAACACAAAAGTTAAACGGTCAGCATCGAAAGGCTTGTCGCTGGTGATTCCGGCAAAAGTTCCGGCAGTAATCTTGTTCGGATTTTTGTAGGTCACCCCAGTTCCATCGTTACCATCCATTACCGAGGCTATATTCCCCTCAGGGGTATCATTGCGACTGGTTACATACTGATAAATCACCGCATCGGGATCCAAGGCGCGAGCAACCTTAGATTTTAGGCTGCGCGCCATAGCGGCAACAGTTGGAGTTAAGTAGGCTTTACCAACTTTGGCATATTTTGTTTCGTTCACGTAGTTAAAACCATGCTGATTATAGGCACTTAGCTGGGCATTCCCGGCTAAATACTTGTTTACCAGCCCATCTTTGTCATTATCTAAATGAGCGGAATAGGAATCAAGATACAGTTCAGCAGTCTTTACTAAATCAACGAACGCCCCTAGCCAAGGTTCCATTTGCGAGCGCATAGCCACATTCTTGGCTTTACTGCGATAGGTATCTACCGCCGGTTTAATGTCGGTATAAACCTTGCGCACCTTTGCGATTTGTTCTTTCG
>CABQYA010000244.1:0-2014 GCA_902468275.1 uncultured Urmitella sp. | reverse complement strand
CCCTATTTTCCCCACAATCAATAACGAATAACGCCCGCATGGTCACCAACAGGAAACGATTCGAATCAATAGGCAGGAAATCAAAAACTCTATCTGAGGACGTCAGGCAGGACTGGACTGCCGCGGGAACCTTCTTGCGCCGTAACCTACTAAAAATAGCCATCACCACCACCCTAAACTATCTTTAGCCTTTCGGCAGCAGACATCTCTTCAGGATACCGGCTTTAGCAACCGCTTACACCAGCCTAAATAGCCGCAATTAAATAATCCGCCAACTATCCGGTAGGCTAGATTCGCCCCGTTAGCTCAGTCGGTTAGTAGCAGCGAACTCATAATTCGTTGGTCGCGGGTTCGAGTCCCGCACGGGGCACTCTGTGTCCTCCCCTATAAATAGGGGGATTCAAAACCCTTATTCCGCCACCACGAACCGGGAATTAACCTTAGGGCATTAGCCTACAAAGCACCCCTGCCAGGGACGCTCCGCAATCTCCAGTCCACACACCAACCCTTAGGCACGTAAAGTAGCTTTGAATTTCTTGGCAGTAGCCTTGATAATCCGGTTGCGTACCGCCTGAATCTCGTCGGCACTGAGCGTACCCTCGGCGGAGCGAATCTTCAGCGAGAACGCCAAGGATTTCTTGCCCGTGCCCAGTTGTTCCCCACTGAAAATATCAAATAAGCGTACCTCTTCCAGTAAGTCACCAGCCTGTTTTGCAATCACCTGCTGCACGTCCACTGCCGGAATATCGCTATCTACCACCAAGGCAATATCTTCTTTTGCAGGCGGGAAAGCAGAAACCGGCTTCACCTGCAAATCTTTCTTCGGCATTGCTTCAGTAAACTTCTCGAAATCAATCTCGAAAGCGCACGCTGTCTCGGGTAGACCAAAGTTACGGCAAACTGCCGGGTGTAGTTGCCCTGCCAAACCAACACAGGCTCCCCGCACCACTATCCGCGCGCACCGTCCCGGATGGAACGGCGCGACTGCTTCGGGAGAGCCCGGCTCACCCATCATATTGTCTTTAGCTAGGCGCTGGCGTCCATCTTTACCCTGCACTCCCATCGGTACCGCCAAAGTCTGCGCCACCGTGCGCACAAATGCGACCGCATCAGCCCAATCATATAGGCGACCAGAACCCAAAGCCCCCGGAAGTTCCGCAAAACCGACCAACACCCCGGCGATATGTTCCGGCTGGTAGGGAACCCCTTTAACGAGGGCGCGCTGTTGGTCAGGATTTGGTTTCTCCGCTACCCCGAAAGAACCGGTGAGTTCAGTCCCCATTCCGCGGGTCACCAAACCGGTCTCAAATATCGCACACTGCTCATTGCCACGCGCGATATTACGCCGGGCTACCGCCAGCAAAGTATCTAATAAGGAGGTGCGCAGTAAGGGCTGGTCATCGGCGAGCGGGTTAGCTACCCGCACCGCTTTCCTCCGCATATCCTGCTCTCCTAGCAGTTCGCTATCAAAAACGTCCTCGGCAATAAAAGGATAGGACAGCACCTGCACCAGTCCCCCCTGTGCCAATGCGCGAGCCGTATCTCGGCGAGCCCGCTGCTTAGGGGTGTATCCGCGCCCAGCAATCGGGCGCGGCCTGCGCGAAGGAATCGTGTCATAGCCAGCCAGTCGGGCAATTTCTTCAACCAGGTGCGCCGGCCCGGTCAAATCTGGGCGCCAAGACGGAGGCCTAGCAATCACGTTGCCGCCTTCGACCCGCACTTCACATCCCACGTCTTTCAGCAGCCCGGTTATGGTTTCTTGGTCGTATTCCACCCCGGTTAGCCGTGCGGGTTCATGCAGTGGCATCACGATTTCCGCAAACGGCTTAGTGTTATTGAGGTCGCTGACCCGCCCACTGGCGCTGCCACCACCGTATTCGACCAGAATGTCCACTACCCGCTGGGCAGCTACCGGTGCCAGCTCAAAGTCCACGCCGCGTTCAAAACGTTTGGAGGCTTCAGTAGGCAGCTTGTGACGACTCGCAGAACGAGAAATCGAAATAGATTCAAAATG
>CABQYA010000243.1:0-2021 GCA_902468275.1 uncultured Urmitella sp. | reverse complement strand
CTACCACTCCGGCGAGAGCGGTTCCCAGCCCCATCTCCGCTAGGGCATCAACTTTAAAACCGGGCCAGCCGTGCAGTTTTTTTTGTAAATCAGTTGGCACTTGCATCAGTCCGATTCCGGCAGCAAATAATGCCCCCACTAAGCCGGCTATACCATCAGTGTCCCCACCCAGCTGCACTGCCAGGGAAACTGCACGTCGAAAAGCGTCTTGCCCGCTTAGCGGGGTGTCGCTATGCTCAATTTTTACTGCCTGTAGAATTCCTACAACTGCTTGCAAAGCCGGAACCGCATAGGTGTTATCGCTTGGGGGTTTAAAATAGGTTTCTTCTGCCTGTTTGAGCCATTCGCGCCAGCGGTCACGGCTAGCGGGAGTCAGTAAACCTATACCGGCTCCCAGTTTTATTCGTTCCGCCCAGGATTCATCCCCGGGCAGCGAATCGGTTACGGCGCGACGTATTGCCTCTGCATAGATTACTGCCGCTTCGGAGGCTATCGGATCGACATGGGTTAGTTCTGCCACTGCCCGCACTGATTCTGCCGTCCACTGTGGGTCTTGAATCCGACTTACCCCTAATACAGCGCTGCGACAAAGCGGACCAGAACCGCTGGTACGCCGGGTTCGCCGATGGAAATAGGCGGCAGCGGAACGCATTTTCCGCGCAGAATTGATATTTGAAACGTCATTAATCGTAGTTTCTAGTACCACTCTCGTGGGGGAATCAACTTTGTGACTTCCTCCCTGATACCAGGCTAGATAACGTGAGGCTACCGCATCGAGTCCTTCTTCGGTGGTCAGGTCAATCCCGGTGACTGCTACTTCTGCCAGGCAGATTGCCAGTTGGGTATCTTCTGACCATTCTCCGGGTTTTAGACCGGAGTTTGACCCCAGCATTCTGGGACTTCCCACCAAGGGAGGGGTTTTGAACTCATACCCCACCCCTAGGGCACTGCCACTGGCTTGACCTACCAGAACTGCACTCGCCCTATCTGCCATGATAGCTAAAGGTGCTTGAGAGCCGCGGCGAACCAAGTTTTTCTCTTGAACGCCACTTTCGCAATTGTTTTCGCTCCCTAAAACCATCCTCTCAATTTTAATGCATCTCACCCTTTAACAGGTAAAACCTAGAAATTATGCTCGCTCTCTAACGGATTAGCTGCTGGCTAGAACAGATTACTATTGCTCTAGCCAGCAGCTATTACCACTTTCTTACCTTAACTATCAGCGTTTTAACGCCGGCGTGCGCGATAGAAAATCAGTAATCCTCCACTTCCCAGTGCAACTAACGCCAGTCCCAGCATTCCAGATACTTTTGCACCGGTTGCCGAGAGCACGGTTGGCGGCTCTGGGGGACTTGGCGGAGTGGTTGCGGGTGGGGTAGTTGGCGGGGTGGTGGGCGGCGGAACCTGGTACTGTTCACTGGTTTCGGTCTCTGAACTGCGCATAACTTGTGTGCGCGAATCCCCGGCATAGGAAGTAACGAATACGTAGGTATCTTTGCAAGGAAATTCGTTTAAGCTGAGCGGTTTACCCTCTTTATCTTTGTCTACGGTATAGGTTCCGTTCTTGGCAGGCAGTTCGATTTGAGCGAGAGGTTTTCGCTTATTTGCGTCCATATTTTTAATCGGTTGGGGTAGGCAGTACAGGTCATTTCGCACTGTTTTTTCATCTGCTTTCCACTTGCCGTTACCGGTAAATTCGGGATGATTGTCTGGAAATCCTTTGAGTTCTACCTGATCGGTTAGTATCTTCGTTTCTTTATCTATTACTACTTTTGCCTGAGTTTTCACTGTTGGGGTGAAGGGCACTACCTGAGTCTCAGATTCTTCAAAGAAAGCGGGCACATAGTCGTCTTTCAAATAGGTGTCTGCTGGCTGTAGGGCGCGATGTGCGGCTGCTACAAAGGTATAGAACCCTGGCTTTTCAACCAGGTACGGGTCTTTTTCGTTAGAGATGGAGACTCCATTTTGCGCTTCTTCGAGGCTGGTGGGGGTGGCGGGTATTTGCCAGGTCTTTACCGGTT
>CABQYA010000242.1:0-2039 GCA_902468275.1 uncultured Urmitella sp. | reverse complement strand
ATCGAAGATTTCTTCAATCAGAAGCATTCCTTTTTGATTCGCTAAATCAATCAAATCTCGCGAAGCGGGATTATGGGTAATCCGAATGGTGTTGGTCCCCATTTTCTTGAGGATATCTATCTGCCGCGCGATAGCATCTCGATAGGCTTTAGCTCCTAGCGCCCCTTGGTCATGGTGCATAGAAACCCCTTTGAGTTTCATTTTCTTACCATTTAGGGCAAAGCCGGTATTTGGATCAAAAGTCAGTTGGCGGAAGCCAGTATTAGTTTCGAGGGTATCTAGCAGTCTACTACCCTCGAACACTTCGGTTTTCACCAGGTACTGCACCGGTTTTTCTATCGTCCACAGCTGTGGAGACTGAGCAGAAAGAGCAGTTGAATTGGTTAAAGATTTTCCCGCTTCCACTGTTATAGGGGTACTTGTTACCGTACCGATACTGTTGCCCCCGTTTTTAGGCGAAATTGTATGTCGTAAGGTTATGGTTTTGGGGGAAGTAGCCACATTGATAAGCTTCGTGCTTACATCGAGATCAAGCGACCCAGCTTCTGTATAGGTATCTATATTCTTGGGCGTAATTTTTACGCCACTAGAAGCAATATGAATTGGGTCAGTTATCACTAAATCTACGTCGCGATAAATACCAGAACCTGAGTACCAGCGACTAGAAGGTGTTTGGTGGTTCACTTTAACAGCGATTACGTTATTTCCACCGAACTTTACGTTATCGGTGATGTCGATAGAAAAAGGCGTATATCCATATGGATGATTGGCTAGCTCAGTTCCGTTTACATAAATCGTGGCATCCATATAAATGCCGTCAAAGCTGAGTTTTATCCGTTTATGCTCTAGTTCTGAAGGAAGAGTGAGGCTCTTACGATACCAACCGACACCTCCCGGTAGGTATCCACTTTCTCCTTCCATAGATTTAGAAAAAGGTTGTTCGATGCTGTAATCATGAGGAACATCTACAGTCCGCCATTTTGCATCGTTATAGGCCGTAGCCTGAGCACCGGAAATATCTCCGAGATTAAATTTCCACCCGTTATTTAGGCTTTGGAATCTGGCTTTTGCGTCAATCGTAGTTAAAGGAACGCTCTGCGTACTAGATACCATCTGTGTGGAAGTGTTTAAGTGCGAATAATCGGTACTACCAGCGGCAATAGCTTTAGGTAAGATTCCTAAAAGACCAAGACTACCAACCATCGTGACCACCAGGATCCCTTTAATAATACTTTCGCATTTTTTGTTCATTATTTCCCCTACACATCATCGTGCTACCGCAATCATTATGCCATAAGAGACCGAATATATTCTTGCGGATTCATAATAGGCAGGTTTTATGTACTCATTAGCTTCTAGGATTTCTTGTTTAGCAATACTCTACGAATAATAGGGCGCAATCCACCACTGAAATAGCAACTAGATGAACAGGAAAACCACTGATTAAACTAATTTGCTGTCAAAAATAGATACCTAAAGCAACCAATAATCTAGTCGATGGGGGTAATAGTGGTAGTCGAATCAGCCGGGGGCGCATCTTTTAGTTCAGTTGCTTGTGTCTCCGTAACTTTGCGCACATGAGCTAGATATTTTGCAGCAGTTGCCGCCGGTAACTGAGTTCCGGTCTTACTACCGTTTTCATACAGATAGCCCGGTAATACCTGGAAGGAGGATCTATCAAGTACCAGAGGAATCCATCCGGCGTTGGAAACATAGGGACGACCTTCGCCAGGAACAGTAATTGTAGGGAAAGCAATTTGCCCCACTTGACTGCCTATCCCATTTCTGGCGGGAGTCATGGCAGAAAGCAGATTACCAATGCCGTAATAGACCCACATTCCTTGATTATCTACACCGCCAGGTAGTTTCCGGATTGGCTGAGGAACATGGGCATGATGACCAATATATAAATCAATTTCACCGGAGCGAGCCAAGTTATTAGCTATCCGGACTTGCTCTATGGAGGGAGAAGAGTTGTACTCGTTACCTGAATGCACCGAGGCAACCACGAAATCGGCACCATCTGCGCGTGCCTTACG
>CABQYA010000241.1:0-2089 GCA_902468275.1 uncultured Urmitella sp. | reverse complement strand
TATGGTTTGTGGCGGCTGTGATCCCGTGGGAATCGTTAAGGAATACCCCTCTCGCACGGTGATTGTCCATGCTAAGGACGTTCACAAGGAAATGACCGACAAGCTGCTGCCTGGTGAGATTACCTGGTCGCAAGGGGTTAAAGCCGGTATGTTTGCTCCTATCGGCGAAGGCGACATTGATTTTGGCGTCATTGTTTGCGAACTCAATAAAGCTGGTTTCGATGGGTACTATGTGCTTGAACAGGACATCATGATTGATGAGGAGCCTCCCGCCGGTGGAGGTCCGAAAGCTAATGCTGAAAAATCCTTAAAAGCATTACAGAAACTGGCTTAACGCCTGATTGGGGCGAGGTTAATCCCGTTTTCATAGTTTTTGGGGGGCACAACTACCGTTGCGCCCCCCAAAAGTTTATTGTTTAGTTAAGCTTATTTGCCAGCGACAATAAGGTAAATATCTATTATCAGCTCACTGCTAACTGTAGTTATATACAGATACCTTGTTATCTTTTAACAAAATCTTGGTTCAGCGATTAACTGCTGTTGCAGCCCAGTTACTAGCATTACGTAAAAAGCTAGCAAATCTGGCTTTCACTGCTATAGGAAGCTGAACGTAAATATAGTATCTGGAATACTAACGAGTCTCTTTATGGGAAGTAGACTTACGGCAACGCGGGCAATACTTCATCAGTTCCAGACGATCCGGATTATTCCGGCGATTCTTCTTGGTGATGTAGTTACGCTCTTTACATTCACTGCACGCCAGAGTGATCTTAGGACGTACGTCGGACGACTTGCTGGCCATTGTTACTTACCTCTATATCTCGAGCCGCCCCTTTAGCGGCAGTTTCCGTTTCAATCGAAATTGAAAAGTAGCGAGGGCGGGGTTCGAACCCGCGACCTCACGATTATGAGTCGTGCGCTCTCACCAACTGAGCTACCCCGCCGCTTGAGGGCTTGGTAAATCAAACCCTAGAGCCCCGACAGGGACTTGAACCCTGGACCTTCTCCTTACCATGGAGATGCTCTACCGACTGAGCTATCGGGGCAATAGTGAACAATCTGCACTCTGGCGCGACCGGAGTCGCTCCCACATATTTTGTCACTTTGCCACCAGGTTGTAAAACCTGGCAACGTGGCGGGTGAGGGATTCGAACCCCCGAAGGCTACGCCGGCTGATTTACAGTCAGATCCCTTTGGCCGCTTGGGTAACCCGCCCTGTGCACTCAGGCACCACAAAAGACTATCAAACCACCTTAGGCATACAAAACCCGAACCAGGAAAGTTACCCACTTCACCGAAATTCGCTAAAATTTTATGGTTTTCCTGGCATTAAAGCCCCTATTTCCCCCTATTTTTTATAGCCCCTATTTAGTAGCAGCAGCGCATTCAGTGCTGGAATCGTAAATAATCCCGCACATACCAGGATTAACGCCCCAGAATCATTGGTAAGGGCGGCAAGTATCGCAGTTAGTAACACTCCCTGCCCAAAACGACACGCACCGGGAATAGTGCGCAGCGGGGTAAAGATGGAAGCAATCCGGGCAATAAACGAAGATTTCCCCCTAGATTTTCCGCGTTTATGTGCTACAACCCCTAATACAATTACCCCTATTGCCAGCATCATCAAGATGGTAAACACTACCGGCCCACCGAAAGTGTTAATCATTGCTTCAGATTTACGCCTGACAACTATTCCCCCTCCCCCGTTTGCTACCTCGGAAATAAAACGTCCAAAGTGGGTGCGCGCCCTCGGATTAGCTAGATTATCAACTAGGACGAATAGAGTTGAGGACGATAGGGCTATTCCCATTAGGGAAAGTATTTTCAAGATTGTCACCCGTTTACCTAGAACCAGGTTTAGGGTGACCCCAACTCCCACTATCAACGCTAACGGACCACCTACATCGGCTCCCAACCAGGGGAAACCATCTATTATTACAGCTAGCGCCAGCAACGTGAATCCCATAACAAAGTACCGTTTAGTGCGCGCAGGAAAGCGCTTTACCAAGGGAGAGAGGATTAAACACTCGAGAGCCATAACCGCTGAGAACAAGAACGAGTATTTGTTGTTATTAAGCCCATAGAAGCG
>CABQYA010000240.1:0-2104 GCA_902468275.1 uncultured Urmitella sp. | reverse complement strand
GTATTCTTCCAGGGCTTCGGCTGCTTTTTCCTCGCTTATATCTCCGCGTCCAATCAGATTACGGGTATATACCTCGCGCGTGGTCGGCAGGCGATTGATTAAAGAATAAAGAACCGGTTGCGTCATTGAGGGGTCATCGCCCTCGTTATGTCCGCGCCGACGGTAACAGACCATATCGATAATTACGTCTTTGTGGAACTCTTGCCTAAAGTCGAATGCTAGCTTGGCTGCTTTCACCACTTCCTGTGGGAAATCCCCGTTTACATGGAAAATTGGTACTTGCAAACCTTTAGCTAAATCCGTGCAATAACGAGTCGAACGTCCCGAAGTGGGCCCGGTAGTAAACCCAATCTGGTTATTCACGATGATATGAACAGTGCCGCCAGTACGATAGCCACGCAGCTGCGACATATTCAGGGTTTCCTGCACCACGCCCTCGCCAATAAAAGCGGCATCACCGTGAACTAGGATTGGCATAACCAAGTTTTCGGCTTCTTCCCCAGCGCCCAAGCGATCTTGTTTAGCGCGAGTAATGCCCTCCGTTACCCCATTAGCCGCCTCCAAGTGAGAGGGATTGGCAGTTAGAGTCACGAGAACGCCTTCTCCTTCCCCGGGGGAATAGATTCCCTCTGTGCCCAGGTGGTATTTCACGTCCCCAGAGCCCTGAGTGGAATTCGGGTCAAGATACCCTTCAAACTCGGAGAAAATTTGTCCGTAGGTTTTGCCCGCTATATTTGAGAGCACATTTAACCGTCCCCGGTGAGCCATCCCAATGATTATTTCCTTCAAACCGGAACGGGAAGAGTTATAAAGCATGGTATCTAATAACGGTATTAAAGACTCTGCGCCCTCTAAGGAAAAACGTTTTTGCCCCACATATTTTGTTTGTAAGAAAGTCTCGAACGCTTCCGCATGATTGAGCATACTTAATATGTGCATTTGTTCGGTTTTAGAAAACTTTTTTGCGGGTTTTTCTATCCGATTTTGCACCCAACGCCGCTGAAGTGGATCTTGAATATGCATATATTCAATCCCCAGCGCCTGCGTATAGGTGGCACGCAATTGTTCTAGCAGTTCACGCAAATTCATAGTGTCACGATCGGCAAATCCGCCGGTGGGAAACACCCGATCCAAATCCCAGATGCTCAGTCCATAAGAGCTGATAGAAAGGTCGGGGTGGCGACGTAAAATCTGCTGCAGGGGATCGGTATTAGCGGCCAAATGTCCGCGGGAACGATAGGCGTGAATTAGTTCGGCAATCCGGGCAGGTTTCCCTTTTTCGGTCACCTGATCGTAGGTAAAGTCCCTCTCCCATTTATATGGCTCATGAGCCACCCCCAAGGTCGAAAACACTCGCTCAAAGAAACCATCGTGACCTGCTAATTTTTGTTCAATAATTCGCAGGAATTCGCCTGACCCTGCCCCCTGAATCACGCGGTGATCATAGGTTGAAGTCATGGTCATTACCTGACCGACCCCCGCATTGGCAAGCTGAGTGGGGGAGGCGCCTGCCCATTCGGCTGGGAACGAGGTAGCGCCCACCCCAATGATTGCTCCTTGGCCGGACATTAAGCGGGGAACGGAATGTTTTGTCCCTAAAGTACCGGGGTTAGTTAAGGTGATGGTTCCTCCCGTAAAATCGACAGGTTTCAGCTGTCCGCTGCGCGCCCTTTTTACTAAATCTTCGTAGGCGTCGATGAACTGTTTAAAGTTCAAAGTGTCAGCGTCGTGAATTACCGGTACCATCAGGGTTCGCGAGCCATCTTTCTTGGGTAAGTCGATGGCTAGACCAAAACCTACATGCGCAAAATTTCGGATACATTCGCGACCGTCCTCGTCGTTTTCAAAGCGGACGTTCATGGATGGCATTTCGACTAGCGCTTCAATAATCGCGTATCCGATTAGGTGGGTGAACGAGACTTTTCCGCCGGTAGTGGCCGCCAGGTGAGCGTTGATTACTTTACGGTTTTCGATTAGCAGTTTGGCGGGAATCTCTCGGGCAGAGGTAGCGGTGGGAATCTGTAGCGATTCGTCCATATTTTTCACCACGGCTTTTGCTACCCCGCGTAGTCGGTGAACCTCGTCCTCGGCTTTACTGGCTTCC
>CABQYA010000239.1:0-2111 GCA_902468275.1 uncultured Urmitella sp. | reverse complement strand
GATGCTCTAACACCGCACAGACCTCAGAAAAAGGCAAAGTAAATGCCGTTGCCTCCTTTTACCCCCTCGCCTATGTAACTAGCCAGGTAGGCGGAGAAATGGTAAACGTAACCAACTTAACCCCCGCGGGAGAAGCCCACGAAGTAGAACTATCAGCAAAAGACCTCACCACCATGTCACAGGCAGATGCCCTAATCTACCTGTCAGGTTTCCAATCCGCGGTAGACGATGCGGTAAAAGAAGCAGCCCCCAAGAATGTATTAGATGTAGCAAAAGCAGCCAAACTAGATAAGCTCTCCTCCACAGAAAACGAAGAACACAAGGAAGAGCACGAACATCACGAAGAACATGAAAAAGAACATCAGCACGAAGAAGCAGCACAGGCTAAGGAATCAAAAGAACACAACCATGAATCCGGTCATCACCATCATCACGGAGGCTTCGATCCCCACTTTTGGCTAGACCCGGAACGCCTATCGGCAATCGTACCCCAGGTAGTGCAGACCCTATCTAAAGCCGATAGCACTCACGCCGCCACCTACGAAAAAAATGGCAAGGCCTTGCAAGAAAAGCTCAGCTCGCTGGACAAAAAATACCAAACCAGCCTTAAAAAATGCGCTAGCCCCACCGTAATCACTGCTCACGAAGCCTACGGTTATCTAGCGAAACGTTACGGTTTTGAACAGATAGGGGTAAAAGGAGTCGATCCGGAAGCTGAAACCTCTATAGGACGGCTCCAAGAAGTCGCAAACATTGCCAAGCGAAAGAAAGTTAGCGTACTATTTTCGGAAAGCGCCCTAGGAGATAAAGACACCAAAACTCTCGCCGAGCAGCTGGGAATCAAATCCGAAGTGCTTGACCCCCTAGAAATCCAAGTAGATAAAAACCGAGATTACCTGCAAGTAATGGAAGATAACCTCGCAAAACTAAGCAAAGCCATGAAATGCGTATAGAAGCTGAAACCACATCCATTCCTCTTAGGGCGACAGATTTATCTGTCGCCCTAACGGGCAATTTGATTCTCAAAAATATAAACCTAGCAATCGAAGCGGGAACCACAGTTGCCTTGTGCGGGGAAAATGGCTCCGGAAAATCTACTTTGGTACGCACCGCAATCGGACTAAACCCGGTCAGTGCAGGTAAAATTGAGATTTTTGGGGCTAAAACCAGCGATAAAACCCACGCTAAAGTCCTAGCTAGAGTCGGCTATGTTCCCCAACGAAAAACCATGTCCGGCACAATACCAGCAACCGCCCTGGAAGTGGTGCGTTCTGGGCTGCTCCCCGCCGGTCGGCTAAGGAAGAAACACTCCGATAAAGAACGCGCGCTGAACGCGCTCCAAGAAGTCGGACTAGGCGAGGCCGCAAACAAAAAATTCCAGTTCCTCTCGGGCGGACAGCAACAGCGAGTATTGATTGCCCGCGCCCTAGTACGTGAGCCAGAATTCTTAATTATGGACGAACCTCTGGCAGGTATTGACCGTCAAAGTGCCAGGAGCCTAGCCGACATAATTAACCGAGCGAAACAATCCGGTAAAACCATACTGATTGTGCTACACGAACACGGCTATTTAGCCCCCCTAATCGATCGCACTATCACCCTGGTATCCGGGCAAATTGCCAGCGATGTTCCCGCTAACCAGCCGCAATCCTTTCCGATGGTAGAAGAAAAATGATTAATTACCCTAGCTACCTCCCAACCTCCTTACCTTCAACTTCCGCCCCCGGACAGGCTTGCGGTTTACCTTTAAACCCGAGGACACATTCCCTCACTTCCAGCTTTACCGCCGATTGGGAATCTCTCCTATCCTCCCCTTTCTTCCTGCGCTCACTGATAGTGGCAGTTCTCGTTGGGTTAAGCGCACCGGTGATTGGCACTTATCTAGTGCAGCGCCGCCTATCTTTACTAGGAGACGGAATCGGGCACGTCGCCCTCACCGGGGTGGCTCTAGGCTGGGTAGTCGGTAACCTACCCGAAATAGCCGGAGGAGACGCCTTAGCCATTCCCGGAGCCGTAATCGCCTCAATAATCGGAGCTGTAATTATTGAACTGGTAAGAGCCAAAGGCGCAGCCAGCGCAGACGTGGCTATGGCACTCCTATTTTACGGCGG
>CABQYA010000238.1:0-2122 GCA_902468275.1 uncultured Urmitella sp. | reverse complement strand
TGCTGATTTCCCCCTATGACAAATCCTCCACTAACGATGTCATCAAGGCGGTTCGGGACAGCGACCTGGGGGTAAACCCCACTGACGAGGGAAACCATATTCGGGTAACCTTGCCGGAACTAACCGAGGAGCGCCGCCGCGACTACGTAAAACTAGCGGGGCAAAAAGCCGAGGAAGGACGGGTCTCTATCCGCGGTATTCGCCGTAAAGCCATGGATCAGCTAGAGAAGTTGAAAAAGGATGGCGAAGCTGGCGAGGACGAGGTAACACGTGCCGAAAAAGAAATAGAATCTTTGACAAAGAAGCAGGTAGAAACGATGGATAAACTACTTGCGGCCAAAGAAAAAGAACTAATGGAGATTTAGTTGAATAATCGCGCCCGCGCTTTCCGCGAGGGAGCTGCGCAATCAATATCGCCAGAGCCTAGCAAGGAGCAGAGCACTAATCCCAAGAAATCCCGGGCAGGACGTAACCTGCCAGCCTCAATAGCAGTCGGGGTAGGATTAGGCGGCTTAGTCTTGGCATTATTGCTGGCTCCTACCGTATTTTTCTTAGGCTTTGCCATGGTCGTGGCAATTATGGCCGAATACGAAATGGCAGGAGCCTTAGCTCGAATAAAAATCAAACTCTGCCTACCTCCCTTACTGGTAGGAACGGTGGGGATGCTCCTGTGTGCCTATCTGCTAGGCCCGGAAGGGCTGTGGGCAGCAGTGCTCGCCACCATGATTGCCTGTGCGATTTGGCGGCTTAGTGTAGGACCCTCCAAGTTCGCGACCCGCGACCTGCTGGCTACTTGCTTTGTGGCTATCTATCTGCCGTTCTTAGCCTCATTCGTGATTGTGATGCTCCATAATCCTCATCATCCGGCACCGATTATCCTCTGGATTGTAATCACCATATGTAATGACATTGGGGGATATGCTGCCGGGGTACTAAAAGGAAAACATCCGATGGCACCAGCAGTTTCTCCCGCGAAAAGTTGGGAAGGCTTCGCCGGGTCAGTGCTAATGTGTACGGTCGCGGCGGCAATCGGGGTTTGGCTAACCTCCACCCAGTTATGGGCAATCCCGGTGCTAGGGCTATTAACCCCGGTAATTGCTACCTGCGGCGACCTAGGGGAGTCCCTAATTAAACGAGATTTGCAGCTCAAAGATATGGGCAGTTTACTGCCGGGGCATGGCGGAGTTATGGATCGGTTAGATTCGCTGCTACTGACGGTGCCCCTGTTCTTCTTGGTTTCGCTTTTTATATTTTAGGTACGGCAAAAATGGTCAGGGAAAGCAACCCAAGGAAAAACGGGAAGACAGAGATATTAAGGACGCCGCCTCGTCCTCGGCAAACAAATAAAACCGACGATAAACAGCTGATGCGCCAGGCTCGTCCCAAATACGACCCCCGCCAGGTGATGCCCACCGATCAGCCTCCAGAGGGTGCTACCAGCAGTGATGCCCGTCCAGTGTTGCGTTTTCAAGCCATTAGACGCACTAAACCTGCGGATCATTTAGCTGACTTCGATTTGGCTGGGCGCAAAAAATTCTTAAAAGATAATGGTTTTCCGCCCTTTAGAGCCGACCAGCTTTCTCGCCACTACTTCACCCATCTAACTACCGATTATGCCCAAATGACAGATTTACCGGCTTTAGGGCGCGAAAAACTGACCGAACTGGCTTTCCCTCCCCTAATAGAACCTGTTTTGGTGCGTAGCGGTGATAACGGGATGACCCGCAAATACCTGTGGCGACTATTTGATGGAGCCGAAGTAGAATCGGTGTTAATGCGTTATCCTTCCCGGGCTACCCTATGTATTTCTTGCGAAGTTGGTTGCGGAATGGCTTGTCCATTTTGTGCCACCGGACAAATGGGGCTGACCCGTAACCTTTCAACCGCTGAAATCGTAGAACAGGTGCGCCTAGCCCGTAAAGCCTGTGAAGAGGGGGAACTGGGCGGCAGTAGCTGCCGACTCAGCAATGTGGTGTTCATGGGAATGGGAGAGCCCATGGTGAACTATCGCGCGGTGCTGGGCGCGGTTCGTCGTCTGATTGCCGATTCCCCAGAAGGATTCGGAATGTCCGCGCGGGGAATCACGGTTTCTACTGTGGGATTGGTGCCCGGGATCAAGAAG
>CABQYA010000237.1:0-2150 GCA_902468275.1 uncultured Urmitella sp. | reverse complement strand
GCGCGCAAGGTTTACCTGTGTCCTGGCTGTAATCAGCAGATAAATATCGGGCAGGCGCATGTGGTAGCGTGGCGAACCGATTCCCTTTTTGGGGAGCGTTCTGGCCTTGAACAGCGCCGTCATTGGCATCGTTTCTGCTTTTACCGGGGCTTTTAGCTAACTTCGAGGGGGCTAGGGGTTTTACCTTCAATAGCTAATCCTTCCTCTTACGCCGATTTATCTCAAGCTAAGCGGGTGGCTGTGCAAAAATGTAGGTATGGATGTGGCGATTTTTACGCGTGATGCGCAAAGAATGGGGAGCACTCCGGCGATAGTCCTATTGGCGGCTTTTCCCTATGATCATCGAATGTGGGAGGGGGTAGCTCGCCGTTTCGAGGGGGTTCCGGTAATTGCGATTGACCCTCCTGGATTTGGGCACTCTCCGCTACCGGTGAGTTCTCCTTCCTTGGAGATTTATGCCGATTATGTAGCTCAGGCGGTGCGCGCTGAGGGCGCAGAAAAAATACTGGTCTGCGGTAACTCTATGGGGGGATATACTGCGCAAGCCATGATTGAGCGTCATCCGCGTCTGGTAGGCGGGGTTGTACTAGTGGGGACGAAAGCTGATATTGACACTCCTCAGGCGCGGGCAGCACGTACCGAGATGGCAATTTCTGCCCTGGTAGGTAGGGCTCACTCTCAGCTGGTGAAGGGGATTCCCACTATGCTAGCGAAAGAAACTGTTGCAGATTTTCCCAAAATCCCACAGCTGATGGAAAAGTGGATTAATGAAACTTCTGGGGAGGCGATTTCTTGGGCGCAGCGGGCTTTAGCTACCCGTCCCGGTCGCTTGGAAACCTTGGAGAGGGCGCAGATTCCGGCAATGGTAGTGCGGGGGGAACAAGACACTAACTCTACTGCGGCTCAGGCGGAAGCCATGGCTAAGGCGCTAGGTACTCGCGTGGTGTCGGTGCCGCGGGCGGGGCATTTGGTTCCCTTGGAGGCGCCCTCGGCAGTAGCTAGGGCGGTAATGAGTGTCTATCAGAGAATGTGCCAATAATAATCTGTTTGCTTGTTAGCTATCCGACCGATAGGTGAGACTAGCGAGCACGGATATCCCCAAGGCTCATACCGTAAAACCATGAGTTCGTATTCTGACTTTGATTTGGCGTTGTCTAAGCTCCATCCGCATCTGTATGGCAAGTATGTGTTCTTGTCACAGCGAGATGGTTTGCCTGCGGGTTTAGAACCGTTTGCACAGATAAAAGAGGAAGAAGGACTCACCGTAATCGTTCCCCTAGAGCAAGCGAAAGCTGCGGGAGTAGCCGAGGGCAAAAAGATTTACCGCCGTATCACTTTGGAATGTGATGTTTCCTTAGAGGAAACTGGTCTGACTTTCACTGTCGCCTCGCAACTAGCCAGTCAATCAATTCCCTGTAACGTATTATCCGGTTTGCATCATGATCACTTGATGGTACCGGCAGAGCGGGCAAAAGAAGCTCTATCTTTACTACAGCAGTTATCCCAGCAAGCAAAAGGCTGGGTACAGTACTAGCCGTCCTAATAGGACGACCGCTAGCGTCTGTCGGTAATAGGCAGGTCTAGCATTTTTCTAAAGCCTGGCTGATGCGCGCTATTGCCGCTGCGCTGCCTCCAATAAAGACATTTTCGGTATTGTGGGCAGCCCCCGGTTTTCCAACTTTCTTTCCCCGCGAATTATAGATTCCTATCTTTGCTCCCACATAGCGCCGCTGGGAAAAACCAAACTTTTTAACCTGGGCAAACCCTGCCTCTTTGATAGCACTAATCATTTCGTCCTCGTTTATCCAGGCTTCATCATTGTAGGAAACTACCAGGGTCTTTGCCTTAACCTGTGCCAAGAGGGAAAAGAAGCTGGTCGCCATGGTGCGTTTAGAATTGAAGACAGAACGATGCTCGTCTCCGCGGGCATCTATGCGTTTGCGCGCCACCCCATAGGTCTGGGGAGCATCCCAGCGTACCAGAGTTTCCCAAATATGGTAGTGGGTGAAGTAACGATGCTGATTATAGGGAGGATCGAGGTAAGCGAGATCCACGGGGGCAACCTGATTAACCAGCTTTAGGGCATCGCCTTGTAAAGCCTGTCCTTTCCCGCTAAGCAATTGCGGTATCCGCAGTTCTAAGGGATTATA
>CABQYA010000236.1:0-2189 GCA_902468275.1 uncultured Urmitella sp. | reverse complement strand
GGCTTCTTTGGAGGGAAAATGGTAGATAACCCCAGGGTGAGAAATGCCGACCCGCCGAGCCACGTCGCGCATAGATAAACCGTGGTAGCCAACTTCCGCAATCATATCTACGGTTGCGTCAAGTATGGCTTCACGGCGAGCCACGCCACCGGCGTACGACCCGCGCTCCCCGCTCTTATGTGCTGGTTTGGGCACCTGGGCATCCCCTCCCTTCACTTCACCTAGTACTTATGTCCTATCCATCGCTTACATAAGAATACCTAAGCTCTAACCAGGATACAGTCTTTCCCCGAAAAATACATAACGAATTAACAATTTTTTTAATTTTTACTTCTGGGTACAAGAACTTACCCCCCCCCCCGAAAATCTGTTCAACCTGGATAAGATAAACAAATAACCACCATATTTAAACATTTGGTTTACTGACCCCAGATTAGACATCGAGACATAACCCTCAAGGTTTCCACACGGACTGTCATCAAATTATTTGAAGATTAAAACGAGCTGAGTTGGGGATAACCGATTCTGGAACTTTCACCGTAAGTTCGGAGCCATCTTCCCACTTGCCCGCCAACAGTCCTTGTGCCAATTGGTCGCCAATCTCACTTTGAATCAGGCGACGCAGCGGGCGCGCCCCAAACGCCGGGTCATAGCCGCGGTTAGCTAACCACTGCTTCGCGTCCTCACTCACATTCAGTTTCAAACGGCGCGAAGCCAGACGCTCCATCAGCTGCCCCAACTGCAAATCCACGATTTTAGCGAGTTGAGCCCGGCTTAGCGGCTTAAAAATCAAAACCTCATCTAAACGGTTCAGGAACTCGGGACGGAACTGATTCTTCACCGCTTCCTTAACCAGCCGTTCTTTCTCCGCTTCCGCCAGGTCTTTCTCAGTCAAATACTGCGAACCCAGGTTAGAGGTGAGCACCAAAATAGTGCTACGAAAATCCACCACTCGCCCTTGACCATCAGTAAGGCGACCATCATCTAGCACTTGCAGCAGCACATGGAAGATTTCCGGGTGCGCTTTTTCTACTTCATCAAGCAGAATTACCGAATAGGGACGCCGCCGCACTGCCTCGGTGAGCTGTCCGCCCTCTTCATAACCCACATATCCAGGAGGGGCTCCGATTAGGCGCGATACCGAGTGCTTTTCTCCATATTCGCTCATATCGATGCGCACCATAGCAGAGGGGTCATCAAAGAGGAACGCCGCTAAGGACTTGGCAAGCTCGGTCTTCCCCACCCCGGTAGGTCCTAGGAACAGGAATGAGCCAGTGGGACGATTAGGGTCGGCAACGCCTGCCCGCGAGCGCCTAACCGCATCAGCAACCGCCTGTACTGCCTGTTCTTGTCCGATTAGGCGCTTACCAATCTCGGTTTCCATATGCAGCAGTTTTTCGGTTTCGGTTTGCAGCATTTTCCCGGTAGGGATTCCGGTCCAGGACTCCACCACTTCGGCGACTTCGGTAGGACCGACTTTTTCTACTACCATGACCGGTAAGTCACCGCTTTCCTGCTCCTGCTTTTCGGCAGCGGCAATCGCGGCTTGGATTTGCGGGATTTCTCCGTTCTGTAGCCGCCCAGCCTTTTCCCAGTCGCCACTACGCATTGCCCGCTCTAGCTGGGTGTTTAGTTTATCGAGTTGGGCACGCAAATCCCCGACCTTATTGCGGGAGGCTTTTTCAGATTCCCAGCGCACATTGAGTTCATCCAATACCTGTTGCTCTTTGGCGATTTCTGCACGCAAATCAGCTAGCCGGGCCCGGCTCTGCTCATCTAGGCCTTCACCCTCGGAATCCGCCAGGTAGGCTGCTTCCATTTTTAACCGGTCTACCTGGCGACGTTTTTCGTCTACCTCCACGGGACTGGAATCTAGCTCCATTCGCAGCCGGGATGCGGCCTCGTCAATCAGGTCAATAGCTTTATCGGGCAGGTTTCGTTCGGTGATATAGCGGTCGGATAGTTTTGCCGCCGCCACTAGCGCCCCATCGGTAATCGTGACCTTATGGTGTGCCTCGTATTTGGGGGCAATCCCCCGCAGAATCGCTACCGTATCTTCTACCGAGGGTTCGGCTACGAACACCTGTTGGAAGCGACGTTCTAGCGCCGGGTCTTTCTCGATGTTTTGGCGGTACTCGTCCAAGGTGGTGGCTCCCACCATTCGCAGTTCGCCGCGCGCCAGCATGGGT
>CABQYA010000235.1:0-2206 GCA_902468275.1 uncultured Urmitella sp. | reverse complement strand
GACTACACAGGTAACGTTGTCAGGACCCCCTGCTTTCAAGGCGAGTTCCACTAATGATTCACAGGCTTGTTTCGGGCTCTCGCTGCGGTAGAGAACCTTCCCGATGGTTTGACCGGAGACGAATCCGCATAAACCATCTGAGCATAGTAACCAGCGGTCGCCAACAGTGAAATCGGGATGAGATTCATCCAGGGTAACGTCCTCTTGAGAATCTCCCAATACTCGCAGCAGAACTGAGCGTTGCGGATGGTTTTCAGCCTGGTCAGGGGTGAGCTGACCGGTATCAACCAGATATTGAACAAAAGAATGATCGTTAGTCATTTGTCGCAGTTCCCCGCCGCGTAGCCGGTAGGCACGTGAATCCCCGATGTGGGTCATGCTCAGGTCGTTTTCACTGCGGCGAATCGCTATACAGGTGGTTCCCAGTCCCGCTAGCGCCGGGTCTTGCGTAGAGCGTTCGCATAGCTCCTGGTGAGCTTCATTGATTGCATCCCGTAAGCTGTCGAGTGCCTGTTCGGGATTATCGGCTGGGCTGTCTAGACCACGTAAATGGTCTATAGCGATTGAGGAGGCTATATCGCCACCGGCCGGGCCACCCATTCCGTCTGCTAATACCAGCAGATTCGGGCCGGCATAGCCAGAATCTTGGTTAGACTGGCGGATTTTGCCGATATTGGACAGGGCGGCATATTTGAATCCGAGGCTCATCTAGTTAACTCCATTGTTGTTTGTCCAATCCGCACCGTCATGCCGGGCTTAAATGGCTGGGCAGCGGTGAGGCGTTTACTGTCGATAAACGTTCCGTTGGTTGAATTGAGATCTTCAATAAACCATTGCCCGTCGCTGTGGTAAATGCGGGCGTGTCTGTTGGAAGCATAAGAATCTTGCAGGGGAACGGTGCAATCAGCAGAGCGCCCCAGCAAAATGGGTTGTCCATCCAATTTGAGACGATTTCCCGCTAAAGATCCGCCGGTAAAAGCTAAGTAACGCGCTTTAGTTACGCCTCTTTTTTTCCGGGTCTTCGACTCTTTAGCGTCCTCGGCGCGGGAGGGACGTACGCGCGAGGAGGGGGTTTTCACCCTCGCAGAAGCTGCCAGGGTAATATCGCGGCGCAGCACTAATACCATTCCGATTACCAGCAGCCACAATAGAGCCACGAAACTGAATCGCAAAATAGTGTACAAAAGTCCTACTGCCACAGTTACCACCTAGTATTCATCTACACTTGATGTCCAAAATAGCAGGTGGGTGCGACCGATAGTTATTTCATTACCATCTAGGAGGGTCGCTGCGCTGATTCGATGACCTTCTACATAGGAGCCGTTAGTTGAACCCAAATCAGTGGCGATTACCCCCTGGGGAGTGATACGCAGTTCCAGGTGACGGCGGGATACTCCCGGGTCATGAACCACAATGTCAGCTTCAGATCCTCTTCCAATTACCGTTACTGGTTCGGTGAGTAGCCACTGTTGCCCCTCGATATCAATAATTGGGTGGGAGGGGCTAGCGCTGGCAGTTGTGACCGGCGCGGCCGGACCGCGCCGGATAGCATTATCGATTTGTAGTTCCCCTAATGGTTGGTCACCGGTAGAAAAAGCCACTTCTACCGGTCCGACAAACACGTAGCTCTGTTCGGTGGCATACGTGGTTGCGTCTTGAGCTAACTCTTCCGCTAACACTTGGGAGTTAGCATCCGTAACTGATTGGAAGTCTTTTTGATTAAGTAGAACTTGATACTCGTTCGGTACTACTACCCGACCATCGTTCAAGGTGGCACGAGAGTTGTCCATACTTTCACGGATTGCCGTCTTTATGTCTACGGCTTTAATCGAGCTGGCGAACATCTTCGAAAAGGGGGCGTTCACCCCCTGAGATACGGCTTTCTCGAAGCGGTCAACCACTCCCATATTTTCGTCCTCTCCTGTAAATAACAGTTCTATAGGTGGTGTTGCCGGGTAGGGTTTCATTGCCGGAAAGAGCCGGTGAAAACATCTGTCGGTAGACACACCTAAGTTCAAGGTTAATAGAAAAATGTCGAATAAGTATTATCGCAGGGCAAATAGATGAAAATGCGCAACTTTTCTTGTGAAACGTAACGCCTTTTTTCTGTGGGCTTGCTCCGGTCTTAAGTTTCGGGGTAGATTTCTATTCGTGGTTCAGCGTCTGGTGACGTTAAACCCAAGCGCAAGTGGCGGAATTGGTAGAC
>CABQYA010000234.1:0-2228 GCA_902468275.1 uncultured Urmitella sp. | reverse complement strand
GCAAATCTGCAAGATTAGCAGGCAAACTAGGAGCCGGGGGAGCCGCCGGAGCAGCAGACGCTTTAGGGGCTGCTGGAACCGAGGAAGTACCCGGAAGTGCGGAAGTACTGGGAACGCTGGGGGCACTGGGGGTTTCTCCGGGCAAGGAACTAGCAGAAGTATCCGATGGAGAAGACTCTGGCATAGCGGAACCATCCCCGATACGACACAGAACCGTACCCACGTCTACCGTCTCGTCCTCTTCAACCAAAATCTCGGATAAGACTCCGGAAATAGGGGAGGGAATTTCGGAATCAACTTTATCGGTCGAAACCTCAAGTAAAGGTTCATCAACCGCCACCTGGTCGCCAACTTTCTTTAGCCAGCGAGAAACCGTTCCCTCGGTGACCGATTCGCCCAGAGCGGGCATCTCAATGTCTTGCGCCATTATTATCAACCTTTCCGGACTTTAGGAATGTAAGGGTTTACCGGCAAGAGCCATCGCAGCCTCGCCAATTGCTTCATTTTGAGTGGGATGAGTATGAATTAACGTTGCCAAATCTTCAGGGAAAGCCTCCCAATTGACCATCAGCTGACCTTCGCCAACTAACTCGCCAACCCGTTTGCCAAGAGCGTGGAAACCAACGATTGGACCGTCCTTTTGAGCCACCATTTTAATAATCCCGCCAGTTCCCAAAATCTGGGATTTACCGTTACCAGCCAAATTATATTCGGTAACCTGCACGCCTTCTTGCCCGAATTTTTCTTCCGCTTGCGCCTGAGTTAAACCAACTGAAGCAATCTCTGGTTCGCAGAACGTAACCCGCGGAATGTTTTGTTCAACCAGTGGGTGCGGGCTAAGACCGCCCAAATGTTCGGCTAAGAAAACACCTTGCGCAAAACCACGATGCGCCAGTTGTAAACCAGGAACAATGTCGCCTACCGCATATACGCCGGGAACATTAGTCATTAAATGTTCATCAACCGGGATAAAACCGCGGTCGAGGTTAATCCCGACCTGTTCAAAACCCATATCGCGCGTGCGCGGCCCGCGCCCCACCGCCACCAGCAGCAAGTCTGCATCAAAAGTATCTCCTGCCTGGGTTTTTACTTGTACCGCGTTCTGGTCTTGGGTAACTGAATCAAATAAAGTGTCAGTCTTAAAAGCAATGCCCCGACTGCGGAAAGCCCGTTCTAGTCCCTTGGACACTGCGGCGTCCTCGTTATTAGCCAAATGCGGAAGCGCCTCAATTATGGTAACTTCTGTCCCCAAAGATGCCCACAGACTAGCAAACTCGATTCCGATAACCCCGCCACCGAGAACTATCGCTTTACGAGGAATCCAATCAAGTTGCAGTGCCTGATCTGAAGTAATTACCCGTCCTTCAATTGCCAGTCCCGGCAGTGACTTTGAATAGGATCCAGTAGCCAATACCAGGTTCTTGCCCTGATAGGTGTCAGTGCCAACCTGGACGGTATTTGTGCTGACCAGGCGTCCCCAACCTGGGATATAGTCAATCTTGCGTGACTTTACCAGTCCTTGAAGTCCTTTGTGTAGACGAGAAATAGTCTTGTCGCGGAAGGCTGCGACTTTAGACATATCTACACCGCTAAAAGTAGCAGTAATGCCCAGGCGAGAGGCTTCTTTGATGGCATCCACAGCTTCTGCCACGTGCAACATTGCCTTGGTAGGGATACAGCCTCGATGTAGGCAGGTGCCACCTACTTTATCCCCCTCGATCAGGGCGACTTTCATTCCCAGTTGGGAGGCGCGCAAAGCGGTAGCGTACCCACCACTGCCTGCGCCCAAGACTACGAGGTCATAGGTGCTCGTCATTGTGATGTTCTCCTTGATAAAACTCGCGTCTCGTCCAGATATACAGGCAGATAGCCCCAAAAAAGGATGGGCGACCGCACCTATAGTATTCTAGACACCTGCACACATTCTTTCATTTTTACTCGCCAAGCGCACGGCGATTAACGCTCTTTCTGAAGATTATGGCAATAGGAAGTCGCCGAGCTCTCGCTTTTTGCGCGAGCGATAGCGACTGGAGGGCACTTTGGCGACTGGTTTTAGGTAAAAGGGTGTTGCCTGGGGGCGGGATTTACGGGAGAGCGTTTGATGTTGAGGGCGGGCGTGGGAGTGGAAATGCTAGCTGAGAGTTTTTTGAGAGGGCGGGGCTCATTAGAGGGAGTGCTAGGGGTCGGGAGTTGGCAGGAGTTGGGAAGCGAACCGAAAATGCTGCTTT
>CABQYA010000233.1:0-2257 GCA_902468275.1 uncultured Urmitella sp. | reverse complement strand
TGATTATTGCCCTGGCGATTGTAATGGTGGGCGGCACCCAAGTGCTTTCCGACTATTGGTATGCGCGCCTAATGGGACGGCACCAGCAAAGCGCAAACACCGGAACACTTGGTGCGATCAGTGGCTTGTCCAAGAAAAAGAAGCGAGACATACAAGCCGGACCTGGAGTACATCTAGATGCGAAAATCGCGATGCGACACCTGGACGTGAATTTAGATTTTGCTCCCGGTTCTGCCACTGCCCTGCTCGGCCCCAATGGCGCCGGAAAGTCTACGATTATTTCTCTACTAGCGGGCACCCTAGTACCCGATTCCGGCTCCATTAAATGGAGCGTGGATAAACCCCGGATAGTACTCCTCGCTCAAGATCCCGCCCTATTTCCGCATATGTCCGTGCTGCGAAACGTGGTTTTTGGACTGCGCTGCCTGGGGATAGAGAAGTCTCATGCCGAGCAGCTAGCCCGCACCCAACTGGAGTCCGTGGGAATGCAGACTTTAGAGAGACGCCGTCCCAACCAACTTTCCGGGGGGCAAAAACAGCGGGTAGCTATTGCCCGTGCCATGGCGATTGAACCGGATGTGGTGCTATTGGATGAACCGATGACCTCCCTGGACGTGGAGGTAGCCGATCAGCTGCGAGTATTACTGCGTGAACGTATTGGGGGCGCTACCACTATCCAAGTCACCCACGACCTAACCGATGTGATTGCCCTCGACTGCCAGGTAGTAGTACTAAAGCATGGTCAAGTTACCCAGCGCGGCTATTGGCGGGACCTCTTTGAGGAAACGCAAGATCGCTTCTTGCAACAGCTCACCCGGAAAGCCCAGCTTGATAACGCCATCAAATAAAAGCCGACTTGCGAGCCAGAAAGGCAAAGGGCTAAGCAAACCCAATGATGCCAAGTGGGTTAGTTACTAGTTAACGCCAATAGGTAAGCTAACAGCTATGAGCACTTCCCACCCCTCTACATCCCCCCAGGTAAAGACAGGTTTTCCCGAATCTTCCTCCTTTCCTCAAGACGCGGTGCCCACCCCAATCACTGCCGAAGATCGCCTAATCGCCGATTTTAGTCGCAATCTGCATACCCACCCTCGAGTACTGGTGGGTACCGGAGACGACTGCGCGGTACTGAAACACCCCGATGGGAACAGTGTAGTTTCTACCGATGTATTGGTAGAGGGAGTGCATTTTCGCCGTGATTGGATGAGCCTGGAACAAATCGGGCGGCGCGCTGCCGCTCAAAACGCTGCCGATATTGCGGCTATGGGGGCATCTGCCCACAGTGCAGTGGCCGCAGTTACGATTCCCAAAGATATGGGTAAAGCAGATATACACTCCCTGGCGACCGGTTTGGCTTGCGGGTTGGAAAGCTACGGATACTCCCTAGTTGGAGGGGATTTGTCTTCCGGGCCTTGTCTGCAAGTAGCGGTTACGGTTATTGGAGATTTGCAAGGACGCGCCCCGCTTTTACGCTCCGGAGCTAAAGCGGGTGACTTGGTTTATTTCGCGGGTAACCTAGGCGATTCTGCCGCCGGATTAGCCCTGCTGGAACGCTTTGGAAACCCAGATTCGGTTAAATCTGCCCTCCCTGAGGAGTTAGTCCAACTCGGGCAAGAAGTTATTTCCCGCTATCAGGTTCCGGTAATTCCCGCCTATCTAGCTGCCCAGTTAGCTGCTAGCGGAGCGCACGCCCTTATGGACATTTCCGATGGCCTCAGCCGTGACGGCGCTAAACTCGCTGCTGCTTCCGGGGTGGTTATCAATTTGCAGACCGAGCAGCTTGCTAGATATGCGCAGCGACTGGCGGGACTGGCTCAGGTTCTCAATAGGGATAGTTGGGATTGGGTACTGGGGGGCGGCGAAGATCACGGGTTGTTGTGCAGCGCTCCTCCCGGTTTTTCAGTTCCCGGTTTTACCCCTATTGGCGAGGTGGCAGCCTTGCCCGGAACTGGAAAGTCTCTAGGCAGTACCTACGGATTTGAATCCGTGAATATCGACGATACTAGCTTTTATGCGAAGAACGGCGACATTGGCAGCCAAGATGAGGGAGCGTTCCTATTAGTGGATGGGAAAAACAGCTATCAGAGCGGATGGGATCATTTTGCTTCCGAAAATAAAGTTAGCTAAGACGTGGTGGCTCCGACCGGCATCGATCCGGTGACCTTTCGATTTTCAGTCGAACGCTCTCCCAACTGAGCTACAGAGCCTAGGGTCGATAAGACCTGCGACCCAGACGGGACTTGAACCCGCGACCTCC
>CABQYA010000232.1:0-2294 GCA_902468275.1 uncultured Urmitella sp. | reverse complement strand
AGAACAAATGGAAAGGGACATGGTTCCCGGTGCATGGGTAATGACTACTTCCGGTTTTTATGGTCGTTATGTGGAAACCGATGGGGATGTAGTTGTTTTAGAAACCTCTGACGGTACCGAAACCCTATGGACATCTCGGGCAATTGTTAGCGTAGGCAACCCGCCTTTTGCTCCCGATGAGGCAGATACCGCTTCGGATATGAAAGCTAGCGAAAAAGATAACCAGGATAGCGCTTCGGCAATGAATGATGGGGTGGCGCAATCTGATACCGATGAGGCTAGCGACCTTACTAAAGGGGAATCTATGGAATCCAAATCTGAGGATTCTGATTTAGAACAACCTAACTCTTCTGACAATAACTAAACGAAATAATCGGTGTTTTAGCGGAAAGAACAACAAGTGGCTACGAAAAAATATCGGGCTGGGCGCGTCCTGGCAGTATTCCTAATCCTTGTGTTAGCTTTGGGCGGCACTTTACTGGTGGGGGTACTCACTAAGAAAGCAAAGCCTACTCCCTCCTTGGCTTTGGATTTAGAGGGCGGTACTCAGCTGATTCTTACCCCGAAAGCTAATGCTGCCTCGGAGGCGAAAAGGGCAGTAACCGCCGAAGATATCACCCAGGCGATTGAGGTTATCCGTCAGCGTATTGATGCCTCCGGCGTTTCCGAAGCCGAGATTACCTCGCAGGGTAACTCCAATATCTTGGTGTCTTTACCAGGTAATCCCTCGAAAGAGACTTTGGATTTGGTGCGTCAATCCGCAGAGCTTTATTTCCGTTCCGTGTTGCGCTCGGCTCCCGGGGTTCCGCATTCGGTGATTGCTCAGCAAGCCGCGCAGCAACAAGCTGGAAAGACTGCTGCTCCGAAAACTAATGTTGATCCCAAGGCGTTCGCTAAACAGGCTGCCGATATTAATAAAGACGGCAAAATCAGCGACCAGCCCGCTAGCCAGCCTAAAGATAACTCCGATGATGCTTGGATTACCGAGAAAGTCATTGAAGAGTTTTACGCTAAGGACTGTACCCAGAAGAGCTCTTTAGAGGGTGGTTCTTCCGGTGATATCAAGAAACCGCTGGTAGCTTGTGCTAGCGACGGACACGAGAAATATATTCTCTCTCCGGCAGAAGTATCAGGTGCGCGGATTTCTTCGGCAGAGTCTGGGATGGGAACTGGCGCTTCTGGTCAATCTACCGGTCAGTGGGTAGTTAATCTCGCTTTCGATAAGCAAGGCGCCACCCAGTTTGGAAACACAACTACCCGCTTGTTTAAGTTCCGCAATCAAGCTGTGCAAGGGCAAAATGGTTTGCCCGCGGGACAAAACAATGACAAGAACCGGTTCGCAATTGTGTTAGACGGTTTGGTTGTTTCGGCTCCAGGGGTAAACAACGCTATTACTAACGGTAAAGCCGAAATCTCGGGTTCGTTTACCCGCTCTTCTGCTACCGCTTTAGCTAACCAGTTAAAGTTCGGCTCTTTGCCGTTGAACTTTGATGTGCAATCCGAGCAGCAAGTTTCAGCTACTTTGGGTGCTAACCAGCTGCGTTATGGGGTTATCGCCGGTATCATCGGTTTGATTCTGGTGGTGTTCTACTTGATTTGGCAGTATCGCGGTTTGGCTTTGGTTGCTGTCGGTTCGCTGGTCAGCGCGGGCGGTCTGTTATACCTGGTTCTTACCTTGCTTTCTTGGTCAATGGGGTATCGTCTCTCACTTGCCGGTATCGCCGGTGTGATTGTGTCGATTGGTACTACGGCGGACTCGTTCATCATTTACTTCGAGAGGATTCGTGACGAGGTACGTGATGGTAAAGCTCTATCTAGCGCGGTTAGCGTAGGTTGGGATCGGGCCAAACGCACGATTATTACCTCTGACCTGGTTAATATCTTGGCCGCCTGCGTCCTTTATTTCCTTGCGGTCGGTGGGGTTCAAGGCTTCGCCTTTACCCTGGGGGTAACCACCCTGATTGACTTGGCGTTAATCTTTATCTTCACTCACCCGATGATGGTGTGGCTGCTGCGTTTCAAGTTCTATTCAGACGGTCATAAGCTTTCTGGTCTCGACCCAGAGCATTTGGGTGCGCAACGGGGAACCTACCGTTATGTAGGCGCTGGTAAAGTACGCAAGATACGTTCGGTCTATAAAGCTAAGCCGGAGGAAGATTCAAAAGAGCCCAGTGAAAACAAAGCTGAGCAAACAGAGGCGGGAAATAAGGATTCCAACCAGGATGATGCTGCCACAGATGAGTTAGCGAAAGTATCCGCGACGGACCAGGAGGAAGAAAAGTGAGTTTTTCAAG
>CABQYA010000231.1:0-2331 GCA_902468275.1 uncultured Urmitella sp. | reverse complement strand
AGGGCACTCGCTTGCGAGAAGAGTTGGAAAAAACTGGCAGCGAGCTGCAAACATTAGGCAGTAAACTTACCAGAAACCGCCAGAGCCTGGCGAAAGAGCTACAAAAGAAAGTTGCGGAGGAACTGGGCGGATTGCAAATGCAAAATGCCGGTTTTGAAATCGTGGTTGAAAGCTCTCCAAATCCCAGTATAAATGGCTATGACCAGGTGGTATTTGGGCTTCGGCAAGCTAAAGGAGCGCCAGTTAGACCGGTAGCCCAAGGAGCTTCCGGGGGAGAGCTATCGCGAATTATGCTTGCCTTAGAAGTAAGTTTAGCTACGCGTTGTCTATCCCCAGACACGCCAACTTTTATTTTTGATGAGGTCGATGCTGGTATCGGAGGGCAAACCGCGCTGGCTGTTGGAGAACGCCTGGCTCGCCTAGCGCAGCATACCCAGGTAATAGTGGTAACTCACCTTCCGCAAGTGGCAGCTTGGGCTGATAAACAGCTGGTAGTTACGAAAACAGGCAACCAGGCTGGGGTGAGGGAAGTAACCGGCGAGGAACGGGAAGCAGAAATCGCGAGGATGCTTGCCGGGAAAGCTCAGTCTAAATCCGCCCTTGACCATGCACGGGAACTGATTAGTAGCTGTCGCCTGGGGTAGTGTTATTGCGTGGGTATTTTTAAGCGACGCAAATTGCGAGAGGCAACACTAGCCTCTAGTTCGCGGGTGCGCGTTGATAAGAAAACAAAGCATCTAACTCAGCGACTCCAGACCGGTGAAATCGCGGTTATTGACCATGCGGATATTGATCGGATAGCTGCGGAAACCCTGGTAGCAGCGGCTCCTAGCGCAGTGCTTAACGCTGCCAAGTCCACTACTGGGCGGTACCCCAATATGGGTCCTTCCATCATCGTTGATGCAGGAATAACCCTAATTGATGATTTAGGTTCCAGAATTATGAATCTTAAGGAAGGAACCAAGGTAACTATCGAAGGCAATTCGGTATTCCAAAACGGACAGTTAGTTGCCGAGGGGATTCAACAAACTCCCGGCACTATTGCCGCCGATTTAGAAGAAGCTCGAAAAGGAGTATCCACTCAGATAGAGGCGTTCGCAGCTAATACGATGGAATATCTACGCCGAGAACGAGATTTACTACTAGACGGGGTGGGGGTTCCCGAGGTAAAAACCAAGTTTGCCGGTAAACACGCCCTAATCGTAGTGCGGGGATACCATTACCAAGAAGATTTACGTTCTTTGCGACCCTATATTCGGGAATATAAACCGGTACTCGTGGGGGTAGATGGGGGAGCCGATGCCATCTTGGAACAGGGATACACCCCCGATATGATTATTGGCGATATGGATTCTGTATCTGACCAGGCGCTACGTTGCGGTGCAGAAATCGTGGTACATGCCTACCGGAATGGTAAAGCTCCCGGTACAGAACGGTTAAAAAGAGAGGGCATCCCCCATGTGGTTTTTCCGGCTACCGGAACTTCCGAGGACGTAGCTATGCTGCTTGCCGATGATAAAGATGCGGAAATGATTGTGGCGTTGGGAACCCACGCGAGCTTGGTAGAGTTCCTGGATAAGGGACGCTCCGGGATGGCATCTACCTTCCTAACGCGTCTTCGGGTGGAGTCAAAACTGGTTGATGCCAAGGGAGTGTCTCAGTTATATCAACCGCGGGTGTCTACTTGGCAGACTTTGCTACTCGCCCTAGTTGGGGTGGGGGCTGTGGCAATTTCTTTGGCAGTTACTCCGGTAGGACAGACTTTTTACGGCATTGTCGGTATCTATTTTAATGATTTGATTGACTTTTTCCGTCAGCTTTTCGGGATTGCTCCCTCTCTAAAGGGCTAACCAAGGTAGGAGAATAATGATTGATTTTCGCTATCACTTAGTGTCACTTATGGCTGTGCTGGTAGCCCTCACTATGGGGGTGGTGCTGGGAGCCGGGCCCTTACAAGGTAAAATTTCCGATACCTTGTCGGGGCGGGTGGAAGCGCTTTCAAAGCAACAAGCTGAACTGCGTCAGGTCAATGAAGATTTGGTGAAACAGGCAAATAGCGCTAACGAATATATTGGGGTATTAGGACGTAAAGTTACTCCCGGTCAGCTGGCGGGCAAGAAAGTCGCAGTAGTGAGAATGCCGGGGGTAAGTGACGAAGCAGTTAATGGAATAAATGAGCAATTGAAAATAGCTGCCGGAACGATAGTGAACTCTGTGACCATAAAAGACAGTTGGTTCAGCGAAGAATTGCTATCTTATCGGGACACTTTAGCCTCAACTTTAGCCGGCAAACTGGCAGATAAAGTTGATGCTAAAGTTTCTAGCCAGCAG
>CABQYA010000230.1:0-2363 GCA_902468275.1 uncultured Urmitella sp. | reverse complement strand
TAAGGCGCTTAGAGTAGTTAGACAGGTTGTTTCTCCCGGCGATACGGTGTTGATTAAAGGCTCAAACGGGTCGGGGGTTTGGCGTATTGCTGATGCACTAACAGGAGGTAGCAACGCCTAATGGTTCCTTTGGGGATAGCTCTTTTAACCTCCCTGGTGATATCGCTTGCCGGGACTCCGGTGCTTATTCGTATTTTGCGTAAACACCAATATGGTCAGTTCATTCGCAAGGACGGCCCTACTGCCCATTACACGAAGCGTGGCACTCCCACTATGGGCGGTTTGGTCATTATTTTGGCAACGGTTGGTGGCTGGATCAGTGCTCATATAGCTTCCTGGACTTTTCCATCCCCCTCAGGCTGGCTATTAATGCTGCTGATATTGGGTTTGGGGCTAATCGGATTCTTAGATGACTATATTAAGATTTCTAAGCAGCGTTCCCTGGGTCTGACCCCTTGGGCAAAAATACTGGGACAAGTGGCAGTAGGCACTAGTTTTGGGGTATTGGCTTTACTGTTTCCGCGGCATGAAAAAAACGGAGTTTTAGTTACTCCGGGCTCTACCAAAATTTCAGTGGTACGCGATATTTCCGGACTGGATTTAGCTTTCGCGGGTGTGTTTGTAGCTTTTATCCTGTTTGCTTTGTGGGCTAACTTTCTCATTGCTGCCTGGTCAAATGGGGTGAACCTGACCGATGGTCTTGATGGTTTAGCTTCGGGGGCTTGCCTATTTGCTTTCGGAGCCTACACCGGGGTTGCCACCTGGCAGTATTATCAGCGTTGTCCGCTACAAAATGTGGCTCCCCAAGTGGCTGATGCTTGCTATGAGGTTCGCGACCCGGCTGACTTGGCGATAATTTCCTTAGCCATAGTGGGAGCCTGTTTTGGTTTCTTGTGGTGGAATACTTCTCCTGCCCAAATCTTTATGGGTGATACTGGCTCTTTGGCGCTGGGAGGCGCTTTCGCGGGACTGTCGATACTTACCCGTACCGAGTTCCTGGCAGTAATCATCGGCGGATTGTTTGTGTTAATCGTGATGTCTGACGTGATTCAAGTGGGGGTATTTAAGCTAACCGGCAAACGGGTGTTCAAAATGGCGCCTTTACATCACCATTTCGAGTTAAAGGGCTGGAAAGAAATAACTATTGTAGTTAGGTTCTGGATTATTGCTGGTCTTTGCGCAATTGCGGGGATTGCCCTGTTCTACGCCGAATGGGTGGTTGCAATCAAGTGACTAATGAAATCTGGACAGATCGGGTGATCTGCGTTATCGGTTTAGGAACATCGGGCAAAGCCTGCCTTGAAGTGTTGAGCACTTTGGGGGCGAAAGTTTACGCTATTGATTCTCGGGAAGAAGCCCTCGATAACTGCGCTAGCGATTATCCGCGCTCCCAGTTCTATCAGGAGACTCAGGGTAACTGTGGGCAGCTTCTCGATAAGATTCAGCCCTCACTGATTGTGGTTAGTCCCGGAGTACCTCCGCGCCATCCGGTTTTTTCTTGGGCACAATCTCACCAGGTAGATTTATGGGGCGAGGTCGAGCTGGCTTGGCAAATCCAACAGACAGCTACCTTACGTCAAGACACCCCTTGGCTGACCATCACCGGTACTAACGGCAAAACCACCACGGTGCAAATGACTCTCTCTATTTTGCAAGCTGGCGGATATGAGGCTCAGGCAGTGGGCAATGTGGGTTCTCCGGTGGTTCTAGCTGCTGCAAATGCGAAAGCCCAGGTGTTGGCGGTTGAACTGTCCAGTTTTCAACTCTATACGGTTAAATCCCTGTCTCCCTTAGCGGCGGTTTGTCTGAACCTTGATGCTGATCATTTGGATTGGCATGGTTCTCGCGAGGCTTATGTACAAGCAAAAGCGCGGGTCTATGAGCGTACAAAAGTAGCTGCCCTCTATAATCAACAAGATCGCCAAACATTGCAGATGGTACTGGATGCCGATGTTGTTGCCGGGTGTCGCGCTATTGGTTTTACCACCGGTACTCCCGATATCTATCAGCTAGGAATTGTTGAGAATATGCTGGTTGATAGAGCCTATAGCCCCAATCCTCAAAAAGAGGCTATCGCGCTTGCCGGGCTGGGGGATTTCCACTACTACCAGGGGGAACCGGGGGTTACCGTCCTTCAAGATGCCTTGGCAGCTGCCGGTCTTACCCGAGCATTTGGGGTAAAACCCGAGGACGTGCGGGACGGGATACGTGCGTTCCAACCCGAGGCTCATCGGCGGGCAACCGTTGGGAACGCGGCTCAGGTTACCTGGATTGATGATTCCAAAGCCACCAACACTCATGCGGCAGCGGCTTCTTTGGCGGGTCTACCTCCGGCTTCGGTGGTTTGGATTGCGGGGGGAGAC
>CABQYA010000229.1:0-2369 GCA_902468275.1 uncultured Urmitella sp. | reverse complement strand
GACAGGCTACAGACCACCGATGATTTGGGCGATTAGGATTTTACCCACCATCGCCAAGGGGTAAACCAGGGAATAACCAAGCGCCACTCGCGGGTCAAAATTGGTACGGTTATTCGCATAAGCGAGGACGGCCGGCTGAGTTTGTGCTCCAGCCAATAGACCAGATAGGCGAGTTCCACCCATCTTGAACGCATAGCGCATCACGAAATACAGTCCAAACCCGACAGTTAAAGTAACTGCCATACCCACCAGTAGAATCCCTAGCCAAGCCCCAGAAGTAAAGGCCTTCATAATCTGTCCACCAGCGTTATACCCGGCTTGAGCCAAGAACACCAACAGACCAAACTCGGCAAGCACCTGACTGGCGGTATAAGGCAAAGCGGTGGGGAAGGGACCAATGCGTCCCACCCGACCGAAAATAAGTCCTACTAACAGCGTTCCAGCCGCGGAACCAATCGTGAAATACTCGCCACTAGGAGTAAGGATGGGGAACTCGCCGATTAGCAGTCCCAAAACCATACCGATACCTAAAGCCACTGGGTTAATAGAGGTCAAGCCGGTAGTGGAATCCCCAAAGTACTTAGATAGCTCTTTAAGGTTCTTGGTGGGTGCCACTACCCGAACCCGATCGCCCATCTGAAGTACCAGGTCAGCGCGCCCTAACATATCGGTATCACCACGCCGTACCCGCGACACGGTCGCTTGGTAACGTTCTTCCAAACCAAGTTCCCCTAAAGTGCGTCCAGCCAGCTTCGGATCAGAAATAGTTATCCGGCGATAGTCCCAATCCCGCCGGTCAGCAGCAAGGGAAATCGAGGAATCGTGTCCCAGTTCAGAAACCACTTCGACCACCAAGTTTTGCGGACCAACCACGGTTACCAGGCAGCCTTTACCGAGTTTAGTATCGGGGGTAGGACGTACGATTGGTCCGTCCTCGGTTTCCCGAAGCCGAGAAAAACGCACGTTTTCGCCGACATGGGCACGAATGTCGCGCACCGAGGGGAGGTCATCCCGTTCAACTCGCACCGTGCGAGAAACCAAAGATGCGGGGCGGTCTTTATCGTTCTTGCCATAGTTAAGAGCCAAGGTAGCCACGATTAGCATTCCGAAAACGCCAAACAAGTAGGCAATGGAATAGGCAACCGTTGCCGACTGTTCATTGCCAGAGGCGGCACCCGCAGCAGCTAGTGCCGGGGTGTTAGTAATTGCGCCCGCAAAAGTACCGCCGATAGTAGCCGCGTCCATCCCCGCGATTTTGCCTAGCACGCAGGCCACCACGCCCCCGCCGGCTAAAACCGCGAAAGTGGCGGCCATAATTCCTAAAGACTTTTTAAGAGAAGCAAAGAAAGAATTACCCGAGTTAATCCCGATAGCGAAAGCGAACAGTGCCAAACCGAGTTTTCCGAACTCGTGCGGGAATTTGGAAACCATATCCACGCCCTCGGCAGTACCCCAAGCGGAAATCCCGATAGCTAGGAAGAGGACGGCCGCTGCGCCCAGCCCGATTCCCTTGAAACGGAAATGACCGAGATACATTCCAATGCCGATTAATCCGAAAAGTACAAGTACAGGTTGTTCTGCCAGATATTGGAAAACTGTCTGCACGATGCCTCCTTAATGAAATACGTAGCTCTTTCTATGATTTCATACCCAAATCGCGCCGCGTTAGTCGAAAGTCCGTCCTAAGTTGGCAATCAGCGAGGAGTTAATCACGATTTCGAGTTAAACCGGAGGGAGAGCGGGGTATCCTCTAGAGCCAAGTGGTGGGAGCGGAAATAAACACTATCAGGTTAATAGCGCCTAGCAAGCAAAGCCCACTCGGTTCGTATCAAAAGCTGAGACGCTTCCGCCCGCTGGCTATGGGTCGCGTAGCGTTTGAATCGTTATGGCGAAACGAATTACGAACCTAGTCAGCCTAGTACTGCTGGTAGTACCGGGCGGGGCTAGTCGCGTCTAAAAACGTTTCAGATGCAAAGCCCTAGGTAAAAGCACCTAGGGCTTTTTTATTTAAAGAAAACAGGGAAACATACAGGAACGGGGAGCAAGGATGAGTAGCAAAGAGCAATCACCCGGCGGAGCGCCTCCTGGAGAAAGGATGAGCGGAGCGCGGGCAGTGGTCGCTACCCTGGAACGCCTGGGAGTGACCGATGTGTTTGGTTTACCCGGCGGGGCAATCATGCCGGTTTTCGATGCGCTCTATGACTCGCAGATCAACCAGATCATCGTGCGTCACGAACAAGCTGCGGGACACGCGGCAGAAGGATACGCCCTTTCCAGCGGGAAAACCGGAGTCGCGATTGTAACTTCCGGACCGGGAGCCACCAACCTAATGACCGCTTTGGCGGATGCCCACATGGATTCGGTACCTT
>CABQYA010000228.1:0-2377 GCA_902468275.1 uncultured Urmitella sp. | reverse complement strand
CAGGCAAATACGGATTTTGGGCAGGAGGAAAAAAGTTTTCCGCGCTCTTACCTGCATTAACCTAGTCAAACCGGAATTCTAGGCAGTTTATTGCTCTTCGTTGATTTCGAGGAGGGTTAAGGCTTGTTCTAGGTTGGCGGATGTGCCTTCTTCGCCGTCTAACCAATGGATTCTGGAGTCTTTGCGGAACCATTTACGCTGTTTGCGTGCTAATTGCCGAGTTTGCAGCGCTATTTGCTCTGCAGCCTCGTCGCGAGTTATTTCTCCGGCTAGCAAATCCATAACCGCCTGGTAGCCGGTGGCGCGGCAAGCGGTAGGAGTGTCCGCCAAACCTAGTTTTTGCAACTCTTCAACTTCCGCGATAAATCCTTGCGCCAGCATTTGGGTAGTGCGTTGGGTTATGCGCTCATCAAGCACCGGAAGCGGCCAGGAGATTCCCAATTGCAAAGCAGGCTGGAAGTATTCCCGCCGCGGCATAGTGGCAGAGAATTTCTTGCCGGTTAGCTCATAGACTTCCAGGGCGCGAATCACCCGGCGTTCATTAGTCGACACGATTCTGGCTGCGGACTGGGGATCAACTTCGGCGAGGCGTTGATGCATTTTCTCTATCCCCAGCTGCGCCGCCTGTGCTTCCAGCTGCGCTCTGATAGCGCTATCGGTTCCGGGAAACTCAATTTTGTCAAGGGCAGCGCGCACATATAGTCCGCTCCCCCCTACCAGTATCGGCAGCGCTTTGCGGGCGCGAATTTGCTCAATAATTTGGCGAGAACTGCGCTGATAGTCTGCTACTGATGCTTTTTCCTCTAGCGGTAAAACATCTAACAGGTGATGCGGGATTCCCCGGCGCTCATCTACCGGAATCTTCGCGGTTCCGATATCCATACCGCGATATAGCTGAAAGGCATCAGCCGAAATAATCTCGCAAGCGATTCCTCGCTCCCCTAACGCCGCAGTTAAGTGCAGGGAAAAACCAGATTTACCGCTGGCAGTTAGCCCAACTACTGCTAGGAGGGGAAGCTTGGAGGAATCCATTAGGATACCTATCCACGAGGACGAATGGCGGGAATTCCCAGTGAAACCTGCTGGGAATATTCTTCCTGTTTACTCTGACGCGCCTGCCAAGCATCCCCGGCTCTGGTGGGGCGCACCGAGAATAATCCTCCCTCCAAGGCAGAATCTGCGAGCAAGTTATGGGGAGCGCCATGGGTGACAGTAGCCGTCACCATATCTCCTGGTCGCGGCATTTCTTGTCCGGCAGGTAATGCTACGTGGACTAGGCGTCCATCTCGGGCACGACCAGATACCCGGTGAGTTTCTTGATCTTTTCGCCCCTCGCCCTCGGAAACTAATACCTCTACTTGTCTGCCTACTAGTTTCTGGTTTTCTTCCAAACAAATCTGGTCTTGCAGCGCAATCAACCGGTTGTAACGCTCTAGCTTGACCTCGTGGGGAATCTGATCCTCGCGGTCAGCCGCCGGAGTGCCAGGACGCGGCGAATACAAGAAAGTGAAGGCAGAGGCAAAACGAGCCTGCGCTACTACCTCTAGAGTCTGCTGGAAATCTTCCTCGGTTTCCCCCGGGAAGCCCACGATGATATCGGTGGAAATCGCGGCCTCGGGCATAGCTTCCCGTACTTTATCCAGTATCCCCAGGAATCGTTTTTGCCGGTAGGAGCGGCGCATCGCTCGCAAAATAGTATCAGAGCCCGATTGGAGCGGCATATGCAAGGTGGGCATTACGTTTTCAGTTTCCGCCATTGCCCAAATCACGTCATCGCTAAAAGCTGCCGGATGAGGGGAAGTGAAGCGTACTCGCTCTAAATCCTCGATATTTCCGCAGGCACGTAGCAGCTTGGCGAATGCTCCGCGATCTCCAAATCCCGCGCCATAAGAATTGACGTTCTGCCCGAGCAAAGTCACTTCAATCGCGCCTTGTGAAACCACGGCTTCTACTTCCGCGAGCACCTCCCCAGGGCGGCGATCACGTTCCCGTCCCCGCAGGGAGGGCACTATACAAAACGTACAGGTGTTATTACAGCCGACCGCGATTGACACCCAAGCGGAATAGGAGGATTCTCGCCTGGTGGGCAAGGTGGACGGGAAAACTTGCAGCGACTCTGCAATTTCTACTTCAGCGCGGTGATTGTGCCGTGCCCGCCTAAGTAATGCGGGGAGCACATCTATATTGTGGGTGCCGAATACCGCGTCCACATAGGGGGCTTTTTCAATGATTTTTTCGCGCATCTGCTGCGCTAAGCAACCTCCCACTGCGATTTGCATTCCGGGGCGTTCCCGCTTCACGCTGGCCAGTTGCCCGAGGTTCCCAAACAGGCGATTAGCTGCAGCTTCCCGTACCGAGCAGGTGTTGATTACTACCA
>CABQYA010000227.1:0-2391 GCA_902468275.1 uncultured Urmitella sp. | reverse complement strand
GCGCCGTTCGCGCTGGCGCGATCCCAGGCTGCCCCCAGGCTCCCGCCCTGTCGCCAGGAAGCTGTACCGATAGCCAGATAAACCGGACCAGAACCATAACGAGATTCACGATCACGCGCAGCGGAGAGCACTTCCCGTGCTCGAATCCGACAATGTGAAAGGGCACGCGGTTCTCGTACCAGGTTTGATAAGCGTGTCGGCCGCCCTCCATAAAGTTGCGCCAAGCCCCCGGGGTGCGCCGCAGATAGTTCCAAATATCCAGAGGCGGTTTCCTCTGCAATAATCTGCTCTAGATTGGCGCTCCAGCGCGTTAATGCCTCATCAATTAGTTGTTCCCGGCTAGTGACAGCCGATTTTACCGGCTGTGCTTCACTGTCTGCCGTTTCTGTTGAGTTCATGTTCGTTTCCGGGTTATAGCTCACCATCCCAGCATACGAGAAGTAAAAGGTTTTCCCTGGTTGCCATGCCCTAAGAACTCGAAAACGACATTTATCACTTCCCCAAGACACCTAGCGATTTTCGCGCTCAGTTTCTAGGCGGGTTTCCGAGTGTTATCCTAGACAGGTTGAGGCGCTAACACTCGCCTTACGCCCTCGTAGCTCAGGGGATAGAGCACCGCTCTCCTAAAGCGGGTGTCGGACGTTCGAATCGTCTCGGGGGCACCATAAACGCGCTACTTTTCCCGCCCTCAAAAGTCACTTTCGTCAGGCATAATGACGAGGGCGAACCGGGGATTACTAACTTAGGTTCCGCTATCGCGTGACTGGTTATCCATGATTCGTTGCCGCTCTGCTCGTTCTTTCCGCCGTCGCATCGCCCGCTCACGCGGCCCCTCAATCGAAATAAAAGGACGGGAAACCCGGAGGGTAACATCGACTCTCCAATGTCGCCAGAGCCAAAGCCCCACAGTCACTGCCACCAGCAAAGAAGCTATCGCACCCACCCCTAGCGACCAACGCGGCCCCCAATGTTCGGCCACCCAGCCAATTATTGGGGCTCCAATCGGAGTGGTTCCCAGGAAGAAGAGGAAATAGATAGAGAGCACTCGTCCTCGAATTTCTTCGTCGGTAGAAACTTGGATAGCAGCATTTGCGCAGGTAAGCAGGTTTAGCATCACGAATCCGGTAGGTATCAGCAGCAACGCAAACACCTCATAGGTGGGCGAAAGCGCCAATGCGCCCTCTAAAATCCCGAAAATTACCGCTGAAACCACCACGGTAAAAACCCTCGGTTGGGTACGGCGCGCCGCCTGGAAAGCTCCCCCAAGAGCCCCGATAGCCATCACCGACCCTAATAGACCGTACTCCCCCGCTCCTTTACCGAACACTTTAGTTGCCATCACCGCTTGCGTAAGCTGGAAGTTTAGCCCCAAGGCTCCCACAACCGTCAAAATCGCGATAATAGCTTTAATATCGGTACGGTTTTGCACGTATCGCAATCCCTCACGCATCATTCCCTTGGCGCGAGGAGCCTTTTCCGGGGTGTAAAGCCGGGCGGTATCCATGAAACACAGCCCCACCACCGGCACTACAAACAGGGCAAAATTGGCGATAAACACCCAGCCGGGACCGATTCCGGCAATCACAAACCCCGCCAGTCCCGGACCGACTAAACGGGCAGAATTGAAAGCCATAGAGTTTAGTCCCACCGCATTAGGTAGATCCTGCTCGGTGACCAGTTCTGAAATAAAGGCTTGGCGCGCAGGGGAGGTTAAACAATCAGCCACCCCGCTCACCAGGGCGATTATATAGATATGCCAGAGGGCGGCTACCCCGGTAAGTAACAACACTGCGGTTAAAAGTCCGCTAAGGGCGACTACGCATTGACAAATTTGAATGATGCGACGCCGATCGAAGCGGTCGGCAACTATTCCAGCAGGTATGGATAGCAACAATTGAGGCAGGAACTGCAAGGCGGTGACCAGTCCTACCGCGAAACCAGAGTGAGCGGTAAGCACGGTTAATACCACCCAGTCTTGAGCGACCCTCTGCATCCAGGTGGCGGTGGAAGCGAAGATATTTGATACCCACCACAGCCGGTAGTTGCGGTATTTAAAGGAAGTGAATGTACGCGACAAAACTACCTCCCCTATTTTTTAAATCACCAATCCGCTTTAGTTTCAGCCTACTCGGGTTATTTCGTTGTGCCATCTATCCTCGCTAAAAGCGTAGCTGGCGGGGCGAGGACGAGGGGTGAAGGATTAGCTGCTATCCCCTAAGTGACCCGATACACGGAGCTAGTTTTTGGACACTCTCAGCCCGTCCGTTAAACTGTGGGAGTACTTTGACATTGGAGATGTCGCATAGTGGCCTAGTGCGCTCCCCTGCTAAGGGAGTTGGGGTGGATAGCCCCTCGAGGGTTCGAATCCCTCCATCTCCGCCGACAGACCAG
>CABQYA010000226.1:0-2393 GCA_902468275.1 uncultured Urmitella sp. | reverse complement strand
GTTGCCGAGGCGGATTGGTTTCCCGATACCCCGCATTTGCTGGGAGTAAATGTACTACGTAACCAGGCGGACGGTCTGGCATCTTTAGATGAGGCCGATGAACCACTGCGGGTGGGGGCAGCGCTCCCGGAAGTGGTAGAACTACTGGCAGAAAAGTTTGCTGCCGATGTTTCCATCGGGGAATATCATGCCAATAAGCTACCTTCCGATATGCCTCTTCCCTCCCGGTCAGGTGATAGGGAGCAACCGGTACGAGTAGTCGAGATCTCGCAGATGCCGGTTTCTTCAGTTCCGTTTTGCGCGGCTGCGGAAGGGAAAACCCTGGGGTGTGTGACCCTTCCGGAAGGCCGGATTGCTCTGTGCTATGAAACAATTCGCGCAGATATTGTAGAAGGTTCTTTGATTTCCCGGATTCCCGCGGTGGGACTGTATGTTTCTGCCCATGATCAGCGGGTAGTGGCAGTTACTTCCGATGAAGTTGCCGACCCAGAGAAATTGGCGATTCACTCCTGGTTACTCCAAACCCAGGTGGTTCCGGGAGCAGTAGACAATCCCGACCCGGCACTGGAAGAACAGATCCGGGAATACCTTGGACACTCCTCCTCGCCAAACCGGATTGCTGAAACCGCCGGGTGTGACGCCCACCAATTAGCACAGACTTTCAAAATTGCCGGTCAAGATGGAATGGTGCGGGCGATTGAAGTTATGGGGCTACCAGCTGAGGCCGCCGCTTTCCTCTATGGGCGACTTGAGTTAGAGGACGTGCCTGGGATTGAAATCTTCCATGAACCTGGCTGGGCGCGCGCCATGGGGCACAGCGTAGATATGCGGATATTGCATTCTGACGAGGACGCGAAAACTCCTTTCGGCATCCTACGGAAGCTGGAAATAGAGCACCCCACTTTGATGAAAGTGGCAAATATTGCTCAAATGGCAGTAGGGGTGGGCTTAATTGGCGCTGGCCTAATCGGTCTAGCAGGTAAGAAACGTTTCTCAAAGCTTTCCCTGCTGGGCGGAGTGATGCTTTCCCTAGATGGGGCGCTACGTTTTTCGGTTATTCACCACATGAAGAGCCGCCTATTAGGAGATATATAAGGATTCTGTTGCCCACTCTAGTGGTCAGCTGTGGGCGGATTAGCAATCCGACTAATTGCGTTGCCATCTGCTGTTATCTAGCGGGGGAAAGCCTCAGATTAGCGAGGATTGCGACGAGAATCCTGCAATGAGCGCAGGTAGGCTATCCGTTTTTGATGCCAGGAGATTCGTTTGTCAATCCAAGCTGCAACTTTACCTTGCCACGGTTTCCCGGTAGCCGAGCACAGGGCTGAACGCCACCTGGGCGCTTTACCCAAGGGAGATTCAGGCGGTAAATCGGTGTCTTTGGGGTGTTCTAGATCCACTATTCCGCTTAAGCGGTGATGCGCCCAGTCTAAAGTGAGCGGGTTGGAAAGGGAAACGTAGTTCGGTTTCTCGTTCGCGTGCACGTCCTCGGCTTCGCTAACCGCTAGCGCTTTCGGGGGATTAGCGATAAAAGCACAGGTAATCAGCATTACTCTGGAGAGTAAGTTAATCCACAGCAACAGGGTGGCGATAGCTGCAAAAGAAGCTAGCAGCGGGTTATTTACCGCTCCCACTGCCGAAGTGCCCAGTGAGCGAATGAGGGTGGAGAGCAAACCGAAAACTGCTAACCCTAAAAGTAAGTCGGTTCGCGGGACTCTAGCTAGAGCCACGAAGCGGATTAACACCCACAGAACCAAAGCGTCAATGCCGGCACTGATTAGAAAAGAACCGAGACGTATCGCCAGAGAAGCTAGGGCAGATTTAATTCCTAACATTCCTAAAATATCGTTAGCGATAACCGTATTAGCTAAGGTTAAAATCCCGCTTGCTGCTACCCCCAGGCAGATAGTTATAAACCCTAAAAGGTCTCGTAGTTTCTCTACTGCTGCTCCCGAGGGAACTTGATCAATTCCGAACATTGCCCGAATTGATGATTTCATAGCTTGCATCACTGAGGTCGCGGAAAAAAGTAGCACCACCACCGCAATCATGCCGGTTAGTGAAAAAGAAGTTGAGAGCACTAATTGTGAAGGGTCTACAATCCCGGATGACCCTTTCCAGCTGAGCACTCCAGGGAGTGCGGATGCTAGGGAAGAAAAAACTGCGTCTTTTAACTGCGGGCTACGTCCCAATATCCCCAGTAAAACCGTGAGCGCGATAGTGAGCGCCGCAGCCAGGGAAAAAATAGCGGAATAGGCGATACCGCCCGCCAATAGCGCGCCACGTCCACTGCTATAACGCAAGAGGCTCCGCACTATCCGAGTGCGCTGTATCCATTGGATAAAAACTTTAAGCTTTCCGCCCAGCCTATCCTCGGCACTTACATCACTAAG
>CABQYA010000225.1:0-2427 GCA_902468275.1 uncultured Urmitella sp. | reverse complement strand
CGGGGGATACCGCTCAACAAGCGGCGGGAACTGATACCAAGGAAAGCGCGAAAGCTAGCTCCTACCGGGAGGAGGCACTAGCTGATAGTTCGGGCGTTAGAGCCTATCAAAGTGATTACCGAGTAGACAGTGACCCTACCTGTCCTGGGTGTCTGCACGTCCTCGATGGGTATCGCAGCCAGGACGAAGCGCGCCAAATGGATGGTTTTCGCAACGCTTTGCTAGCTCCCTGGTCAAATCGGATTCGGGATGGAAAATACTGTTTCCAGGGAAAGGAATATGATTTTAAGGGCGAAACTATCGGCGGGGAACTGGCTTTACATGGCTTAATTGCCGATCAGGTATTCGAGTTGATTGAGCTAAAACCAGATTATTTGCGCGCCAAAGTTAGGGTACCTAAGCTTGAGGCCTATCCCTTTGAAGTGGAAATAGAGGTTACCTATCAGATTAGCTCTTCTCCTCACCGGCTCAGTCCCGATATGGTGGCTCGTAATAAAGGAACAGGTGACGCGCCGATTACTTTAGGTTGGCATCCCTATTTTCTTTGCCCCACTGGCAGAGCTAAAAACGCTAAGGTTACGATTGCGGCTGAGAGCCTAGTGGTAACTGATGAACAGTTAATTCCCAAGCGGGGGCAAGCGGCTTTTTGCGCCCAGGAATCTCCGGTAGTTTTATCTGGGCGAGGAGATTTTGACTGTGCCTACACTTCACTTGTTCCTAAAGATGGGTCGGCTTGGGCACTAGTGGAGCATCTAAATGGGTCTTCGACTGCGGTGCAAATGGCTGGGGCAAGGCTGGGGCAGGGCTTGGCTTCTTTCCAGGTGTATAGCGCTCAGGATTTGATGAATAGGGCGAGCGAATCGATAGCGGTGGAACCGCTGCTAGCGATGACCGATGCTTTTAATCGCCCGGAATGTGAAGATTTGGTTACCGTTTCCCCGGGGTGCTCACAAGAGATGCATGTGTGCATAGAGCACCATATTTAGGGTACTAGCTACCTTTTAGTTGGAGCGTCGGCTAGGACAGGTGAACCTCGTAGCGCCGATAAGAATAGCCACTGTTTAATGGTTGAAAATAGCTAAATAAAATCTCATTAAATGGCTTCAAAATAATCATGTATTATAAATAAGAATATCTATAGTGGCGTGATTGCTTAGGGATGTTTAACCTTTTGAACTGCGAGTTTAGGTTATTTATTAGTTTTTTTGATTTCAATTTCCCCGTATAAAAGTTCAGTATTTGTTTTCGGAATCTTTAGTCTTAAAACCGGCTGTGAGTGAAGTGATAAATTCACGGATAGTGATAACAACAGTCACATTAGCAACGATGGTGGAGCGATGTGCTTGTCCAAATGAGGTGGAACTTAACTTTGCGTGGAAGCGGTAAGGGAAGAAATCTTAAATGCTATTTTGTGATGCCGGCTCTATTGGCTGCCTCATTGGTGCTGTTAAATTTGGGTGGTCAGCTGACCTCGGCGCGCGCACTTGAAAGTGGACAGAGTAATCCGGTTGGTCATAGCGCAGCAAAAACTAAAACTATCAGCTCTCCGCAAGACTTAAGTGTCAAAGGGCAACAAGTTAAAAATGCGGGAAAGGCTCCTAATAACTGCGGGCAAGGCGTAAACAGTGTTGCTATAAAAAAACGACAGGTAAATCTAGTTTTAGATGATTCTGGTTCGATGTTTTCAAATGGTGGAAACACCCCTCTAGACCGCTGGTCAAATGCAAAGTACTCCCTCGAAGTGTTTGCGGCACTACTCGGGGAACAAGATAATATGAATATCTATTTGACCAGTACTTATGCTAAGGGTGGTTCCGGGTCGGTAGTTCAGCTCGCAGGAAAAGAAGCTGCCAGCTCCCGAGTATCAAAAATTCATAATATGGTGATGCAAGGCGGAGATACCCCCTATGCTCCAGTTCAGGCAGCCGCTAAAGACTTGTCAGCTTCTGACGCTGGGGAAAAATGGCTAGTTGTCCTCTCAGATGGCGCGTTTAACGATCGCAATTCCCAAGCAGTACAAAGTGATTTCAATCAGTGGGCAAAGGAAAATACCAATGAAAGTAGCTCGCTTAAAGTGGCATTCCTGGCAATGGGCGATAAAGCCCCTCAACTTGCTTCTTCGGGCGCAGTTATTTTTGATCAAGCTCCACAAACTAAAGATTTATTAACTAAAGTAACGCGTTTTGCAAACCTAATTTTTGCTCGTGATGTATTACCCCAAGACAGTGCAAGTTCAATTAAATCTGATATTGATTTAGAAGAATTGACGATTTTGGCTCAAGGTAAAGATGTCAAGGTTAATGAAATTAAGCTTGGCTCTTCAGTAGCCAAACCGGAATCACAAGTAGAAGTCAAGTGGGCAAATAATGCTGATGTCGATTTCGGGGCATCAAAGGTTAAAGCGGTTCCCAATAGTGAACTAAATGG
>CABQYA010000224.1:0-2444 GCA_902468275.1 uncultured Urmitella sp. | reverse complement strand
TTATGGTCCAGAGGGCGGTCCAGAAGTTGATACCGGTGGCGACCGCTATCTAGAGCTGTGGAACTTGGTATTTGACCAATACCTGCGCGGTGAAGGAGCGGGAAAAGATTATCCGCTGCTGGGTGAACTAGATAAGAAATGCATTGATACAGGGTTAGGTCTAGAACGTCTAGCGTTCTTGCTGCAAGGCAAAGACAATATGTACGAGATAGACCAGGTTTTCCCGGTAATTGAAAAGGCGCAGCAGTTGTCGGGGAAACACTACACCCAAGGGGAAACCTCTAAAAACCCTGATGATATTCGGATGCGGGTAGTGGCTGACCACGTGCGGAGCGCTTTGATGCTGATTGGGGATGGGGTGCGTCCTGGTAATGATGGACGCGGATATGTGCTGCGTCGCCTGATTCGCCGGGTGGTACGGGCTATGCGCCTTTTGGGGGTAGAAAAACCAGTATTCCCCGAGCTTCTGCCAGTATCAAAGCAGGTAATGGCATCATCCTACCCAAATCTAGACAGCGACTGGAAAACTATTTCTACCGTTGCCTATGAGGAAGAAGACGCTTTTAGGCGCACTTTAGAATCGGGTACCATGATTTTTGATCAAGCGGTATCCCAGGTTAAACAACGAGGCGAAAAGCTATTTTCAGGTAAAGATGCCTTTACCTTGCATGATACTTATGGATTCCCGATTGATCTGACCATCGAAATGGCGCAAGAGCGAGGTATCAAGGTTGATCGCGAGAAGTTCACTGCCTTGATGCAGGAGCAAAAGAAACGGGCGCGCGAAGATGCTCGTGCCAAGAAAACCGGTCACGTCGATGCTCGTATTTACCACGAGTTAGAAAACGAACTAGGGCATGAAGTAGAGTTCGTGGGCTACTTAGAAGATACTTGTAACGCCAAAGTTATCGGGCTTTTATCCGATGGACAGGCGGTTCCGACTGCTGAATCAGGAAGCAATGTTGAAGTCGTTTTGGATGCCACCCCATTCTATGCGGAAATGGGGGGACAGCTTGCTGACCACGGCACGATCCGTTCTTTCCAAGGAGCAAAATTCCAAGTAGAGGACGTGCAAAGCCCGGTTGCGGGTCTGCGGGTACATCGAGGTCGTCTAGTTGCGGGACAGCTCACAGTGGGCGACGAGGTAGTGGCCGCGATTGATACCGCTCGCCGCCAAGCGATTGCCCGTTCCCATACTGCAACCCATATGCTACATAAGGCATTGCAAGAAACTTTAGGCGCCCAGGCCACCCAGGCGGGCAGTGAAAATAGCGAAAACCGTCTGCGTTTTGATTTCCACCATGGTAAATCTCTAAGCGATGGTGAAACCGAGCAGATTTTTGACCGAATTAATGATCAGCTGCGTGAAAATCTACCGGTTAATACCGAGATTATGTCATTGGAGGATGCCAAAAAGTCGGGTGCTACCGCGTTATTCGGGGAAAAATATGGTCAAGAAGTGCGGGTAGTCGATATTGGCAACGGTTGGGATCGTGAGCTTTGCGGCGGTACCCATATGCCTACCACCGGATACCTGGGACAGGTAGTTCTAATGTCTGAAAGCTCTATCGGGTCAGGGGTTAGACGAATTGAGGCTCTGGTAGCAGATAAAGCCGCTGATTTTCAGGCTAAAGAGCATGAACTTATTACCCAAATCGCCAAGATTATGGGTACTAAACCGGAGATGATTCCGGCTCGAATTGATGATGCGCTACTTCGCCTGCGCCATGCGCAGAAGGAACTAAACCGTCTGCAGCAAGAAAATCTCTTATCGCGGGTAGGAGAATTAGCAGCTTCTGCCAAAGAGATTGCAGGAAAGCGAGTAATCAGCTTTAATGCCGGTCACGTGCCGGGGGAAGCGCTGAGGGTACTAGCCGAGGCGCTGCGCCAACATCTACATGACGCAAATGCGGTAGTGGCAGTGGGAGGCATCTTTAAAGACCGTCCCTCAGTGGTAGTTGCTACTACCACTAGCGCCCGGGAAAAAGGACTTAAAGCCGGAAATTTGGTGAAGATCGCTGCCCAAACCATGGGAGGCGGGGGAGGAGGACGCCCCGATTTGGCTCAAGGTGGCGGTAAAGATGCCGGTAAACTCGGTGAGGCGCTGCAAGCAATTGAACGCGAGATTGCCAATAGCTGATGCGTCCAGGCGTTAGACTTGCGATTGATTTAGGTACTAGCCGCATCGGGGTGGCTCGCTCCGATGCGGCAGGTATCTTGGCATTGCCGGTGGAAACTGTTTACCGTGACGGCGGACAAGAACTGTTTCGGATTGCCCAGCTGGTAACGGAATATGATGCCAAAGAAATCATAATAGGTCTGCCGCGCTTACTCAGCGGAAGAGAGGGTAAAAATGCCGCTGACGTGCGCGCTTGGAGCGCCGAGTTGGAACAGTTGTTACCGACTTGTAATATAAGACTTGTAGATGAGAGACTCACCACCGT
>CABQYA010000223.1:0-2532 GCA_902468275.1 uncultured Urmitella sp. | reverse complement strand
AAGTAATAATCATTGGCGGGATGCCTCCCGGGGTTCCCGGTTCTACTAACTTTATGCGGATTCACACGGTAGGGTTAGAGGCTGATTATCGTCAAGCTGGTATCCCCAGCGTTTAGTTTTTTCTACAGTCAGCTATACTAGGTTTTGACAGGTCTATAGTCCCGGTAATAGGGTTTAGAACTTGTCCAGCTTTTAGCAGTTTGTTAAAAGCTGGGTTTCTGGGCAGTGTTTCGGCATTATCCAGATAACTGAAATATAGGGTTTTTGGAACCCCGGGGTTACCGGTGCGAACAATGTGCCAACCCCGTGAGAAGAAGAAGTGAATGGAGTATCAAAAATGGAAAAAATTAACATTGTTGAGATTGGCACTGGTCGTCAAGCAAATAATCTGCTGGTGAGTTCGATATCTGATGCCATCAGTCCTTGGTTTGCAGATGTTTACCAGGATTGCCAGGTTCGTGAAGCGATTGCAGGTTTAGCAGATGAGGCTTTACGTCCACGCGCTGCCCAGTATTTGGGTTTGCAACTTGACCAGGCTGCCTAGAGCATCGCTGGTTATCGGGCAAGGGGATATCTTGCCCTTTATTTCAAGCAAAAGGTTTCCCGCCAGGGATTTATCCTAGCGGGAAACCTGCTTTTTCTTTAACTCTATTTGCTTTGGGTATTTACCCATTCCGACCTAGCTTTTTCGGTCGTTAAGAGACTTCGGTTTCGGGACGTTGGGGGTTTGGGTTTGAGGTGTTATTACTAATACTCACTGTTCTCGCCTAGATAGTATTTGCTAGTATGGGGCGGTAAGTATTTATCAAAACTATGATGAGTTTTCTTAGTCAGAAAGGTTGACATGACCCGCAATAGTTTTATTAGCCGGTCAGGAGCAGGTCTCGTGCGGGGCGTTAGCGCCCTGTTCGGTACGGCTTTAGCTCTGGCGCTAATTCCGGCTGCTAGCTTGGCTTATGCCGCCCCCAGTGCAAAATATGCCGGATATAGCTCCCAGGTTCCTAGCGTAGTTGTCGTAGAGGGTAAAACTGCGAAAACCAAGGTAGCGGAGCGAGGTGGCAAGGCTTACCCGGAAGGCATGACATTTAGGTATGTACCACGGTTTAAAGATTTTTGGGCTCCCATTAATGCCAGCACTGGCGAAATCACTATTGATACCACTAAGACCACTCATACTTTCACTAATGGGAAAGCCGAGTACACGCCGCGTTTGGATGTTATTTATCCCGACCATACGAAACCAGGTGCTTCTTTTGAAACTATTGACGCCGGTAAAATAACGGTTCTGCAAGACAGCGATAAAGATGGAGTCCCGGACAGGGACGAAACCGGCGCTGTTAAGGATCAGTGCGCCAATACTCCGGCGGGGGTTAAAATTGATGAGGCTAACGGTTGCCCGGTTTTGCCTACGCTGAAAGCTGCAACCGTAACTGGCAAGGTGGGAACGCAAATCACCAACACCAAGATGGCAATTACTAACGAGGGTAACCTGCCCTTGAAAGCTTGTGATTTTGTTGATGCAGATAAAAGCGCTGGTCTAAGTGTGGGACTCGGGCCTGATGATGATGCTTGCGTGATTAGTGGTACCCCTACTAAAGCCGGACAAAGTGAGGTAGACGTTAAGCTAAGCTACACAGATGGCAAGAATGCTGCTATGTCGGTGACTGCAAAAGCAACCCTAGATATCGCGGATAAAGACAGTGATGGTGACGGTTATCCGGATGCCACAGATGAATGTCCCAAGAGTCCGCAAGGGGCAACTACCGATGATAAAGGCTGCGCAGTTCCTCCCCGGATGGAAAATGCTACGGTTACCGGAACCGCTGATGCCGCAATTAACGAGGTTTCTTTACCAATCGAGAACTTAGGTAATTTGAACTTGATGGAATGCGCGGGCACCTTGCCGGAAGGCTTGTCGCTAGCTTTGAACCAAGACCAGAACGCTTGTATAGTCAGTGGCACTCCGAAAGCTGCCAGTGATGAAACCGTTCCGGTTACCTTGAAGTACACCAGCGACAAGGGAACTGAACAGACGGTCACTGCGCAACTGACCCTAAACATTGCCGAAAAACCGGTAGTAACCCCGAAAGATAACGAAACCTACCAGGATTTAGCATACGCTGATGCAGCGGTTATGGCCGGGGATAGCGGTAAGGTAGCTTCCCCGCAGGCAAACGCAGGTAAACTACCACAGAACACTACTTTCCAGCTGACGGCAGACAGTAAAGGCAAATTCCCCTGGATTAGTGAAGATACCGATAACCCCGGCGGATGGAAATTGAATCCCGACGAGGCGGTGCCCGCCGGTGAATACCATCCTCAGGTGACCGTGACTTTCCCCGACCAGTCTACTTTGACTTTGGATATGAAAATTACGGTGACTGCTAAAGACCCGGGCACCCCTGATCCCGGGACTCCCGATCCGGGACAACCTGATCCGGGTAAGCCCAATCCCGGACAACCGGATCCTGATAATCCTAATCCGGGCAAGCCAGGTACTGATAATCCCATGAAGCCGGGAAGTAATCCTAC
>CABQYA010000222.1:0-2552 GCA_902468275.1 uncultured Urmitella sp. | reverse complement strand
GATCATGCCCCGCATCCGGCTCGGCTTAAAGACTGCGATTTTGAATGTGGTGCTTTCGGGATGATTGGGCTGGAAACCGCATTGCCGGTGATATCGACTTTGATGGTACGCACTAACCAAATGACCTGGGAAGATGTTGCTCGGGTAATGTCTATTATTCCCGCAAAAGTAGGGAAGGCTCTAGGTCAAGGTCAAATGATAGCGACCGGCTCACAGGCAAACCTGTGTTTTATATCCCCAGATACCTCCTGGCAGGTTAGCCGGGATAACCAGGTTTCTCGCTCAAATAACACCCCTTTTGCCGGTAAAGAACTGGTGGGGGCAATCCAGCACACCTGCTATCGCGGAAAACTCACAGTTACAAACGGACAGTTACAGTTTTAAGGAGGACACATGAGCCGCTATGGAGTTCGCCTGGCGCAGGCAATGACCAGGTTAGGTAATGTTTGCGTGGGGATTGATCCTCACCCTTCCCAGTTAGCAGCCTGGGGTTTATCAGATAGCGTGCAGGGGCTGCGTACTTTTGCTTTAACCTTGGTGGAAGCGATGGCGGGGCAGGTACCGGTGGTTAAACCGCAATCGGCTTTTTTTGAACGCTTTGGTTCGCGGGGAATCGCGGTTCTTGAAGAGGTACTTGCAGCTTGCCGGCAGGCGAATCTACTTAGCATTTTAGATGTTAAACGCGGAGACATCGGCTCTACGATGGCCGGTTATGCTCGGGCTTATTTAGAGGACGAGGCGGCGCTTTCGGCAGATGCGATTACGGTGTCTCCTTACTTAGGCTATGGATCTTTAGCGCCGGTTTTAGAGCTAGCGCGTGAAAACAACCGGGGAGTTTATGTACTCGCTTTAACCTCTAATCCCGAGGGATTCCAAGTGCAGCACGCCCGGTGCACCAATGGTAAAAGCGTGGCGGCGGACATAATTTCACAGGCTGAACAGACAAATAACCTAAATAGTAATCAAGGTCACATTGGGGATATTGGTTTGGTTGTTGGCGCTACCACCGGAGAAGCGGCCAAACATTTAGGAATAGATTTTTCTTGCTTTTCTGGATCTATTTTATCGCCTGGAATCGGAGCACAAGGGGCTCAACCAGCAGATATACAAAGGATTTTTGGGAAAAGCGCCTACCGAGTTCTGGCATCGACTTCACGGGGAATATCTTCCGCCGGACCGAAAGTTCCCCCTTTACAGGCGGCTGCAAGACAAATAACCGAGCAAATGAGTGATATTTTTCGCAAGTGAACTGGCAAAACTTGCTTGTTGGTTTGGCTTAAATAGATAGAAACAACTAATCTTTTTCGTGTTGTTATCCCATAAATCTAGATGAAGAGGTAAATACTAAATGGCACTTCCTTCTTTAACTCCCGAACAGCGTGCACAGGCTTTGGAAAAAGCCGCTATGGCTCGTAAAGCTCGTGCGGAAACGAAGGCGAAGCTGAAGAACCGGGAACTAACCCTGTCTGAAGTAATCAAAAAAGCTCAAGATGATCCTTACTTGGGCAAGATGAAAGTTCAGGCTCTGCTTGAAGCTCTGCCTCGCGTAGGCGCTACCACCGCTGCCGCCGTCATGGAAGAGATTGGTATCGCCAAGTCTCGCCGTATCCGCGGTCTAGGTGAGCACCAGCGCGCTGAGCTAGTTCGCCGCTTCGGCTAAGAACAGCCCTAAAGCAAATAACAGTGTGGGATCCAAAATTATTTTGGGTCCCACACTCTTATGTTAGAAACCAGAGAAACAGACAGATATGGCAAAGTCTCAGTTATATGTATTGGTCGGTCCGTCCGGAGTGGGAAAAGGAACCGTCCTCAAAGCGCTAAGGCAGGCTTATCCGCACCTTCAGGTGGCAATCTCCGCTACTACCCGCCAGCCCCGCCCGGGGGAGATAGATGGCATTGATTATCACTTTCTATCGGATGCGCGTTTTGAGGAGCTTATTGCGCAAGATGGCTTTTTAGAGTGGGCCACAGTTCACGGTAAAGCGCGGTATGGAACTTTACGTTCTGAGATTAACCGGCATTTCGCTTTAGGGCGGGACGTTATTTTAGAGATAGACCTCGCGGGTGCACGCCAGATACGCCAAAGCTATCCCCAGGCTTGTTTCATTTTCCTTAGCCCACCCAATGAGCGCATCCTTGAAGAGAGGCTTCGCGGTAGAGGCACTGAAGATGAAGCTGAAGTTGCTAGTCGGCTTGAAACCGCAAAAACCGAATTGGCGGCGGCGGGCGAATTTGAACACATTGTGATTAATAATCAACCCGAACAGGCGGCGCGTGAACTAGCAGCCCTGATGGGAATAGCGTAAGATTTTTTGTGAAGATGCGGCTTAGCCGTGAAGTTTAGAAATGAGAGGACAATATGTCGGGTACTGTTGCTAGCCCGGAGGGGATTACTAACCCCCCAATAGATGACCTATTGGAAAAGGTTGAGTCCAAATATGCGTTGGTGGTCTATGCTGCCAAGCGGGCACGCCAGATTAACACCTACAATCTTGAGATTGCTGATGGAATGTTTTCTACTCCCGGTCCCCTGATTGATTGCAATCCCGAAG
>CABQYA010000221.1:0-2574 GCA_902468275.1 uncultured Urmitella sp. | reverse complement strand
GCCAGTATCTTCTTGAAGCTGGTTAATCATCTTGCCCTTCGGGCCGATGACCTCGCCAATCTTGTCTACCGGCACCTGTACGGTGATGATGCGCGGAGCATAGGGGCTCATTTCGTCCGGTTCTGGAATGGCCTGTTCAATCAGGTTCAAGATTTCCAGGCGGGCTTCCTTAGCCTGTGCTAGCGCACCTTTCAGCACGTCAGAGGGGATACCGTCCAGCTTGGTGTCTAGCTGGAGGGCGGTAATAAATTCCCGAGTACCGGTGACCTTGAAGTCCATATCCCCAAAGCCGTCCTCGGCTCCCAAAATATCGGTGAGGGTCATGTACTTGGTGGTCCCGTCCTCGTTCGGCTCGCTCATTAGCCCCATAGCAATCCCGGCAACCGGGGCTTTTAGCGGCACGCCCGCATTCAGTAGCGAAATCGTGGAGGCGCAAGCCGACCCCATAGAGGAGGAACCGTTAGACCCCATAACTTCGGATACCTGGCGGATAGCGTAAGGGAATTCTTCCTTGGAGGGAAGTACCGGCTCTAACGCCATTTCCGCGAGGTGACCGTGCCCGATTTCGCGGCGCTTGGGGCTGCCCACGCGACCGGTTTCACCGGTGCAATAGGGCGGGAAGTTGTATTGATGCATATAGCGCTTGCGGGTCACCGGGCTGAGGTTATCGAGCTGCTGCTCCATCCGCAGCATATTCAGGGTGGTTACCCCCAACACCTGGGTTTCGCCGCGACGGAAAATCGCGGATCCGTGCAGGCGGGGCAGCACTCCGGCGCGCGCATAGAGCGAGCGAATCTGGTTGGGCTGACGTCCATCCATCCGCACACCTTCGTTTAGGGTGCGGGTACGGATTAGCTCTTTTTCGAGGGCGCGGAAAGCGGCTTTGAGCTCTTTCTCGCCCTCGGGGAAACGCTCTTCCAGGTCGGAAAGCATTTGGTCTTTGATTTCATCAACCCGGTTTTGCCGATCGAGTTTCTCTGCGATCTGTACGGCCTGGTCAAGCTGTTCGCGGCAGTTTTCAGCCACCGCATCCCAGTGTTCGTCCTCGAAGTCTTTAAATAGCGGGAACTCTAGGGTTTCTTTCTGACACTTGGCCGCTACCTGCGCTTGTGCGCGGCACAGTTCTTTAATGAAAGGTTTAGCGGCTTCGAGGCCTTCAGCTACTACGTCTTCGGTCGGAGCGGTCTGTCCCTGTTGAATTAGCTCCCAGGTGCCTTCGCCGCCGCCGGCCTCTACCATCATAATGGCCACGTCTTCGCCGCCATCAGCGGTTTGAATAACCCGTCCGGCAACCACCATGTTGAAAGTGGAACGCTCGATTTCGCTGTAACGAGGGAAAGCTACCCACTGTCCATCGATTAGGGACAGCCGGGTGCCACCGATCGGGCCCGAGAAGGGCAGACCGGAAATCTGGGTGGACATGCTAGCAGCGTTAATGGCTAGCACGTCGTAGGCATCATCGGGGTGTACGGTCAATACCGTAGCTACCACCTGTACCTCGTTACGCAGTCCTTTTACGAATGAGGGGCGCAACGGACGGTCAATTTGGCGCGCAGCAAGAATCGCTTCCGTGCCGGGGCGTCCTTCCCGCCGGAAGAAGTTTCCGGGGATACGTCCCGCCGCGTATTGACGTTCTTCCACATCAACGGTGAGCGGGAAGAAATCAAACTGGTCGCGCGGGTTTTTACCTACCGTAGTGGCAGATAGAACCGTGGTTTCATCATCCAGGTATGCCAACGCACTGCCGGCAGCCTGTTGGGCGAGTAGGCCAGTTTCGAAGCGCACAGTGCGCTGTCCGAAACGACCGTTATCGATGATTGCCTCGGAAGCAATCACTTCTGGATCGTCCATCATTTTCTTTTATTTACTCCTTGTATTCCATCTTCTAGGGCCGATGCCCTCCTGAGAGCTATCACCTTGTGATGGGCGGTCAACGATCGAGACCCACGGAGAAAGGCGACTAGAAACTGCTGCGCCTGATCCGGAGGCCACCACCGAAGACCGAAACCGGGGTGATAGCAATTCGGCCCGGCGTTAACCGGGCCGATTAGCAAACTATTTACGCAAACCTAAACGAGCGATTAGGGAACGGTAACGTTCAATATCGATGTCTTTTAGGTAACCGAGTAGGCGACGACGCTGCCCTACCAGCAGCATCAAGCCGCGGCGGGAGTGGTGGTCGTGCGCATGAGTTTTGAAGTGTTCAGTTAAATCTTTAATCCGCTTGGATAGCAGCGCGATTTGCACCTCAGGCGAACCCGTATCACCGGGATGGGTCGCGTATTCTTCCATGATTTTGGCTTTTTCTTCTTTACTCAGTGCCACTGGGTTCTCCTTTTCTTCTACTTGTTGCACGGAGCTCCGGGGCAGTTTCACCCGGGCATGACGCATCCGTGGCCGGCTTGTAACGGCTTTTCTAGCCTAACATTATCGCTGTTGGTAACCCTATTTATAGCTAGGTGAACTAGGACACGGCGCGGTAGCTCGAATTGATCTGATTGTCCATTTCAGGGGCTGGCTCGGTAAAAGCACTCCGGGGACCCCGTGACCTGCTCTGTAAAAATTAAGAAAGAG
>CABQYA010000220.1:0-2596 GCA_902468275.1 uncultured Urmitella sp. | reverse complement strand
CCACCTGGATAGAGCCATTACAGCCCATACCGCTAATTTTAACCACCACCTGTGCCGAGGAGGCTCCCGCATGGCGTGCCGTATTAGACAGGGCTTCGCGCACTACCGCCACTACGTCATCACAAATATCGTGTCCGACCCGCTGATCGGCTTCTTCAATCAAGATTTCTTCCCTAGCCGGGTTTGAAGCCGAGAGGGTTTCTCCATCTATCTCTAAAACGAAAGAGGGGGCGAATCCCAGTAACCGCCGAGCCAGGGAAGCTTCTCGGCGCAGCCGTTCAACTAAATCTACCGCCGCATCTGGTTCTCGCAAATTGTGGACAATCGCTCTAATCTGTTTAACCGAGTCATCTACACTGGCCAGCGCCTCTTCCATCAGGGACTCCGCCTGAGAGAAATCCAGATTAGTTTCACTGGCAAAAGTTGCTCGAATCCGTTCTAATTGCATACCGGTAGCGAAAAGTTGTTGGATTGCGAGGTCATGTAAATCTTCCCCAATTTTGGCGCGCTCATCTAGCAAAGTGGCAATATCGGCTGCATGTTTAGCATCAGCGATTTCGAGGGCGAGAGCCGCTTGGGTAGCAACCTGTTCCGCCATAGCTAATACCTCAGGGTTGAACTCTGGTTTACCTGGTAGACGCAAAAGCAGTAATACCCCGATAGCGTGCGATCTGGCTAATAGTGGGACGTAGAGAGCGGCACCGAACTTGGATAGTTCTTGTACCCGTAAAGTGGTCGCTCGCGCCAAGGAATCAACGATTAAACCTTGACCTTCTGCAAGTACCGTGCGGGCTCGTCCTTGAGGGGGAAAAGCCACCCCAATTAGTTCGCTCGCACCATATCCGGAAGCAATCTCGCAAACCCAAGAATCACCGACCGAGGGTAAAACCAGTAAAGCCGTGTCGGCTTGCGCTACGTCCCGTACCGATTTCGCAATAAACTGCAGGGCGTCCTCTTCATCCGTACCCTCTAATAGAATCGTGGTGAGCTGCTGGGACACCTGTGTCCAGCGCTCGCGTGAGCGCGAAACCTCGTAAAGACGCGAGTTTTCTATAGCTACTGCGGCTAGAACTGCAAGTCCTGATACGTATGCTAAATCATGTTCACTGTATCCGCCGGGACGATTACACAGGTAGAGGCGACCATAGACTTGTTCATGGATACGCAGCGGTACCCCTAAAAACGAGTACATTTCCGGGTGTGAGGGAGGATAACCGGTAAAACGCGGATCGGAAGCCAAATCATTAGAGATAACGCCGTTGTTTACCGGAACATCTCCGATAATTCCGCGTCCTACCGGAGGATGCCCCATTGATGCGCGCTGCTTTTCGCTCACCTCGTGAGTATAAAAAGCGCTGGTCTCCCCGCGAGAATCCAAGATAGCTAAGGCTCCATAGGGCGAGGAAGTCATGGCGCACGCCTGATCTACAAATGCCTGTAACACTTTGTCTTGCTCTAGGTTTCCCATCAAGCGCAGCACACAGGATAACAGGCGCGAACTATCTTCTGATAGGGACGAATGGTTATCTAAACTGTTATCTAAAGGGCAAGAAGAGGCAGTAGGGTCGGTTACATTCGGACTATCGGAACTCGATAAGCCGGGGAAACTTGGTAATGGAACGTTATCAAAAGACATCAACCTGCTCCTGGCGAATACTCCAGGCATAGCCTTGGTGAGTTTCTAAGAGTTCTTTATGAGTGCCTGAAGCAACAAAGGTTGCTGGCTCGTTGGGATTGCCGTGGGGCTTATCCATAATAAATACTTTATCTGCCTGGTCGAGGGGGGTTAGACGATGGGTTACCAGGATGACTCCCCGTTTGTGTTCCTTACTGCCGGCATTTAATAAATCTCGCAGCAAGGAATCAGCGGTTTCGGGATCCAAGTGTTCTCCGGGCTCGTCAAGCGCCAATAGCGGTGCTTTCGCTGCCATAGCGCGTGCCAAAAGAATCCGGCGACGTTCACCACCAGAAATAGTGGTTGCGCCCGAACCCAGCTCGGTTTCTAAACCATCTGGTAGTGAAGATATCCATTGCCCCAAACCAGCCTCTTTAAGTAGTTCTTCCCCTTCTTTAGCTGAAAGCTGACCATTAGCTACTCGCAGGTTTTCTAAAATAGTGGTTTCAAAAATATGGGCATCCTCGGGAGTAATTACGAAGCTGGCCGCAGCTCGACTACGCGGTAAGGCGAAAACATCTACCCCATCAATTTTTACACTCCCAGAAACTGGTTTTAGCAGTCCAGCCAGGGTATAGAGCAGAGTGGTTTTTCCGATACCGGATTGCCCGACAATCGCCAGGTGATTGCCTGGTTCTAGACGTAAATTAATCCCCTCGGCTACTACGGGATCTCCCGGCCAGCCGATAGCGAGGTCCTTAGCTTCCAGCATGCTGGAAGTGCTCCGGTTGCGGGGGATAATTGGCTGTTCGTCCTCTTCAATCGTTTTTACCTGTTCCTGTGCCGGAAGCATATTCATTATCCGAACCGCGGAAGTAGCCGATATTACTAGCTGCTGAGCGGCAGATCCGAGCTGCGCGGTTCCCTCGAAAGCAGAAAGGGGAGTAAGTGCCAGCACTGCCAGCATTACCTCGGGGATAG
>CABQYA010000219.1:0-2602 GCA_902468275.1 uncultured Urmitella sp. | reverse complement strand
CCTATATTTTCCTAAACTTCCTTTATCCTATCGCGGAGCCAAATTAATCTTTTAGCCGTGCCTCTAATTCGTCTAATTCTTCCCTCGCTGGCAGGTGCGGAGCCAAAGGAGGCAACTGATCGAGGCTGGTAAGACCCATGCGTTCTAAGAAAGTAACAGTAGTGCCATACAGCACCGCCCCTGAAGGAGCCCTATCTACTTCTTGAATCAAGTCATGGGCAAGTAAAGTTCGTACCACCCCATCTACGTTCACTCCCCTAATACCGGCAATTACCGAACGCGAAACCGGCTGCCGGTAGGCAATTACCGCCAAGGTTTCTAATGCCGGACCAGATAGTTTGGAGGTTCCTCCCTGAATTAAAAATCCGGAAATAATCTCTTCTTGCGCAGCCGCCGAATATATTCGCCAGCCTCCCCCCACGTTACGTAGAACGAATCCGTGAGCGCGTCCTATCTGCCCTGAATATTCCGCAGATAAATACTTCAAAGCGTCCTCAACCTGCTCTGGGTTAGCTGAAACGGCGGCGCAAAGGCGCTCTAAACTGACCGGCTCAGCGGAAATAATCAAAATTGCTTCCAGGGCGGCGAGCAGCTGTTCATCATGGTTTATTGTCATTTACCGCTCCATAATCATCGAAACTAAGGTTCGTAAAATCCTGAATTTGGTCAGTTTCCAAAGTTACATAGAGCTCTCCGAGAGCTTTTTCTTGACTTAAATCCACGCAGCGGTGACGGTAAAGCTCCAATAAGGCTAAGAATCTGGTCACCATTTCGGTCGGGTTCTTCGCCGAGCGGGTGAGCTCCCTAAAACTAGCTTTACCTGCTCCAGAAAGTTCTTTCACCAATATTTGGGCTTGCTCTGCCAGGGAAGCCTGGGGCAAGTGCAGATGGGACAGGGATACTTCAGGAGGACGGCGAGTGAAGGCTTCGGCGGCGGCGCGGGCTAAATCCTCGGAGGTGAAAGTAATATGCAGAGGCGGCAAAAGGCGCGCGAACTTTTCAGGTAACGGGACTTCTCGCGGATAGTAAGCCCTACCTTCTCCAATGCGTTCGCCAAAGAAATCGGCAACCTCTTTATAGGCTCGATATTGCAATAGTCGCGAAAACAGTAGGTCACGTGCCTCAAGATATTCAGGATCGAGTTCTTCGGCTTCTTCTCCGGGCAGCAACTGACTAGCTTTAATGTTTAGCAAAGTGGCGGCAATTTCTAGAAATTGCGACGCTTGAGACAGGTCAGGAAATGCCTGCATATAGGCAATAAACTCATCGGTTACCTGTGCCAGCGCTACCTCGGTAATATCCAGCTTATTTTTAATAATCAGGGTCAGCAGTAAATCTAAAGGTCCGGAAAAGACCTCTAAATCCAGCTCGAACCGGGGAACTTTCGAGGAATCGATTACCGAAGAATCTGTTACCGAGGATGCAGCTAGAGCTTTTCCTGCGGGATTGACGCTAGCATCTTCAGTCATAGTGAAATAGGCTCTTTAGGCCGCGTCACCACGATTAATAACCTCTCGCGCTAGCTGACGATAGGCGGCAGCTCCCGCGTGTGAGGGGGCAAAAGTAGTAATCGGTTCAGTCGCCACTGAGGCATCGGGGAACTTTATGGTGCGGCGAATAACGGTTTGATACACCAGGTCACCGAATGCTTCTTGTAGGCGTTCCATTACTTCGCGTGAATGTAGGGTGCGGGTATCGACCATGGTGGCTAAAATCCCATCAATTTTAAGTTTCGGGTTGAGCCGGTCACGCACTTTTTCAATCGTTTCTACCAGCAGTGCCACCCCGCGTAGGGCGAAAAATTCGGTTTCCATCGGAATCATTACCCCGTGGGCAGCGGTCAGAGCATTAACGGTCAATAGCCCCAGGGAAGGCTGGCAATCAATCAAAATCACATCGTATTTTTCACTGACCGCATGGAGGGCGCGCGCGAGTGCCATTTCCCGGGCAACCTCGTTCACCATTTGAATCTCAGCTGCCGATAAATCTATATTGGCGGGAGCTAAGTCCATACCGGGAATCGACGTGGGACAGATAACCTGATTTATGGTTACGTTTCTATCTAAAAGTACATTGTAGATGGTGGCATCAAGGTCGTTGCCGTTTACCCCCAAACCGGCTGTGGCCGCGCCTTGGGGATCGAAATCTACAATCAGCACCCGCCGCCCATATTCAGCGAGGGCAGCCGCCAAGTTAATTGTGGTAGTAGTCTTACCCACTCCCCCTTTTTGATTACACATAGCGATAATCCGCGCCGGACCATGCGACTGTAGGGGCGCAGGGGCGGGAAACTCCGCATCCTTCGGGGTTGGCGGGGGTATCAAACCGGGTTGAATCTCACTCACTCTTCTAACGATATGACAACCGGAGAAAAATTGTTAGCAAGCGGCGTTCTCGTACCCTTTTATCCCCCGCTCGGTATCGTGAAATCGGTATCTCACTACTGGCATAAAAAACAGGCGACAGTAACCACCTAGATAGAGATTTGAATACAGCCACAATCTCCCAGGCATCCTAACTAACTTGAGGAGATGTGAAACTACGACCTGATTCGAGCAGCGGCACACAATAAGAAAATTATTTTTTTGTTGGTAGATCGGAA
>CABQYA010000218.1:0-2647 GCA_902468275.1 uncultured Urmitella sp. | reverse complement strand
TGATTGATGGCATGATTGTGCCCCCAGTTGCTGGTGGGGTGAAAGTAATTTCTATCGGAATGTTTGTACCAGATGGGCAACCGGTTATTTGGCGCGGCCCAATGCTACACCGCGCCCTTCAGCAGTTCTTAGCCGATGTTTACTGGGGTGACCTGGACGTTTTATTGCTAGATTTACCCCCAGGAACCGGTGACGTAGCCATCTCGATTTCCCAATTACTGCCCAAATCAGAGATTTTGGTAGTAACCACCCCGCAAGTGGCGGCCGCAGAAGTCGCCGAGCGTGCCGGGGTTATCGGTTCCCAAACTGACCAGCGAGTAATTGGGGTGATAGAAAATATGTCTTATTTGCCCCAAGCAGACGGTAGCAAATTGCAGCTATTTGGCAGTGGCGGCGGAGAGATGGTTTCGGGACGGCTTAGCTCCCAACTGGGATACCAGGTTCCGGTTTTGGCGCAAGTACCTTTAGATATCGCTTTGCGAGAAGGCTCTGACCAGGGCAGACCTGTGGTAACCACCCACCCGAATTCCCCGGCATCTCAGGCTATTAGCCAGGTAGCTCAGGCACTGGCTAAACGCACCCAGTCTCTGGCAGGACGCAGTCTCGGCATCAAACCGCTCTAGGCTCTCTTGAGTTTTCCTAAACTGGATAAAGCGCAAATCCGCTAGCAAGGAAGTAACTATGAATAACAGCAAGGCTTTAAGTTGGGATTGGACCGAGTCTCAAGTTTTCGAGGACGCGGTAATGGTGGCAGCCCGCGCCGCCGCCGTAGAGATGGGAGCTAGCCCAGTTTCTCCCGCAACCGGGGCAGCTTTGCGAATGCTAGCGGCAGCTTGTGGCGCAAAAGCAGTTTTTGAAATTGGTACTGGCGCAGGGGTTTCTGGGTTATACCTGCTAGCTGGAATGAGTGAGAACGGGGTATTAACCACTATTGACTCCGAATCAGAATTCCAGGCTGCGGCTCGCAGCGCGTTTCGAGTGGCAACCCAAAAATCTAACCGCACTCGCCTAATCAATGGGCACGCTCTGGAAGTACTTCCCCGAATGGCCAAAGCCGCCTATGACATGGTGGTTATCGATGGGGATGTGCGGGAAATCAGCAGCTATATTGAACAGGCAACCCGAATGCTAAGACCGGGCGGCATGGTGGTAATCGTACACGCCCTCTGGATGGATCAAGTCGGAGACCCCGCACGCCGCGAAATGGAAACTACCCAAATGCGTGGGGCAGTCACTTCCCTACTTGGTGATGAACGCTTTATTTCCAATGTTTTAACCTGCGGGGACGGCTTGGCGGTCGGGGTTTACTGTCCGCCAGAGTAACCTAGCGAAGTTTCTCCCTTATGGAGGAATGTATTTTAGTTTAGCGTTTCCCCACCGCTATTAGCAGTTTTTCTTTTTTGCAGTGCGAGCTACTGAATGTTTCGGCGGTGTTAGCTCAGAGTTTAACTGCTTACTGGTATGCTGCGCGAGTGAGAAGTTTTAAAAACGATGGAATCTATAGGCGCGGTCCTATCCAGTTACGCCAACCGTTATTACCTACCGAGACTTCCGAGCAACGCCTGCTCCGCCCGCAAAAAGACACTGAATGGCTTCACAATGACACTTGGCGGGTCTTGCGTATTCAAAGCGAATTCGTGGAAGGTTTCGGGGCGCTAGCGGAACTAGGGCCGGCAATTTCGGTATTCGGTTCCGCACGTACCGCCCCCAATACCCCTAGCTACGCCCTCGGAGAAGAAACTGGAAAAATGCTTGCCGAAGCCGGATGGTCGGTTCTAACCGGTGGGGGCCCGGGACAAATGGAGGCAGTTTCTAAAGGTTGTAGTGAAGCCGGCGGTATTTCCGTGGGGCTTGGTATCGAGCTGCCTCACGAGCAAATGTTCAACGATTGGGTTTCTTTGGGAATTTACTTCCGCTACTTTTTTGCTCGCAAAACCATGTTTGTAAAATATGCGCAAGGTTTTATAGTTTTGCCGGGAGGATTCGGTACTCTAGATGAGCTTTTCGAGGCGGTCACCCTGGCACAAACCGGAAAAATTAAGTCTTTCCCAATAGTGCTAGTTGGCAAAAACTACTGGAGCGGATTGCTGTCTTGGGTGCGTGAACAAGCAATTAGCTCCCAGATGATTACCGAAAAAGAGCTCGCGGCATTGCAGCTGGTAGATACCCCTGCCGAGGCTTTGCAAATTATTGGTAAAGCCCCGAAAGATTGCTAGTCCCTATCCCCCGTCCTCTATAGAACGCAGCACCAGTTTTGTCCTTGGGCAAAATGAAGGTGAAGTTAAGGTACGCAGATTTTGAAATGTAAAAGTCGCTGCCGCAATCACCTTTACCGAGGATAACCTGGGAAATCGGATTGGCTGTTCCTGTTTTTCACAAACAGCAAGTAAAGCAACAGCCCCGAGATTATGCAAATAAACCCTAAAAGCACTACTAGAGCAATCAGTAGCGCCTTGCTAACTCCCTGGTTTTGAGAACTTTGCTTGCTAGCGGTTGCTTTAGCTGGTGTGCTGGTAGTTTGTTCCTCAGAAGATGTCTGCGTCGGGGTGGAGGTTGTAGCCGAGGGAGTAGAACTGGTAGCTGCTGGAGTACTTTTCGTAGTAGCCGGGGCGGGAGGGCGATACTGGCTCTCTTTTGTGACCTCACT
>CABQYA010000217.1:0-2654 GCA_902468275.1 uncultured Urmitella sp. | reverse complement strand
CTATGCCAATACTGGCGCTACCATTATGTTCTGTAATAATGGTTCTTTGCATAACACGTTCCGCTACAACATAGCCCACAGTGATGTCCGGGGAGCTTTAGATATCCCCGATCAAAAAGATGCTCACGTCTACAACAACACTTTCATTATGGGTGAAGGATCCAGCATCATTACCCGTGGTCATGCCCCCACTAGAATAGAAAACAATATCTTCTATAAACCAGATGGGGTTAATAAAGTTGAAGAGAACTGGAAGCCTGGAAACCAGGTTTATGACCATAACCTGTATTACAACTTCGCTACTACCCCTCAAGACGCCAATAAGCAGGTAGTAGCTAAAGGTACACCGGTTCTGCAGAACCCAGCTGCGGTTGAGATGGCGAGTAATCACCAGGCTCGCATCCATGATGGTTCTACTGCCACCACCGTTTTTGATGGATTCAAGCCGGTAGCGGGATCCGCCGCTATCGGGAACGGTAAAACCATTACTGACGCGAATGGTTATACGGTAGAACACGACTTCTTTGGGACGGCTATTTCCGGTCTACCTACGATAGGAGCAGCGGAAATACCAGTACCTGCCCCGAATCCGGCTGCTTCGCCCTATCAAATTGATAATAAAGCGAAGACGATAACCGTGGCGATTGCAGCGGCAGGTAGTAACAAAGCTCCGCTGGTAAAGAATTTCCTCGCCCAGCTAGGGTTGCCAGCAGGGGTTAAAGCCAAAGTTATGTCTGGTAACACTCAGCTAGGTATGGACGATCCGATTACCGAGGGCGCGAAAGTCATTATCGGAGAGGGCGCGCAAGCCAGTGAATACACTGTCAAGGTAGTTTCCGATTTTGACTGGGTACGAGACTATCGGGAGACTCCGGCTGGAAATAATAAATGGATGGGCGTGCAAGGACCATATTGGTTTGCACAGATTAAACAGGGTAACACCTGGGCAAATATGACCACCTATGATAATGATGGTTGGCATAACTGGGCGTATAACCAGTATTACGGTCCCGGTCTAGATCACAACCAGGGCGCTTTGAAAGCTCCAGATCAGCGCGGAGATATTCACGGTCTACTCTCCAGTGAAACTCCCGATACTGCGATGGCTTTTAAGGCTCCTGCTAGCGGAAAAGTAACTTTCAAGATTAAGGACGATGAACCGTATCTGCGTCAAAATAATCATGACCCAAATGCCACGGTAACTGTATCCCTGATGCTCAATGACAAAGTCCTAAAGAGCGTGGATTTGAAAAATTCCAGGCAGAAAGGCGACTTTGTTTTCAACGAGCAGATTGCTTTGAAAGCTGGCGATTATTTGCGGGTAGTATCCCACAATGAGGGTAGTCTCAAGGCAAACTCGGTTCACATCAGCCCAGTAATCAAATATGTGGAGACTGACTATAACCCTGCTGGGCAGCCAGTTTACGATCCGGATGCTCCAGCTGCAGAAAAACCACAGCTTAGTGGAAAGGATTTTACCGTTGAGTATTCTGACGCGGTACCTGAGGCAAAAAGCAAAGTAGTAAATCCGCAGGACGCAGTGGAATACTCCTGGGGATACCCGCATCCCAACTCTTTACAGTTGGGCGCGCAACAAGTTCAGTTAGTTGCTGACAGTGGCGACGGGAAACGGGAAACCACTATGGTTACGATGACGGTCGTTAAAAAGAAACTGACTGCTCCTGAGGTAACGTTCGATGATAAGGATCGTTCCTATACCGTGCCTGATGCCCCTGCCTGCCTGGAATACTCGGTGAAAGTAGACGGACAGGAGGCGAAAGTCGCTAAAGCTGGTACGGTAACGGTTGCCGATTCGGACAAGGACGTGACGGTGCAAGTAAGCGTGGCTTCCAACTGTGAGGGATATGAGGCAGGGGTAGCTGCTCCTTTCACTCACGTGTTTAAAGCTAACCAGCAGCCTCCGGTAGTGAATCCGCAGGAACCGGGCGACAACCCGCAACAACCAGGAGACAAACCCGGTACGGATAAACCGGGTAAACCGGGCGTTGATAAACCTAAACCCGGAACTGGTGAGACTAAACCCGGTAAAGATAACGCCGGTAAGCCTGCGGCATCCGGGCAGAAAACTCCGGGACGGTCAAATCAGCAAACCGCTAGCACTGGTTCGCAAGCAGGAATGATTGCACTACTAGGGCTAGGATTTGTGGCAGCAGGTTTGGCGGTAGCTCTTCGACGTCGACGCACAAACTAGACCGATTACAAACAGTAAACCGCGGGCGGGGGTGCTCCCAAAGTGAGCACCCCCGCCCGCGCGCTTTATCTTAATAAATCTTAACGTTTTAGCTGTTGAGATATGCTATTGTGAAATCTGATAATTCCTCAAGCTAGTTATCTAAGTCAGAGTAGGTGTAGCAGTGTTGCTTCAAAAACGAAAAAATCCATCTTTATGTTCCTGGGTTAAAGCTGATAGGACCAGTAAGGGTTGGCAGCGAATAGGCTCAAAACTATTGAAACCTTTAGGGATAGCCCTAGTAAGTGGGGCGTTAGCTCTGTCAATATCGCTTCCAGCTCCCACGGCTGCGGCCGAACCTCTCGGAGCCTATAAAGCTGACGGCTCCGCTACCTTACCGAAAACTATTCCCAGTTTGGATGCTTGGAAAACTAGTGGCGGAACCTGGACGTTAGCCGAGGGC
>CABQYA010000216.1:0-2657 GCA_902468275.1 uncultured Urmitella sp. | reverse complement strand
GTTAAATCCGTGAAAATGCCAAAGCATTTTCCGGATTTCGGGGCGCGAGGCAAAATCCGCCCCTGTGCGCGGATTAACACGGGAACTGCAAGAAGTTTTTCCTTCCGTGTGAATCGCAGCTAGGTTAGCTGTTTTGGGAAGTGGATTTTTCAGTTTTTAGCAGGTCGCGAATCTCGGTTAGTAGCTCGACCTGGGGGTCTACCTCGGGTTCTTCGTCCTCTTCTTCAGTTTTCTTCTTGGCTTCACGTGCCTTAATCACCTTGTTCATCGGGACGATGATGCAGCAGTAAATAGCCAAAGCAACCAGGAGGAAATTAACTAGAGCAGTGATTATCGCTCCCGGTTGTACGGTAGCACTACCGAGATGAAATTCGAGAACCTTATCAAAGTTGGGTTTGCCTATTAATCCAGCGATTAGCGGGTTAATGAACTTATCAACAATGGCGCTAACTACGGCTCCAAATGCGGCACCGATAACTACGCCAACTGCCAGGTCGATAGCGTTTCCACGAGAAATAAACTCTTTGAATCCGGCAATGAAACCGGTTTTTTCTTCACTCATTGTTCCTCATTTAATTGAAAATTAACCTGTACGAGCCAATTGTAGTGGCTCGTTTTTGCTGGCTTGCACCAGCCGAGCAGCATCAGCAGGATTGACTGCCACTTCTATGGTAGCGAGCTTTCCTGAACCGGTAAGAGACATAGTGGCTTCACTCACGGATAATGCTTGCGCCTTGATTACCTCAATGCCCCTGGTATTTTCTGGTGATTCATTTCCCGGACTTTCTGCTGTCGCATTTTTACGATTAATCCCTGATTCCTGTTGGTTAGCGCTATCGGTTTTAGTGTCTAGACTGCTAGCTTGGGAGAGGAAAAACATGATTTTATCTCCCGCTCCGACCAGTCCTTGATCGCTTTCGCGCAGCGGCAAAGCCAATATCACCTGTCCTTTATAGGCTTTCCGGCTAAAAGATGAAGATGAAAATAGGGCTGGAAATAGGGTAGTTCCTTTCGCTAGGGGAATCGCAGTTCTTTGCCCGATAGCCTGCTCTTTTTTCTGGAATGCTTGGGGAGGAAGTGTTGCTATGGGAACTGATTTAATCTGCAGCTGATTAGCGCTGACGGTGGTTCCGGCAGGAATATCTACTGCGGACACTATGACCGGTTTCGTCTCTACCTGTGGCAATATCAGGCGCAGCAAAGTTATTATCACTGCGATTACACAAACCAGACTAATGGTTCGTCGCCAACGCCAAATAAACTCTCGCATGGCTAAATACTGCTAGGAGGTTATCGCCTAAGATAATCCGCGATAACTTGTGCAGTAAAAAAACTAGTTATCGCCCTGTGGGGACACGGTCAGTTGCTGTAAGCGACCTGAGGAAGTTAAAACCTGATCAACTAGCTGGTCATGCGGTTCTGCGGGAAGTGTTCCCGCAGTTAAAACCTCCCAATCATGTACCAGTGCAACTAGGTGTGGACGCTGGATACAATCGACAGCGCAGTGCGATAAAGCCTGGTCATACCAACCGGCACCGCGTCCTAGCCGGGTTCCAGTTCTATCGACAGCTACGGCGGGTAGGAAAACAAGTTTGACGCCGAAATCTGCTAGATCCTCACATTTTAGTTCCCGAGAAATTAGAGGTGGATGCGGGTTTAGCCGGCGGTAGAGAGCCCGAGTATGTTGTACCGGATCTAGCCGTCCCCAACGGGGCTGCGCAAGATTGCAGGGAACAAATAGTTTCATACCGGCATCTAAAACCGCTTGATTAAGTAAAAAAGTGGGAACCTCGGTGTCAAATGATAGGTAACTGGCAACTGTGTCCCCAGGTTTTAAGAGATCCAGTAACGGCTGGGCTGCCTGACGCACGGTAGCTGCTTCCTGTCCGCGTTTACTAGGTAAAACTGATAGGCGGCGGCGAGAGAGGAACTTTTTTCGCAAATCCGCTTTGGTGCTCTTAGCGTCCATAGCTTAATGATAACTGGATTTAGCTTTGCGACTGCTCGGCTTTTCGCCCTCAAGCTGGGGTCTATGGCAGGTAGGCTGGGAACAGTACTAGATTTCAGGAGGGCGAATGCGTACTGTTGCGGAACATTTGAATACTTGTCTATCCCTGGTGGCTCCGCTAGATCCTTTAGATGTGTTGCTGCCGGATGCGGTGGGGTGTGTCCTGGCTGAGGACGTGAGTGCGCCGTTTGATTTACCGGTTACTGATCAGGCTACTTTGGATGGATATGCGGTACGTTCCCAAGATGTGGGTGGTGCTGGGAAAATGCGTCAAGTGTACCTGGATGTAATTGCCGAGGTAAAAGCGGGCGATGCCGAGCCCTGCTCCCTGGTAGAAAACGCGGCAGTCCGGATTGCGTCGGGTGCACCTTTACCGATGGGGGCAGATACGGTGGTTCCGTTAGAGGAAACCGATCAGGGATCGGCGCGGGTACAAATTCTGTCTGCCCCAGCGAAAGGCAAAAATATTTTACGTCGCGGTCAAGATGTAAGTGCTGGCACAACGATTTTGCGTGCCGGTACCCGGATTGGTTCTCGGCAGGTGGCGTTGCTGGCGGGAGTAGGGCGTTTGCGGGTGAGGGTTCGTCCTCGTCCTCGGGTAGTGATTTTATCTATCGGAGATGAGCTAATTGAACCGGGCAAACCGGTA
>CABQYA010000215.1:0-2665 GCA_902468275.1 uncultured Urmitella sp. | reverse complement strand
AGCGAAAAGATTCTTTTCGGAGACATCGAGCCGGGTCAAGAAATCGTTGTTGATGTACGCGAAGGCGAGGACGGGGAAAAGGAGTTCACCTTCAACGGCAAGTAATCCTCGTGCAGAACTAGCCTCTGCGGGCATTATTTCCCGGCGAAGCTGCTAGCCGTTACTCGCAGGAATCTTTTCTGCCGGATTCTGTCGCTTTGCGCCGAAACTAGCTTCGTGGTCTGCGCTACCTATAATCTCGCTATAATGTGAAGTTAGGACTTTAAGGAGGGCGCGTGAGTGTAGTTGCACACCCAAAAGCCAAAGCCACAGGGCTTGCGGCTGATTCTAGGCAAACCCGCGCCGCGTCCTCATCGGCAGAAACCTCTTTACCCCCGCGACCATTCCTTGAAAAGTCGGGAGAGTATTCCCAGGTAAACACGATATTATTCTTAGATGTAGACGGTCCGTTAAATCTTTGGGGTAGGGCGGGTCGGCGTATCCTTAACCCCTTATTGCGCGCCCGCCTGGTGCAGCTCAAAGAAGACGGTTCCCTCAACGTTAATCTGGTGTTTTCGCGTCTCCTGGGAGCAAGACTGCGCGAACTGGCGAAACATTATGATATTTGCTGGGCTACTTCTTGGAATCAGTGGGCAAATCAGTATCTATCCCCGCTGTTGGGTATCCCTCAGGATTTACCTTGGCTTAATTGCCCGAACGGAGATCCGCGTTCAAAATTTTCCGAAGTTATCACCTCGGCTGAAACCAACAGTTTTGCCTGGGTAGATGATTTCTTGACCGAGGAGGTGGCGGAGGCTGTCCAAGAAAAGTTACATCCTGCCCAAAGTGCGCTTCTAGTTTCCCCACATATTATGTGCGGTATCGATCGCGAAGTTGCTCACCTGCTAAAATGGTTTTCAAAGATGCAGGAAACTGGACGTGAACCTGACAAACGTGAGGTTCGCAAAGCAGCAGCTATCCTCACTTCTCGGCGAGTGGCTGCTTGGCTGGTCACGCCGGGGATGGTGACCTGTTTAAGTTCGCGAAAGGGGCGAAGCTAGGTGTCTAAGCTAACCATAGATGAGGTGGTCAGGTGCTGCCTTGAGCTAGCTGAACGGTTGGCACCGGAGCTTGCCGATTCGCGTTTGACCGAGCTGCGCAGCGGAATTGAGCAGGCTCGCGCAGCATTCAAGACGGCAGATTTACCTCGCTGGCAAGTAAAAAGGCTGGTAGATACGGTGGCGTTGGCGGGAATGCTTTGCGGTAAAGGTGAGCTTGCTGAAGAGGCTTTTGGTTTATGGATGAAAGCCGGACAGTCTATTTCCCAAAATCCTGCATCTTTAGTTTTGGAGGCTTTGCCTGATTTGGGAAAACAGGCCTACACAGAACCGAAGAGGGCGGGGGAAGTGCAACCGGCACTACAGCCCGCTCTCAATCCTGAGCCACTATCATCGCAGGTAGCGACACCTGTGTATCCTCAAACGGTAGCTGCAGCGCCGCTATCCCCAGTATCGACGCAACCAACAGCGCCGATAGCACCACAGACGGCGGCGAAGCTACCTGCCAGCTATTCTCCTACAGGCTCTATTGCACAGGACGTAACTAGCGCGAAGTGGGGAAATAGCGCTGAGGGATTACCTGCTGAGGGCGTTCAGGTCACCCCGCCGGTTCAAAGCCCGCAAAATAACTCGGAACGCTCACCTGAAGATGCAGGTGAGAAGCAAATCTCTGGAATGGGTTTAGCTGCCATGGTTTCAGCGGCTTACGCTGCCGCCAATGATTCACCTACCCCTGCCAGCTCAGCTACTCCCAGCTGGCGCACTCCCAGCGGTGAATTATCTTGGATTCCGGTGTTAAACGGAAGTGACAAGCCGCTATCGGCAGCAGAGAATCAGCAGATATCAGCCTTTCAATCGGGGGCATTATCGCCGGTAGCCAGCCCTGAAACCAATCCTGTTGCCAAGAATGATTCCAGTCGAGAGTTTCCTGCCCGCCGTTCCCTAGCTAGCCGCCGTGCCCAGCCCGAGATGCAAGAGGGCAATCAACCCGCTATGCGTCCAGCACCTCCTCCGCCCCAAAACTCACCGGCGAGTTCACCCCCAGAAACTGTCGCCCCCACAAAGCAGCCAGTTACCTCCCCGCTACCAGCTAACTCGTCCTCCCTAAAAATGCCGGTAACCCCGCAAATACCGGTAAATAATCCAAAGCTTGCCGAAATCGGTATCAACTCGGTAGTCACACCCAGCAACCTGAGCGTTCCCGCCCCGGTAGTTGCCACGCCTAGCCCACTAACAGCTACTCCCGCAGTTCCTAATCCGCTGCCAGCTGCGCCTAACCCTAGTGAGCAAAACTTATCCAAACCAGTTGATAAAGCTAGAACACCTGCAAGCTCAGCAATCCTTCCCAGCTATCTGACTCCCGCAACTTTGCCCGAAGCTATTGTCCCTGACGCTACTGGCAGCACGCTGCCCGAAGATTTAGGTTTCGATCCGGAATTAGAGGTAGATTTCGACGAGCTAACTTCCGAATCCTCGTCATCACCCACCGCGGCGAAGGAAGCCGACGCGACAGCGCCCGCAAAGGAAATTTCTGCACCCCCGATTAAACGTTCTGCTTTTGCAGAGGTCGAGGACGAAATGCCGGAATCATTAACGCGGCACCAGCCCCCGCTGACGGTATCGTCACC
>CABQYA010000214.1:0-2684 GCA_902468275.1 uncultured Urmitella sp. | reverse complement strand
CAGCTGTTCGTAGTCTAAGGATTGGTGATTGCAACTAGCGAAAGCTAACAGAGGGGAGTTCGTAAAGCTATCGGGGGAGGGGGATTTGGGAATACTTACAGGTAAAACCGGTTTACCTGAGTGACATCTGGCGCCCCCGACAGGAATCGAACCTGCAACCTCGGGATTAGAAGGCCCTTGCTCTATCCTTTGAGCTACGGGGGCTGACCGTTTCTTAGTCTATAGGGAAAATCGCCGCGAGCTAATTCCGTGTCCCCAAGGGGAGATAATCATACTTTTTCCTGGTGAGAGAGTTTTCTTTTTAGAAAATCTCGGGGAAACTTTGCAACATGGTGAGGTAACCAACACTAGGAGGAAAAATGAGTAAATCAAGTATCGAGGTTACCTTTACCGGCTGGGTGGCAACCGCCCCCACATTTCACCGTCCTGACCCCGCTAAACCCGAAAAAGCGCTAAGTACTTTCCGGGTGATGCACACCCCCTATTACCGCGATAATCACGGTAACTGGCAAAAAGGAGAATCCTTAACGGTTCGGATAAAAGTTTGGGGTTGGGGAGCACACTATGTTTCCCGTTCTATAAAAATTGGAGACCCAATTATTGCTTCCGGTCGCCTAATCCGCAGTAAATGGGAAGATAAAGACAGCGTAACCCACTATGGGCTAGAGCTGACCGCCTCATCTTTAGGGCACGATCTCACTTTAGGGGAATCCAATTTTGTGCGGATGGTGGGTGCGCTTCCCAAACGGGGAAACCCCGGTTCCGTCCCGTCTGATACCGCGTCCTCGCTTGCAGACCCAGAGGGCGATTTTGAGCTATCACCCCAAGAGAGACTTGACCATGAAACTGGGGAAATTACCAGCGAACCCCCTCTGCAAGAGGAAAACACATCTGCTGAAACCTGTGATTCGTCCTCGCCACAGGAGAGCAGTTTAGATCCGAACGGCGAATATATACTCGAAACCACTTTTAACGGTCAAGCGGCCTAAAATCTAAGATAAATGAACCAAATCTAAGGGGGTTCGCTTTGCGTTTTTAAGTCCACTATTCTGGGTATTAGAAACATACCGTCTGGCAGAAAGTGGCAGCAGTGGCAGAGTTCATTTACCAAATGATTCACACCCGTAAATCCCTTGGTGACAAGGTAATTTTGGATGATGTGACAATGGCTTTCCTTCCGGGAGCTAAAATCGGCATGGTTGGTCCTAACGGAGCCGGCAAATCTTCAATCCTTAAGATTATGGCAGGTCTAGATGAGCCTTCCAATGGAGAGGCACGTCTAAGTCCTGGCTATACCGTGGGGATTTTGATGCAAGAGCCCGTCCTTGACGACAATCTCACGGTTAAAGAAAACGTGGAGCAAGGGGTCGGTCCACTAAAAGCCAAACTCGATCGCTTTAACGAGATATCTGCGTTAATGGCCGATCCGGATGCCGATTTTGATGCCCTAATGGAAGAAATGGGGACTCTGCAAGCTGAGATTGACGCTGCCGATGGTTGGGATGTGGATTCTCAATTAGAACAGGCTATGGATGCCCTGCGCTGCCCACCCCCGGAGACACCGGTTTCAGTACTTTCCGGTGGAGAGCGGCGCCGGGTCGCCCTCTGTCAGCTGCTATTAAAAGCTCCTGACCTGCTGTTACTGGATGAACCCACTAACCATTTGGATGCCGAATCCATCCTGTGGCTAGAAAAGCATCTGCACTCTTATAAGGGAGCAGTAATCGCGATTACCCATGACCGTTATTTCCTAGATCACGTGGCAGAATGGATTGCGGAAGTTGATCGCGGGCGTTTGTATCCCTACGAGGGCAACTATTCGACCTATTTGGAAAAGAAGCGCGAACGCCTGGAAATCCAGGGGCGTAAGGACGCAAAGCTCGCTAAACGTCTGAAAGAAGAACTGCAGTGGGTACGGTCTTCGGCAAAAGGACGGCAAGCCAAATCCAAGGCGCGTTTGCAACGATACGAAGAAATGCAGGCAGAGGCGAAACGGGCGAAGAAACTGGACTTCGAAGAAATTCAGATTCCGCCAGGGCCGCGCCTGGGAACCGTGGTTTTGCGCGCCGAGAACCTGTGTAAAGGTTTTGGGGATCGCCAGTTAATCAAAGACCTTTCGTTTAACTTACCCCCGAACGGAATCGTGGGGATTATCGGTCCGAACGGGGTGGGAAAAACCACTTTGTTTAAGACAATTGTGGGGCTAGAAGAACTCGATTCGGGAACTCTTGATATCGGTGAAACTGTGAAAGTCAGTTATGTAGATCAGAACCGCGCCGGAATTGACCCTGATAAGAGCCTGTGGGAAGTGGTATCCGATGGACTGGACTTTCTAGATGTGGGGGGAGTAACCATTCCGTCCCGCGCCTATGTGGCTTCCTTTGGATTTAAAGGTGCTGACCAGCAAAAACCGGCGGGAGTGCTATCTGGTGGGGAACGCAACCGGTTAAACCTGGCGCTTACCCTAAAGCAGGGCGGAAACTTGCTGCTCCTGGACGAGCCTACCAACGACCTTGATGTGGAAACCTTGGCTAGCCTGGAAAATGCGCTGCTAGAGTTCCCGGGGTGTGCAGTGGTAATCACTCACGATCGCTGGTTCCTTGACCGGGTTGCCACCCATATTCTGGCCTGGGAGGGCACAGAAGACAATCCGGCAAACTGGTATTGGTTCGAGGGAAACTTTG
>CABQYA010000213.1:0-2727 GCA_902468275.1 uncultured Urmitella sp. | reverse complement strand
GGCTACCTCGGGGGCGCTGTCTTCCCTGGGAGTCACCCGCCGCGAAGGACTCTGGCGAGCGCCCCTCTTATCCGCCCCACAAAAACGCTTCTACCAGCCAGAACTGCCAGGACTTGCCCTTACAGAAACCACGCCACATTTCGCACCCTTGACTACCTCAGAGCAAGTGCAATGGGACAGCTCAGCCCTGGGAATCAGCCTGTGGGGATACCCCACAAAACTGCTCAGGCCAGAACTTAACCGGCGCAGAATCCTCCCGGCCGCTGGGTTACGCCCGCAGCTAGCCGGCAAACGTATCCGGTGCGCCGGGATAGTTACCCACCGCCAGCGCCCCCACACCGCCAAAGGGGTAGTATTCCTATCTTTAGAGGACGAAACCGGGATAGTAAACGTAATCTGCCAAGTTGGTTGCTGGCAGCATTACCGCCGCCTCGCCCTCAGCCAAAATGCCCTAATCGTGCGGGGAGTCCTGCAAGCCAAAGACGGAGCCCTAGCCCTGCTAGCCGATAAAATCGAACCGTTAAATCTGCCAGTCCCCACCAAATCCCGAGATTTTCGTTAGCGGCGGCTGACCAGATTTAGCTAAGCGCTCTAAGTAGCCAGCCGCGCTAAGCGAAAAACTTATTTACCAGTGCGGGCATGGCGTGAACGCCGCGCACCATCGAGTTCTTCTAGTACCAGGCGGCGCAGCGCCTTATCGGCATCCGGGTTTTCTGCGAGCCAACGCTCCGTCCGCTCTACCAGGTCAAAGCCTTCCCGGCTTTGGAGAGCTAAGGGGTAAAGCCCGCCAACCAATGACTCCGCCATATGTAAAGTGCGCTGATCCCAAATATCGCCCAGCGCCGCAAAATAAGGCTCGATCATATCGGCACCATCTGCTGGTTGTAGCCAGAGGGAACGCGCAATCCCGGCAGTCAAGGCATCAATCTGCCCATTGGTCAAAGAAGTGTCTTCCAGAACCCGCTGCGCCCACTGCGCCTTATTTTCCCGACCCGGCAGGGCAGCGCGCGCCAAGAAAGCATTCTCCCGGCCGGTAATAGTGTCGTCACTTTCTGCCATTTTGCGAATCATATCTGCGCTGACCTGCCCATTAGCCGCCAAAGCAAAGAGCATATCCCAACGCAGATCCGTATCTACGTTTACCCCGTCCAAAACCGAAGCGTTTTCAAACCAGTCTTTAACCGTTTGCACCTCACGAGCCCCAGCTACCTGCAAGAATGCCCGCACCAACTGACGTTGCCGGTCAGAACCGGGCTGCGCGTCCTCGGCAAGAGCCAGCAGAGCGGGAGCCAACATTCTTTGAGCACCATCCGGATCGGCAGCGTAGTAGCAAAGAGCACCTTGAATATGACGCAAAATACCGCTGAGCACAGAAGAATTGGATTCGTGTCTGAGCGCCCCCAGCGCCATTTCAAGATATTTAGAAGCCGACAAGTCCCCGTCACGCACCATATCCCAAGCGGCACACATCACCACTGCTCGGGGCAGAGAATCCACAAAACCACCAACATGCGCATGAAGTAGATTCCAAGAATCCTTATCGAACCTAATCTTGGCGTACGCCAAATCCTGATCATTGAGCACATATACGTCATGTTTGGTGCCAACTAACCCCGGAACCGCAGTTACCTCACCTTTAACATCCACATCGGCGCGACGCGCAAGACATAGCTTCCCGTTAGCATCAAAATCATAAGCACCCACGGTAGTGGCATGAGGACGTAGACTGGTTCCCTCCTGGGGCAAGGACTGTAGGATTTCAAAACTGCTAACTTTACCGTCTTTATCTCGCTCAATGCGGGATTCAAGTTGGGTAATACCAGCTTGAAGTAGCCAGACTTTACTCCAATCCTTAAGGGAGCGTTCGCTGGTTTTTTCTAACTCACCCAAGAAATCGGCAAGGGTCGCATTGGAATACTCGTGCTGGGCAAAATAGTTGTGGAGGGCGAGCAAAAAGTTACGTTCACCCACATAAGCAACCAATTGGCGCAGCACGCAAGCGCCTTTGGAATAGGTAATACCATCGAAATTGACTTCCACATCCGCCAAATCGGTTATAGGAGCCACAATCGGGTGGGTAGTGGGCAGCTGATCACAATTAACCCCCCAGACTTTGCGCATCGTAAACCCGGTCCAAGCGTCACTAAAACGGGTGCCTTCTGCCATACACCAGTACGACATGAACTCGGCAAACGATTCGTTTAGCCACAGGTCATCCCACCATTTCATGGTGACTAAATCTCCGAACCACATATGAGCCAGCTCGTGCAAAATCGTGTTGGTGAGCTGCTCTAGCTGCGCCCCCGAAGGTTTAGTACGGAAAATATATTCATCCCTAAAAGTAATACAGCCAGCATTTTCCATCGCCCCTGCGTTATATTCGGGAACAAAAATCTGGTCATACTTGGTGAAAGGATAGGGGCGAGCAAAGCGGGATTCATAGAAACGGAACCCTGCAATAGTTTGCTCGAATACAAAATCCGCGTCCAGATATTTAGCTAGCGATTGCCGGCAGTAAACCCCCAGGGGAATAGTGCGCCCATCAATACTGGTGAGTACCGATTTCACGCTGTGGTAAGGACCGGCAACAAGGGCGGTAATGTAGCTAGACAGTAGGGGGGTAGAGGCGAAGCGGAAGAGATTTTTCTTTTCCTCTCCTGCCCGCTCTACTTTTAACGACTCCGGTTCAGGAGTATCCATATTGGAAAGCACCGTCCAGCTTGCAGG
>CABQYA010000212.1:0-2728 GCA_902468275.1 uncultured Urmitella sp. | reverse complement strand
AGGGTATCGGTCAAGACTTATTGACGAAAAAATCGCAAGATACTTAGGCATCTTCGGAGCTGTCTGTGTTGAGGGGCCGAAGTGGTGCGGAAAGACCTGGACAAGCTTGGCACACGCAAATAGCGTGAGTTATCTAACGGATCGAAGTCAGCGTGACCTGGCAGGGGTTAATCCCAAATATATTTTTACTCATCAAAGTCCGCAATTGATTGATGAATGGCAGATTGTTCCCGAGATTTGGGATGCAGTACGGCATGAGTGTGACACGGATCGGAAAAAAGGGAAATTTCTCCTGACTGGTTCAACCGCTTTGAAAGTCAATGAAGGTGAGCACAAGGTATTCCACTCTGGGGTAGGAAGAATAGTGACCCTGCGCATGCATCCTATGAGTCTGTATGAATCAGGTGATTCCACCGGAGAAGTATCTCTATCTAGCCTATTGCAAGGAACGGTTGAAACGGGATATGTGGGCGAAGTGGATCTGGAAAAACTTGCCCGCCTCATCGTTAGAGGAGGATGGCCAGAAAATATCGATATGGCGGAGGAAGATTGCGCAGTTATTCCCGCGAGTTATATTGATTCCTTGGTGACTAAAGATATGCATGAAAGGGCAGGAAGGAAACGTAATCCGCACAAGATGCGTATGCTTTTACGTTCGCTTTCCAGAAATGAATCAACTTTAGTCGGAAACAAAACCCTGGTTAAAGATATCGAAGAATACGAAAACCAAGATGAGTTAATCGAAAGCCGTGCAACCATCGCAGATTACCTCAACGTCCTCGATAGTTTATATCTGACCGCAAATCAAGAAGCTTTTAGTCTTAATTACCGTTCCTCGGCACGAATTGGGAAAGCCACGAAAAGACATCTGGTGGATCCTTCTCTTTGTTGTGCAAGCCTAGGACTGAGTGTTGAAAAACTGCTGCATGACCATGAGACTTTTGGACTACTATTTGAGGCACTGGTGGAACGAGATCTACGGATTTATGCCGACTATCACGGAGGGCAACTTTTCCATTTCCGCGACAACGTTTCTGGTGATGAAGTTGATGCCATCCTCGAATTTAAGAATGGCGACTATGCGGCTTTTGAAATTAAATTAAGTGATGGCAGCATTAATGACGCAATAACCAGTCTTACTCGCTTCTACCGCTACGCGAAAAAGAAACCGAAAGTAATGGGGATTATCGTTGGACACCTGCAAGCCGTAATGCAGGATAAAGAAACCGGAATCTACATACTTCCGGCAACCTCCCTCAAGCCTTAACTGTCCTGTATCAACGCGGCAGTAAATACGGAAGAGGTAGTAGGGAAACCCTACTGCAGGTGGGGCGAGAAAACTAGCGTTTAGAGGGCGTTCCAGCTGCCTGAGTTAAATCCAGGTTCTACTAACACGGGGCTGACTAGGCGAGTTCCCCGATAATTACGTTCCATTGATGTACTTTGCGACTCGTAATGAAACCCGCCATGAAGAAGGGATCTTCCGCTAAAGCGGCCAGGGCGTCCTCTGCGGATTCAGCTTCCACCGCGATTAGCGCGCCGGGTTGGGAATCATTAACCCAAGAACCCACCAGTTTTACAATGCCTTGATCGTGCAGGCCGCGCAGATGCGCGCGGTGTTCAGGGCGAACCTCATCCATTTTTGCGGCAGCTGCCGGGTCATAAAAGTATTCAATCGCGAATAACGCCATAAATCATCACTCCTAAAATCAACGATGCTTCTATTATTACCCTGGTGGCAAGCTGCTGCCGGAAACCCGCTTTTGCCACAGGTGGCGCGCAAGTAAAAGTGGCTGCGCCCTCTAAAATAAGAATATGGACGAAATCGAGCAGGCGAGCGAAGCATATTTAGATCACCTGGCGATTGAACGGGGATTATCAAATAACACTGTCGGCTCCTATCGGCGTGACCTGGTGCGTTACCACGAGTATCTAGCCGGTGCCGGTATTCATACCCTAGCCGAAATCACCCCGGACGTTTTGCAGGCATTCTTGCAGGCAGCCGCAGCCGGAGAAGACGGGAAAAACCCGCTGGCGGCCTCGTCAATCGCCCGGCTCCTGGCCTCCCTGCGCGGATTCCACGGCTTTGCGCAAACCGAGTGCCTAAGTGGCGTAGACCCCACCGAAAACCTAGAAAATCCCCGCTTAGCGCGTCCGCTCCCCAAAGCGCTAACTATCACGCAAACCCGCGCTTTACTGGAAGCCTTTAGCGGGGAGGATCCGGCTTCTTTGCGCTCGCGGGCACTTCTGGAAACCCTGTATGCTTCGGGAGCTAGGGTGAGCGAAGTGTGCGCCCTCGATGTGGACGATTTAGGGATTCTGGCTGGCCGGGAGGCAGAAGAATCAGGGGATAATCCGATTACCCTGGTGACCGTAACCGGTAAAGGCAATAAGCAGCGCCTGGTGCCGCTAGGAGAATACGCAGTTAAAGCCTTAGAAGCCTATCTGGTGCGTGCCCGTCCGAGGCTAGCCCAAAAAGGGCGGGGTAGTTCGGCACTGTTCTTGAATCTGCGGGGAGGACGCTTATCGCGGCAAAGTGCCTGGAATATTATTCGCGAGGGCGCAGAAAAAGCAGGTATAGAAACGGCGGTTTCCCCCCACAGCCTGCGGCATTCTTTTGCCACCCATATGTTAGAGGGCGGGGCGGACGTTAGGGTAGTTCAAGAGCTGCTCGGTCACGTGAACGTAACTACCACCCAGATATATACCAAGGTAACCGCCACATTGT
>CABQYA010000211.1:0-2754 GCA_902468275.1 uncultured Urmitella sp. | reverse complement strand
AACGCAAAGAGGGGGGTAGCTGTAGGGTGGGTTGAACCCCAACACAAAAATCTGCGCCTTTGCCCACAGAACCATAGAGGGCATAGGCTTCACTGTTTCTTAAATCAAAACCAGCTTCCTTATCGAAAGCTGCTGCTTCCGCCGCTATCCGCTGGAGTTCTTTCTCACCCAGTTGGGCCTTAACCAGTTCTTCAGCTTCCCGATTCACTCGCTCGGCACGGCGAGTAGGTTCTTTGAGCTGCTCCCCATCTAAGCTGAGCTCCCCCAACACTGGATTTAACAGCGACTTTAACTGTTCAATCTCTATCCAATAGGGCGAATAGACCGTTAGATTTACCGCCGAATCCGGGTCTGGCGAAAGCAGCTCGGCTGAAGAATCTTTCGCCCGGTTACCCGGCCCAATCCGCAAACTTCCCCCGAGGCGCCGGCAAATTGCCAATAGACCACTGAGCACTTCATATTCCAGACCAATCGGCTCACTGGCAGCGAAAGCATCAGTCAGGGAATCAGCTCCCTGTAACTCGGGGGCAAGAGCGCCGGTCCGTTGGCGCGGACAGTCAAGACGAAACGCGATTCCACATCCGGAGGGCAGCTGCAAAATTTTGCGATTTTCCTGATTCAAGTTGAAAGGACCACACAGCTGTGCCTGCCCGCTAAGACGCAACCTGCCGGGAGCAATCCAAGCTGCGTCCTCCCAAAGAGAAACCGCGAGCGCTTCGACTTCTTCACCACCAACCCCAGCGGGAAAAACTACCAGCTGGCTGCACCCCACCTCGGTAAATTCAGTTGTCGGAAGCTCCCCCTGGCTGAGCATCAACGATGCACCTGGGTTAATCGCTGCCACCTGGTTTTGTGACTGTACCCCTTGCTTGGTTACCCGTAGAGCAGGGATTTTACCGGTCTCAACCCGCGCAAAGGTAGAGGTATCGGTCAGGGGATTATCGCTCACTTCCGTTTTCCATTTCCGGCACTTGGGCACGGTCAAATCGCAGGTAGGAGCGTGAGGCAGTCGGTCCGCGCTGCCCCTGGTAGCGAGAGCCACGTTCAGCTGAGCCGTAGGGTATTTCTGCCGGTGAGGATAGTTGGAAGAAACAGAGCTGACCGATTTTCATTCCTGGGTAAAGCAAAATCGGCATCGTGGCAGTGTTCGATAGCTCCAAGGTGACGTGACCGTTAAAACCAGGGTCGATAAATCCGGCAGTGGAATGGGTCAGCAACCCCAGGCGTCCCAGGGATGATTTTCCCTCTAGGCGGGCGGCCACATCATCTGGTAAATGAACCCGTTCAAGAGTAGAGCCGAGCACAAATTCTCCCGGATGGAGCACGAAGGGGTCAGTATCACCCACATCCACCAGGTGCGTGAGGTCGTCTTGAGGCAGAGCCGGGTCGATTACCGAGTATTTGTGGTTATCAAACAGACGGAAATAGCGATCCAGGCGCACATCAATTGAAGCTGGCTGAATCATTGCCGAATCATACGGATCAATTTCGACTTTCCCGGATGCGCATAGCCGGGAGATATCGCGGTCAGATAAAAGCATGGTTTTAGTTTAACTCAGGGCGGTTAGCTGTTTGGATTCTGTCGTATTCTCACTTCCTGTACCTCTGAAAACTTGAAAACTAAGGTGCAGGTTTTTGAGAGGACGTGTACCTGCCCAAAGCGCGCGCGTGAATATGTGCAAACTGAGCACTATCCGGGAAAGAAAAAGACTCGCGATATACGCTGAAAAAGTCGCAGGAAGAAATCTGAGGCAATCATTTGAAGCGTGGCAGCGAAGCCACGGTCATTTCTGGAGGCATAGGGTGAGAAAACTAGAAGTCGATGTGGTGGTGATTGGTGGCGGAGCCACCGGGAGCGCCGTAGTACGCGACGTGGCTATGCGAGGATTCAAAGCTGCACTGGTAGACAGGGTGGATTTAGCCCAGGGCACTACCGCCAGGTTTCACGGTTTACTCCATTCCGGAGGACGCTACGTAAAATCAGACCCCGAGTCTGCTAGTGAATGCGCGCAGGAGAACGAAGTCTTACGTAAAATCGTTCCCCACGCCATTGAAGATACCGGGGGACTGTTCGTTACTACCTCGAAAGATAGCGAAGAGCACGCAGATATTTTCCTGGAGTGTGCTAATAAAACCAAAGTTCCGGCCTACGAGATTTCGCCTGCCGAAGCCTTGAAACGCGAACCTCGCCTTGACCCCAAGTTAAAAAGAGCATTCGTGGTAGAAGATGGAACCATTGATGGTTGGAAAATGGTTTGGGGATTTGCCCACTCCGCTAAAGAATACGGCGCCAAAATCCTGCCCTACCACTGGGTTACTGGTATTGAAGTAACCAACGGGGCAGTCAGTGCCGTAAAATGCGAAGACCACAAGCACGGCGGCGAAGAAGTAGTAATAGACTGCAAGTTTGTTATTAACTGTGGCGGCCCCTGGGCAGGCGAAATTGCCGCTCTGGCCGGTTGCCATGATGTGAATGTGGTTCTGGGTGCGGGGATTATGATTGCTATGAATCACCGCATCTGCCAACACGTAATTAACCGTTGTATCTATCCTTCTGACGGGGACTTGATTGTTCCTGCCCATCAGGTTGCGATTATTGGCACCACCGACCAGGTGGCACCCAGCGCAGACTTCCTACAAATAAAAGACCAGGAAGTCCAGCAAATGCTAGATGCCGGGGACGCCCTCTTGCCGGGATTCCGCCATTCTCGTCCTCTGCACGTATGGGTTGGGGCACGCCCGCTGGTTAAAGAC
>CABQYA010000210.1:0-2803 GCA_902468275.1 uncultured Urmitella sp. | reverse complement strand
TGGCAATCTCGCTCTGCCAACAAGGAATAGGCGTGGGCTACGTGATGTTGTACCTGCACTAATTCGATATTTTTAGCGGCAGAAAACCTTGATGCCCAAGCGGTGGTCAAATAGGCGGGGTGCAGGTCGCAAACGATTCGTTCAGGGCGAGAATCCTGGAAATTCAGCATTTGAGTGACCGCCCTATCGAAGGCTTCTTGACTGGCGAGCGTACCCATATCCCCGATATGTCCCGAAATATGTGCCAAATCTTTGCTGGCCAGGCAAAACGTGTTTTTTAATTCTCCTCCCACCGCTAAAGTTGGAACTTCAGCTTTTCTAGGTAGCGGCACTGGTAGTGGTGCATATCCTCGGGAGCGCCGCGAGGGGATAGTAGTCTTCGAGTTCCCCAAGAAAACCGAGTCCTCCATCGGCAGGTGAATATCACGGTCATGGAAAACGAACCCGTCCGCAATACGCGACAAACGTTCGCTGGCGTCCTCGTTGGTAAAACACAAGGGCTCTCCTGCCAGATTCCCGGAGGTCGCAACCAATGCCATCTCAGCGCATTCAGCGGTTAAAAGTTCCAAATGTAGGGGAGCATACGGCAGCATCACCCCAATATCGTTAAGACCGGGAGCAATGCTGGCTGCCAACCCGTAGTTAGAACTTACCGGGGCAATCACAATCGGTCGAGATGGGCTGGTCAGTGCTTCAACTTGGGCTTGATTAAGTTGAGCAAGATTGCGTGCCGCTTCAATATCGCCCACCATGACTGCGAAAGGTTTATCTCCACGATTTTTTCGTTTACGCAGCCGGGATACCGCTTCTTCGTTGCGGGCATCACACATCAGATGGAAGCCACCGATACCTTTTACCGCCAGGATTTCTCCACGTAGCAAACGAGCCCGAGCCTCGTTTAGGGCTCCGGCGATCAAGGGGCGGCGATCTCCCGAGGGAGGACGCAGATTTGGGTTGGCAGTATCGCTTACCCACAACACTGGCCCGCAGTCATAGCAGCTTATAGGTTGCGCATGGTAGCGCCGGTTTTTCGGGTCTGTGTATTCGGCGTGACAAGCCGGACACATCGGGAATTTAACCATAGTGGTGGTATCCCGATCATAGGGTAAATTGCACATAATCGTTGCCCGCGGACCACAGTTCGTGCAGGTAGTAAAGGGATAGTGGTAGCGCCGATTGTTGGGATTTGCCATATCGGTTTGGCAATCAAAACAGGTGGCAGTATCGGGAGGAATCAGGCTGCGTACACCGGGTCGGCGACGCGATTTAACTATTTGAAAACTATGTTCACCTTCGATGTCGGGTATTTCTTGGCTGGCGTATTTTAAGACCTTAGCCAATGGGGGGAGGGTAGAGAGCAGCTTGGAGATGAAATCTTCAATAGCTTGGGGACTGCCTTGTACCTCTATAAACACCGATTCGTCATCGTTGCCTACAAAACCGGTGACGGGAAAATCGCTAGCAACTCTCGCTACGTGAGGACGAAATCCTACTCCCTGTACTACTCCGCGTAGACGATAGGCGCGTCGCATATTTTCCTCCCCCTAAAATATCTATCGTCCTAAGCCTAGCGGTAAGCTTAAAGTTAGATGCCGGGCGAGCCTAGGCGCGTCCTCGCCGATAAGAAAACCTAGGGGGTCGTTATGCATGAAGTTGCACTTTCGCGCCAACTTGCGCGTATAGTTCTTCGACATGCGAAAGGGCGAGAAGTGCTCGCAGTCGATTTAGAGGTGGGACATCTGCGCCAGGTGGTTCCCGAGGCGCTACTTTTTGCCTGGGAGGCAGTGCGAAAAAGCGTGCTAGAGGGGCAGGCTGTGCTGAATATTACCGAGATTCCGGCAGTGATTGCTTGCCAGGAGTGTGGAACCAAAACCCAAATTGGCGAGATTTTAGATTTTCGTTGCGAAAACTGTTTGTCGCGAGACGTTAAGACAATCAGCGGGGAAGAGTTTAGAGTGGTGTCTATTGAGGTTTCGCCAGAAAGGAAACAATAATGGGACGTTTTCATCGCCATGATGATGGTACAGTTCATGCGCATGATCATGGGGAGCATTCTCATCACCATGACCATGGGGAATATGTGGTCGATCCGGAACTAATCGGGGATCATTCCGGCTATGAAACCGGTCGGGAACGTATAGAGATATTGGAAGATATTTACGCGGAAAATGATCATCTGGCAGAGCATAATCGCCAGTCTTTCCGGGAAAATAACGTAAAAGTGGTGAACCTGATGAGTTCGCCTGGTTCGGGGAAAACCACCCTGCTAGAGCAAACCTTGTCCAAGCTGCAAGGACAAATCGGGGTAGGAGTTATCGAGGGTGATATTGAAACCCCTATGGATTCTGAACGTCTGGCAGGATACGGGGCGCAAATTTCTTTACTTAACACCGGTCACGGTTTTGGCGGTGAATGTCACCTGGATGCCCCGATGGTACATAAAGCCTTGTCAGCATTGGATTTGACTGCTCTTGATTTGGTGATTATTGAAAATGTTGGCAACCTGGTTTGCCCGGCAGAGTTCGATGTTGGCGAAACCGCTAAGGCGATGGTTTTTTCGATTACCGAGGGCGAGGATAAGCCCCTAAAGTATCCGGTGATGTTCCGCTCGGTTGAGGTGGTCGTTGTCAATAAAATTGATCTCGCGCCTTATCTAAACTTCGATATGCAAAAATTCCGGGGTTTCTTGGAGCAAGTCAATCCGGGAGTTAAGGTGATAGAAGTGTCGGCCTTAAATGGTGAAGGCGTGGATGAGTGGATTGACTGGCTACGAAATCTGTGAATACGTAATTGCTTCGTTGCG
>CABQYA010000209.1:0-2803 GCA_902468275.1 uncultured Urmitella sp. | reverse complement strand
ATAAAATCCACCAAGTCTTTAGGGGAGCCATAGGGATTAAAGAGGGCGTATAAACCAACTCCGTCATAGCCCCAACCGCGCTCACCTGGGAAAAAAGCGGTCGGCATTAGTTCGATAACCTCAACCCCTAAATCTGCCAAGTAGGGGAGTTTAGCCCTAGCCGCTTTAAGCGTACCCGCAGGGGTAAAAGTACCTAAATGAAGCTCATACCAGACCTTACCGAGCAACTTTCCATCCGGATGCCACTGACTTGAACGCGAAATAGCGCCAATATCAGCAGTTACCCCCCAAGTTTGACTGCCCCGCAGATAAAGACGCGCCCGAGGATCAGGAAAAGGTCCCTTGCCCTCAACCTCAAACGCATAAGCGCAGCCCTCCGGTAAATCCTCAGGGGCAAGCCACCACTGACCGCAGGGTATCATCGAGGTGCGCTGCGGGTTATCAGGAGACCCCGTTAATAAGGTTACCTGGGATTTTTTCGGCGCCCAGAGAGGCACTTTTTGACACCCGGCGTGCAAATCCCAAGGTTTAACATTGCGCAAATCAGTATTATTAGAGGAGATAGTCATTTAATCTACTCGCTCCAAAACTCTAGCTCCCCGTTTTTCTAAAAGAGATTCCAGGCTATGCGTCCCAGCAGAAAATACCTCATTAGAGCAAATATCTTTCCAAGAACCCTGTGGTAAAACCACGGTATGTTCGCTGCGGAAATCACCCTGATAACGCGCTAACACCCCCGGAAGGCGGCGCGCTAAAGTAACAACCTGCAAACCATCGTTTTCGGTTCCGCGCGCAAACGCTACCGCATAACCCGTGGATAGGGCGAGCGGCTGGTAAGTAGCGTAAGCAGAGACAAAACAATCAGGCAAACGCCTGCGCAAACGCAAAATCGCGGCAGTTAAATACAGTTTTAACTGGTCAAGGGAAGGGGCAGCAGAAAAATCAAGCCCTTTATCATCGAGACGAGAAAGCATTTTAGATAGGGCACTAAAATCAACCGGACGGCGATTATCGGGATCTACCAGAGAAGTTTGGGTAACTTCCGAGCCTTGATAAACATCAGCCACCCCCGGCATCGTCAGTTGCAAGGCTTTATTAGCCAAAATGGTGTAGGCGGTAGCTTGCTCGGTTTCGCCGTGCCAGCGGGAAACAATTTCGGCTACCTGGGGGTCACAAATAATCTGGTCGGCAAAATCAAGCAGCTCATTTTCCCGAACCGTATCGGGGTTAGTCCAAGTAGTCCAAGATTTTTGCTCCCTGATAGCTTTCACCAGATACTGACGCAGACGGGGCGAGGAAATCGGGCCGTTATCATCCCAAGTGCCAATCAGGGTTTGCCACAACATATTCTCACTGCGCCCATCTAAATCATTAGGGCGATAAGCTTGGGTTGTATCACGCAAATCAGAAACAATCTGGGTCCACAACGTCGGGTATTGGCTAAGAACCGCCAAACGCATCCGCACGTCCTCGCAGCGTTTAGTGTCATGAGTGGAGCTGGTGGTCATAGTGGCTGGCCAATTGCTTTGAATATCGGAAGCAAACAGATGCACACTGTCAGCAGAAACCCCAAAAGCCTGCGGATTTGAGCCAACCTCATTTAGACACAACAAATGCGTCCAACGATAAAAAGTAGTATCCTCCACCCCTTTCGCCATTACAGCGCCGCAAACCTGTTGGAAACGAACCAAAAACTCTTGCCTATCCCGGTCACTGATATTCAAAGCAGCAGAACCGATTTCATCCCCCAATACCAGGGAAACAATCACTGCCATCGTGTCGGAATGCTCACTATCGAGCTCACGCAAAGCCCTGGTCGCGGCAGATTGCACAATCTCACGCGAAATGTTGCTGGCAGGCTGGCCGACAGTAACATAAGAACGGTAAGCGGGCATTTGCATAATTAGTTCCCGCAAACAATCCAGCAAAGACCGGAAAGTGTAATCCCGCAAACGAAAATCATTCTGACAAATCCGCCACAACAATTGCCCAATCCGGCGCACCTCCGCCGCGAGCGAAGTATCAATAATCTGCGCTTTAGACTGTCGTTCAATCTGGCGATAGGACGAGGGTGAATCCCCAGTAATGCTTTGCATTAGCGTCCCCAGCGGCAACGAGGCACGCGAATCAACCTGAAGCGCAGTTAGCCGCCAGGAAGTGTCGTAACCGGTAGTACCACAAATCGGCCAATCGCTTGGAAGCCGCTCGGCGTCCTCGAGAATCTTTTCCCCCGCAATCCAAGCACCTCCGGTAGCCTCAGATAACCAGCGAAAATAACCGGCAGGATCAGCTAACCCATCGGGATGATCCACCCTAAACCCATCAATAAAACCAGCATTGAACAGCTGCAGCAAAAGGGCGTGGGTGGAGTCAAAAACGTCCCGCTCTTCTACCCGCAGTGCCGCAAGGGAATCAATATCGAAAAAGCGGCGATAGTTAAGCTCCTCATCTGCGACTTTCCAATGTGCCAGGCGGTAATGCTGTCGCTCTAACAGCACCTCCATTGGCAAAGCCTCGGTTCCACTTGCCACCGGAAAATAGTGGTCAAAATAGCGTAAAACCCACTGCTTTCCCAGGTTCTCCTCGCCCGGAATTATCAGCTGCTCTAAAGAAATTTCCTGGTCAGCTAAGACCTGACCGATACGTTTACCCAGGACGGGCATTAAAATCGGTTGATCAATGTCGATATCAAACCAATGCGCATAGGGAGATTCCTTGCCTTGCTTTAGCACCGACCACATGGGCAGATTCATCCAAACCGGAGTGGGAACTGCCATATGGTTCGGCACCAAATCAACGATAA
>CABQYA010000208.1:0-2834 GCA_902468275.1 uncultured Urmitella sp. | reverse complement strand
ACTTTCAGGGCAGAAAATCTACCTTTGAGGGCGGGAGGGAGCATCGAAATCTGCCCGCTTGGCACGGTTTTTATACCGCTTAGTTCAGATTACTTGTACTGCCGGCATTAAGGCTTTTAACTGTAAGTACCAGATACTCAAGCGCTCGCGTTTTGCGGATTATCGCCAGTAAGTGCGAGAGAAAAGGAGTCGCAACGGAATGAAATTCACGCTCACAATTAATCCCACCGTAACCGAAACTATCGTGACGGTAACGGCGCGGGAGGTCGATGCTGAGGTGCAAGCGATTCAAAAGCTCGCTTCCGGTAGCCTAGACAGCTCTTCCTCCCCCGCAGTCGAGCGCCCCCTTCGCCGTCTCATCGGAACAAGCGGCAATGACGCCACAGTGTTGGAAGTGCGCTCAATACTCGCGTTCTTTACTAAAAAGAAAGCGGTGCTTGCCCACACCAGTAAAGGTGATTGGCGGATTAAAGCCCGAATGTACGAACTCGAAGAATCTCTACCTGCAGGCGATTTCATACGTATTTCACAATCGGAAATTGTAAATATTTCCGCGATCAAGAAACTTGATCTTTCTTTCGCGGGAACGATCAGTGTGCAGCTAAAAGATGGCTGTCGTTATTACGTTTCCCGCCGGCAACTTCCAGCTTTCAAATCCAAACTCGGAATCTAACCCCCGCAGAAAACCTATAACTCACACGAAGGATAAAACCCATGGAAACTAAAAAAATAGTTGGTCTCACCCTGGTAGGGGCTTGCATTGGGATCACTATCGGCACCAGTATTGAACTTATTTTTTCTTCTCTTTCCTCCTCTAGCTATTACCCGGGAGTTCCAGAATTCTTAAACAGTTTTGGAAATGAAAACGTGGCAGTATTAATTGAGCGACTTATTTACGCAGCCTACGGCATAATCAGCAGCTTCGCTGGACTGCTTTACCGTAACGAAACCCGCCCGCTTATCCTCAATACCGCCCTGCATTTCGGAATCATACTTATCTGTGGGATTGCAGCTGGCAGCTACCTTAAATGGTGGGGCTCTAGCTTCGATATGCTCGGGGTAATCATCACCATAGTGCTTATCTATCTACTGATTTGGCTATTCAATTGGCTAGTGGATCGCGCCGAAGTCAAAAAGATGAATCAAAAACTGCGATAAAGCCTCCCCTAGGATTCCCGTTTACTCAAATGGGTAAACGGGAAAATCCAAAGCAGAGGATATGGTTTTAGGCGCCACTAAACTGAGCGGGGCTAGGAGGGGTAATAAACCTTGGAAGAAAACGATTAACGATTCTTATCGGCTACTCGTTTTGTAGCTGCGCTATATATTGAGCCATTTGCTCACGCCGACACTTAATGCGTCTAGTCATTTCTGCCATCAAGTCACGCCATTCTTCCATTGAGGTCGGATTTTTGTTAGGCAACATTTTAGGTTTGTTTTCTTGATCGAGCCATTCGTTGAGAAACAGCCTATCGCCATGCTCTCTGCTTTTATCAACTAAGGTATGAAATGGTGTTCCGACATCGCAATTCTTATATACACGTGGGGCTTCAGGATTGAAATATTCAAAGTAATATTCCAAAGTTCGATCCCAATAATCTTCAGTATGCTTTAGCCGAGCGGAGTTAAATCCGTCGGGCACAATAATCAGATTCGCCGAAGTGTATGCAGATCGGATGAAATTTTGAAGTACCTCATCTTCCCAGAAATCTTGAAATTTCTGTTTAGCAGCTTCTTTTTTCATATCTTTGAGGAGAATCTCCCCATAGATTTTAGATCCACCAACATTGTTGTTTGGTTTTCTTTTTAGGTCATACTTTTCCTGCAATTTCTTTAATTCCGATTCCCACTCATCATTGTCCTTAACGAAAAGGATTAACCCTTTTCGGAAAGTAGTAGCCACTGAACACATCCAATCTCCCTGGACGTATTTAGATGGTCTCCGGCTAAATTTGTTACGGCATTCACGAACAGTAATACCTAGACGCTCTCCCCACAGCTCTTTATAAAAATAGCGAGCTCCATCAGACGAATCAGGATCGTCTACCCCTCCTCCTGCTTTGTACTCAAGCCACTTGCGGACGTGTTCGCTACTCGCTTCTTCAGAAAGTTCGGGTTTCAGCAGAAAACAGTCAAGGTCAAAGAAATCGTTCATAACTCGACTTTAATAGTCGATATACAAATCCGGAAGATGTTTGCACTAATGCCCCAGGGAGCCGCCTGGACTTTAAGAATGTTCCCGAAGCTACGCGACCACTATGGATCTAGACTGGGTGATTAGGCGCGGACACAGACCGCGTACTTATCGGTCTACCCGGGATAGAAGCGGCGACCTATTTGCTGGAAGCGTTCAGCTACTTTTTGGAACCTCGGCAACCTTCCTTGCGAAAACTATCTAAGCACCAGCTGCGCACCGGTTGAACGGAACATAGTAAAGGTGTCGCAATATTCTATGTCAAACGCTTCACACACGTCAGGAATTTTTATTCTATTTCTGGAGTTAGGTGCTGGGCGCTCATGAGTTACTACCGTGTATCCATGGACAGCAGCGAAGGCGATTAATAACGGATCTGCACAGTCCGCAAACTCCTGTGTCGCTGAAGTTTTATACCCCGTTTCTTCTGCCCAAGTTATAATTTGACTGAGGAAATCATAGATAGCTTGATCACCATAGACAGCAGTAAAAATACCTTTATGTGACTTCAGCTTTACCCAATATGCAAGTTCGTCACCCCTGGTAGTTAACTCATCATAAACCGGTTTAATACTGCAGATTTTCCCGGTCGCGTAGCTATGCTCTAGCCATTCCCAAAATCCTGGAGCGATATCGAATC
>CABQYA010000207.1:0-2840 GCA_902468275.1 uncultured Urmitella sp. | reverse complement strand
CGGGATGGCATTTGCTTCCCAGGTAGCCCAAGAATTAGGTTTACTATCTGCTCGGGAAGGGCAGGATCAACGCCGTCAAATAGCGGCTCTAGGCTTACCGACTTGTTGCCCAGATTATTCTTTCGACCAGCTAGTTAAAATCATGTCCTCCGATAAAAAAGTCCGCGGGGGAGTAATCCGAATGGTGCTAACCGGCAGTGATGGCTGCGTACATGTAAGGCCAGTGCGCGACTATGAGCTGCTACAAACAGCATTTAATGCCGTAAATCAAAACCTCTCGACCAGCGTGCCACTCCCAGTCGTATCTAAATAGGGGAATCCGTGGGTAGAAAAGTATTCCTAATTGGTTTACCAGGTAGCGGCAAATCCGCTATTGCTTGTCTTTTGGCAGATAGACTCGGCTGGAAACTGGTATCTACTGATACTTTAGTTGCTACCCAGCTGGGTTTACCCCGGCACTCAGCCCTAATTTCTGCTGGAGAAGAGCATTATCGTCAGGTAGAACGAGAAATAATGCACGCCCTATTAACTGACAATCCCCCAGAAGATATCATCGTAGATTGCGGTTCTGGAGCACTGGACAACCCCCTCACTTTACGTGAACTACAGGAGCTACCGGACAGGGAAATCATCGAATTAGTGATTGATTCAGCAACTATGGCTGATAGAGCGGGTCTAAATCGTCCTCGTTCCCTAGGATTGGGGATGCCTAGAACCTGGCTGAGGCAAATGGGGCAAGCTCGCCGCGAAAACTGGAAGATATTGCAAGCCCTTCCCCTGGAAGTTAGCGATTTATCAGTTGAACAGGTGGTCAAAAAAGTGATGGCCGCCCTAGGTATAAAGGATTAAAACACTTCTAGAGGAATCTATTTTTTATGAACCGCCCTCCTGAAGTAGAGTAGAAACGATTTATTGAGACTTTTTGGGGGTTAAGTTGGCGACAACAAATGATTTGAAGAATGGTCTGGTACTAAAAATTGATAACCAGTTGTGGCAGGTTGTCGAATTTCAGCACGTAAAACCGGGTAAAGGTCCAGCTTTCGTGCGCACCAAGATTAAGAACGTACTGAGCGGTAAAACCGTAGATCGCACCTTTAATGCCGGGGTAAAGGTAGAAACCGCGACCGTTGATCGCCGGGATATGACTTATCTTTATCAAGATGGAACCGATTTCGTTTTCATGGACGATGACACCTATGAACAGGTAATGATTTCCACTGAAATCGTAGGAAATGCCAAGAACTTCCTGATTGAAAACCAGCGCGCAGTTGTGGCCTTCCATGACGGACAGGTGCTTTTCCTGGAGCTACCGGCATCGGTAGTCATGCAGATTACCCACACTGAGCCGTGGCTGCAAGGAAATCGCTCCTCGGCAGGAACTAAACCAGCTACCGTGGAAACCGGTTACGAAGTGCAGGTTCCTCTGTTCATTGAAGAGGGCGAAAAGATTAAAATCGATACCCGTTCCGGTGACTACATTTCCCGGGTCAAGGAATAGTAGCCAGTGTCCAAGAATCGACTATCTCGGCGTACTAAAGCGCGCCGGCGGGCAGTTGATACCGTCTATGAAGCGAATCTAAAAGGTCTTGATGAAGACCCGGAAGATTTACGTCAGCTAGTGGCTGAACGTAGGCAGCTAAGCACCGCACAAACCACCTTGCCTGACTATTCAGCGGAAATTGTCAATGGGGTGGCTGATCGGCTTTTCGATATTGATATGACGCTCAGTCAATACTCAAAGGATTGGGCTTTGGATCGGATGCCCAAACCAGATTTGGCGATTTTACGCTGTGCAGTTTGGGAAATCCTCTACAATGACGATGTACCCTGGAAGATTGCGGTAGACGAGGCGGTAGGTACTGCGCGGGCAATATCAACTCCGGACTCTCCGGCTTTTATTAACGCAGTGCTCGATGCGATTGGGCATGCCAGTGAAACCGGCTGAGGTGATTGGTTTTCTTATTGGTTAGCTACCTGAATCCGTCCTCACCTACCTGGGAGAATAGATTTTAGGAGGTTGCCATGAGCGCATTAGTTTTCCGCGGGGCAAGCATACTGGGCAAAGACCGCGCCGATATTTTGGTGGAGGGCGATAAAATCCGCCAGGTAGGTGTCGATTTGTCCCTGCCCAAAGAATCGACTGCGCTAGAGATTGACGCCCACGGTCTAGTCGCCCTGCCGGGACTGGTGGATTTGCATACCCATTTGCGCGAGCCCGGCGGAGAAGATGCTGAAACCGTAGATACCGGTACGGCTGCGGCCGCTAAAGGCGGATACACCTGCGTGTTTGCTATGGCTAATACCACTCCCACCCAAGATTGTCCCCAGGTGGTAGAACAGGTTCTTAACCTGGGTCGGAAAGCGGGCAGAGTAGATGTTCATCCGGTAGGAGCGGTTACCAAGGATTTGGCGGGTAAAGAGCTTTCCAAACTGCGAGAAATGCACGAATGCGGGGCTAAGGTAAGTGTTTTTAGTGATGATGGGAAATGCGTTTTTGATCCGCTTTTGATGCGTCAGGCCCTCGAGATTCTCCGCGATTTTGATGGGGTAATCGCCCAGCACTGTCAAGAGCCACGTTTAACGGAAGATTCTCAAATGAACGAGTCTTACCTGACGAAAGAACTAGGGTTAAAAGGCTGGCCGGGTGTAGCGGAAGAAATGATTATTGCCCGCGATATTTTGCTTTCTCTGTATTTGGATGTTCGCATACATATTTGCCATCTTTCCACCGCCCGCGCGGTGGAGCTGGTGCGTTGGGGTAAGGCACAGGGAGCCAAGCTTACGGCGGAAGTCACTCCGCATCACCTATTCCTTAGCGAAGATGAGCTAAAAGGGCGCGC
>CABQYA010000206.1:0-2895 GCA_902468275.1 uncultured Urmitella sp. | reverse complement strand
CTAAAGTTTCTAGCCAGCAGGTATTGGCAACTGCTTTGGGTATGGGGCTAACTAACTCCGACAAAGAGATACAAACGCTAGTAAGTAACCTTTCGGCTGGAGATACTCCTTTGATTTCTAAGGAAACGGTAACTGAGCCGGCGCAGATGATTTTAGTGTTAAGCCCCATTTCTAGCGAAAAGGATACAAAGGCGGGGAGCAGCCAAATCGACTTAGACTTCGTTAAAGGTATCAATGGAGCCCTTCCCAAAGGAACAGTAATTGTTGGAAGTGCAAAGAATGAGACAGATTATTTAACGAAGATTCGCGCAGAAAAACTAGAAGTTACCACCGTAGATGGTATTGGTTCGGTTATGAGCAATACTTCGATTCCCTTTGCGCTTTTAGCTGATGAGACTGGAAATAACCAAGCCTATGGCAATGAGCATTACGCTAGCCAGCTTATTCCACCGTTTCCTGATACGGAAAAGGAGGAAAGTAAATGACACGTGCAGCCCAGGGGGCATTACTGGCAAGTGCCGGGTTTTTCCTAGCTAGGAAGTATTTGTTACATCACCTTTCTCCCGAGCAGATTCGCCGTTATGAACGCCAGAATTTTCATGGCAAAACCGTAAATCTTAGCGGAGGAATCAAAGTTGCAGCTGGCTGTGTGACCAGCGCCCTGGCGCTTTCCGGCAATAGCGCTGCAAAATTTGGGGCAATGGTGCCGGTGTTAGCAGGAGCAACCCTGGGATATATCGATGACAGCCAGGAACAAACGCCTTTAGACACGCGATCCGCGAACGCTGATTCTCAAGCAGTAACCATCAAAAACGCTGGGGCTAATCCGGGACAGAAAACTGGCGTTAATACTGGCGCAAAGGGATTTCATGGGCATTTGCGAGCCTTAGCTCAGGGAAAAGTTACTACCGGCGCTTTGAAGATTGCCGGTATCGGAATCGGAGCTGGTATAGGCGCGATTGGAATTGGTCGTTCCCGAGGCAGTGGTTTGCCCTCCTGGGTGCTAGATACAGTGCTAATTGCCGGCAGTGCGAATCTGGCTAACCTATTTGACCTGCGTCCGGGGCGTTGCTTAAAACTAGGTACTCTGATTAGCCTGCTTCTTAGCGGTAATAAAGGCGCTGCCAAAATGTTAGGAAGTGGGGCGCTGACGGTTTGCCTCCTAGAACTACCTAAAGACCTAGGAGAAAAGGAAATGCTGGGGGATACCGGTGCTAACGCCCTCGGGGCGCTACTGGGGGTAGCGGTAGCGCAAAATACTAAGCTAGCTGGGAAACTAATAGCTGTCCTGGCGGTAGTTACGTTAAATGCCGTCAGCGAGAAAATATCCTTTTCCCAGGTAATCTCGGGTAATGCGGTATTGCGGGCTATAGATAATCTAGGGCGCAGGTGTTGAAAAAACTGGGATTAGGCAACCGGCTGCCCGCATTAGCATCGGCTGTCGGGCTAATTTCTGTCCTCACTTTACTATCGAGATTTTTTGGTTTTGGGCGCTGGCTTACCCAATCTGCTTGGGTAGGCACGGGAGCCTTCGCGAATGCCTACGCTACCGCGAATCAGCTGCCAACAGTTCTATTTGAGGTAGTCGCCGGGGGAGCGCTCGCGGGAGTAACTATTCCGATTCTCGCCGGTCCGATTGCCGATAAGTTAAGTGCACAGGTGCAACGTATATCTTCGGCTCTCATTTCCTGGGCGTTGTTGCTGCTTACACCGATAGGGGTGATGGTTTATTTTCTAGCTCCTTGGATAGGTCAGGTAATGCCTTGTCCCCAAGGGGCTGACCCGCAGCTGCAAGCCCATTTAATTAGCGTATTTTTGCAAATGTTTGCGCTGCAAGTGCCACTTTATGGATTGTGTGTAGTCGGAACCGGTATTTTGCAAGCCCATGAAAAATTTTTACTGCCTGCTTTAGGTCCGCTATTGAACTCGGTGGTAGTTATCGTCACCTATGCAGTGTTTGGCTATCTGTCTCCCTCGGTTTCCGATCCGGCTCAGGTAGCTCATAGGGCTATTTTGATTTTGGGGTGGGGGACTACCGCTGGGGTAGCGGCAATGAGCCTGCCGCTATTCATTCCGATTTACCGTCTGGGGATTCGTTGGCGTCCCACTTTACGTTTAGGACAAGGGCGAGGACGAAAAGCTTTGCACCTAGCTGGGGCAGGGGTGGGGTCTCTAGTTGCGCAACAGTTCTCAGTGCTGGTAATCATTTTGGTTACCCGCAGCTATGGAGTGGAAGGATCTTTGCCTATCTACCAGTACTCGCAATCGGTATATATGCTGCCCTATGCGGTATTGGCGGTTCCGATTGCTACCGCCATGTTTCCCAGGTTATCTTCGCTTTTACATCGAGGCGATAAGGGCGCATTCAACCTGGAATGTGCATCTTCAACGCGATTGGTAACCGGAATCGGTCTTTTAGGGTCGGCGTTGCTGGTGTCGGTGTCTCGTCCGGTGGCTGATATTTTTGCGCGAATTAATCCCGTTCCGGGAATGGTGTGGGCACTGGTGGCAATGGCGCCTGCTGTGGTGGGCTACGGATTGGTCTATCATCTTTCGCGGGTTCTTTACGCTTTAGGAGGAGCGAAACAGGCGGTGATAGCAACTTCTTCTGGGTGGCTGACGGTAGCGGCTCTATCCTGGGGGTTGAGTGCCCTTTTGCCTGCTATTTGCGCTAATCGCGCTAACGCTGTTTTGCTTGCCTTGGGATTGGCGCAATCGGTAGGTATGAGCGTGGGGGCGCTGGGGCTGCTAATAGGACTGCGTCAGATTGCGGGAAAACCCGCCCTAAGGGGCGTTGTCCCGGCAGCTGGTTATGGCTTTTTTCTGGCGTTAGGGGCAGGGGTGTCTGGTTGGCTTATTTCTGGTTATTTGATGGAGCTATGGGCGAATATATTT
>CABQYA010000205.1:0-2929 GCA_902468275.1 uncultured Urmitella sp. | reverse complement strand
ACGTGATGATGATGTTTTGTGGCAGCGTTTTCACCATGCTCAACAGGTATTTTTTGATGCCCGGAACGCCCAGCAAGAAGCAGAGAGCGCTTTAGAGACGGAAAATTTGGCGAAGAAGGAAGCCATTTTAGAAAAGGCAGAGCCGCTAAAGGATTTAACCGATATTGAGCAGCTCAAAGCCAAGCTGCGTCCTTTGCAAGAACAGTGGGACGAGGTAGGTCATGTGCCGCGTGCCGATGTTGAGCGGGTAGAACGGCGTATGCGCGCGGTTGAGGATCATTTGCGCACCTTGGAGGAAGATCTCTGGCGTAAGTCCAACCCAGAGACTAAAGCTCGCGCCGAGGGTATGGCGGGGCAGCTAAAGAGCTTAATCGCCGATATTGAGGCACAAATCGAACAGGCTAAATCTGCCGGTAACGAGGCCAAGTTGAAAGAACTACAGGACTCTTTACAGGCACGGAAAGCTTGGTTGCAACAGGTGGAAACTTTCTAGTCTTAAGGTGGAGACTCTCCACTCTAGGTATGGTTTTAGGTAAAGGAGAAAGCTGAAGATGAGTGAAACAGGGCTGGCTCAAGCGGTCGAAAAAATGGAGCAGGCTGGGGTTAGCCCGGCAGCTATCTCGGTGTTTTCTCACTATTACCAGGTGCTAGAGGGCGAGCATACCGGTTTTATCCCGGAGGAAACCATTTCCCCGCTCACCAGTGTTGATAGCCTGGCAGATGCGCAGGTCAGTCCCGAGCAAGCTCGTGAGGCTTTATCTAAAACCGTAATGATTAAGCTCAACGGCGGGCTGGGCACTTCTATGGGTATGGATAAAGCCAAATCCTTATTGCCGGTTCGTTCGGGGCTTACTTTTTTGGATATTATTTGCCGTCAGGTGTTGGCGGCGCGGCAATCTTACGGGGTGAAATTGCCGCTGATTTTTATGGATTCTTTCCGCACGCAAGCCGATACTTTGGCGGCTTTGGAAAAACATCCTGGTATCCAGGTTGATGATTTGCCTTTGGATTTTCTGCAAAATCAAGAGCCGAAGCTGCGCGCCGATGATTTAACCCCGGTTTCTTGGGATAAAGATCCTTCGCTGGAATGGTGTCCTCCGGGTCATGGCGATATTTATACCGCGCTTTTTGGTTCAGGGTTGCTGGATAAACTGATTGACGCTGGTTATCGTTACGCAATGACTTCCAATTCGGATAATTTGGGTGCTACCCCGAGCCCGGAGATAGCTGGTTGGTTTGCCAGCAGTGGCGCGCCCTATGCGGCGGAGCTTTGCACTCGTACAGTTAATGACCGTAAGGGTGGTCATTTAGCGATTCGTAAATCTGATGGGCAGTTGATTTTGCGCGATACGGCGCAGACTCCTCCCGAGCAGATGGATTATTTTACTGACGAGCATCGACACCCGTTTTTTCATACTAATAATCTTTGGTTTGATTTGTTGAAGCTGCGTGATGCGTTGGTAGAGCGTAACGCGGTTTTGGGGTTGCCGTTGATTGCCAATCACAAGACGGTTGATCCCTCTGATCCTGACAGTCCGGCAGTTATCCAAATGGAAACTGCGATGGGCGCGGCGATTGCGTCTTTCGCGGGTGCAACTGCTATTTTGGTTCCTCGCAGTCGTTTCTTACCGGTTAAAACCACTAACGAGCTGACTTTGGTGCGTTCGGACATTTATGAGCTTGGCGAGGATTTCCATTTGCGTCAGGTTAATAACCGGAATGTGGAAGTCGATTTGGATAGCCATTTCTTCAAGAAGATTGCTGATTTTGAGTCCCGTTTTGCTTTCGGGGTTCCTTCACTTCGGGATGCTAATTCTTTTAAAGTTAGTGGCGCTTTTAGTTTCGGTAGGAACGTTAAAGTTGTTGGGGATGTGGCTTTGAGCGCCGAGGGCGAGCAGATGGTTCCTGATAACAGTACTCTTTCCGAGTAATTTATGAGTTAGTTTTAGGTTAGTATCGGGAATCAATTCCGGGCTATTTTTGGCTTATTTTTTAAGACTAGACACCGGGCTATTTTTTGGGCTGGTTTTAGAGTTAGTTTCGAGGTATTTTTAGGGGTTTTCAGGGTAATTCCTGGTCAGGTTAGCTTTGATTAGCTTTAACTAGGGAATAGTTTCTGGCTAATGCCGTAGTTTCTGGCTTTTTCCCGTCATCTTTAACCGGGGAGCTGCTGGGGTTTGCTAGTATCACCCTCCTGGTACAAAATCGCCCTCCGGCAACAGAATGACCCTCCCGGTTTGATGGGGACGGTTGGATTTTGGTGGTTTTGCCCGGATTGGGAGGGTGGTTTCGAATCGGGAGGGCGGAGTGGTTGGGGCATTGATTAAAACTGCTGGTGGGGTTTGGTAGAACCGCCCTCTGGTGACAGAATGCCCCTCCGGGTGCGGAATCGCGCCCCTGGTTTGGTGGGGATGGCTGGTTTTTGGTGCTTTTGCTCGGATTGGGAGGGTGGAAGTGTTCTGGGAGGGTGGAACGGTCGGAAATTGTCGGCTGGGTTCGGGATTGGGAGGGTGCTTTTGTCTGTGGAGGGTGGTGTTGTCACGTATTTTTCCTGGTCGAGTCTGTCTGCCTGACGTTATTACCCTCCCAGTACAAAAATGGCCTCCCGCAACCGAATCACCCTCCTGGTGCAAAAACACCCTCCGGTGACTGCACGACCCTCCCGGTTTGGTGGGGACGGCTGGATTTTGGGGGTTTTGACGGGATTGGGAGGGTGGTTTTGAATCAGGCGGGTGAAATTGTCGGGAATGGTTGGCTGGGTTTGGGATTGGGAGGGCGGAACTGTTCTGGGAGGGTGCTGTTGCCATGCATTTTTCCTGCTCGTGTCTGTCTGCCTGACGTTACCACCCTCCGGCGACAGAACTACCTTCCGGGGACGGAATCGCCCTCTCGATTTGGTGGGGACGGCTGGATTTTGGTGGTTTTGCCC
>CABQYA010000204.1:0-2930 GCA_902468275.1 uncultured Urmitella sp. | reverse complement strand
CCTTGCACCTAGGGTGTTTTAAAGTGGCTATGATGCTGTGACGTTGCTTAGCACGATTGTTTTCCAGATTGCCAAGCCGTTATTCCCCCTCTTTGCCCAGGGAGATGCATTCTAGGGATAATAAAGAGGTGATTAATAATGCCCCTAAATATCGGTTGCGTCGTCTAGTTAGTTTGCTGATATTGACGATAATAATCACCCTGGTAGTGAGCCTAGTTTATCTATTTAACCGGCAGGATAATAGCGCTAAGCTACCGGCTGAGCCTAGAATGCCTCCGGTCAGCTCTCAGGGATTTGATGAAACTAATTTGATTAGCGACAGCGAGTTCACTCGCTGGGAATCTCTTTCTTCAAAGCAAATCCAAGCATTCATTACTGATTGGGGTTATGGATGTCGCAGCGGAAAAGCCGAAAAAATACCGAAAGATACTGGAATCTATAACCCGGCTAGTGGCGGGGATAAACAGAGACAATCGGTACCTTGTTTGAAAGACTATCGGGGCGTACTAGCAGCTCACGACGCTGACCGGTTCTGTTCTCGGGCAGTTCAAGGTGGCGAGAACTTAACCGCGGGGCAAATTGTTGCTCAGGTGTCCCGCGCCTGTGGGATTAACCCGAAAGCTATTTTGGTTACCCTGCAAAAAGAACAGGGACTTATTACTGCTTCTTCAACGCGCCTTACTCCTCGCAGATACCAAATTGCCATGGGGTATGCCTGTCCGGATCATAAAGCCTGCGACTCGCAGTTTTATGGGTTTGGTACTCAGGTTTATTACGCGGCGCGACAGTGGCGGCGCTACCAGCTAAATCCGCAGGATTATGATGTAGCGGCTGGTAAGGCAGTTACTTTGGGGTTTGGACCAGATTCGCGTTGCGGAAGTAAGAAAATTGTTCCCCAAAACTGGGCAACTGCCGCACTGTACAACTACACCCCCTATTTGCCCTCATCAGATGCGCTTGCTGGACTAAATGACGAGTGTGCGCAACCGGGGAATCTAAATTTTTATCAGTTTTATAAAGCCTGGTTTGGCGACCCGGTTAAAGGTGGGGGGCAAGTGCTTACCCGGAAAGCCCTCGCAGCGCAGCAATCTTCGTCCGCAACCACGAAATAGGGCATTCCCAAAGAGGCTGCCACCTAAATGCAATCTAGGTCATCTAAAGGTTCTTAAAGCGGGTAATAATCATTCTTAGCTGGGAGCAAAAGGGGATTAGGTGGTGGATTCGGTATCTTTGAGCAAGGTCAAAGGAGTATCTAATATCAATGCTTGCAAATAGAGGATGAATCCCCAGCCAAAAAGAGGCATCAAGATTATTGCGCTCCAGGCTAAAGAAGGACGCAAGTAGATAGCCCCTAGTGGCAGGGCGCTAAACAGTAGCGCGCTGAGGGTGCGCGGTAGCCGCCCTATAGCCAGCAGGGCGGCATTTCGCAGAGTTTGGCTAAAGGAAGCGGAAAACTGGGAAGCATAGGCAAAAAACCAAGTAGCGATAGCGAGGATTGCTGCCAAACCGAGGATTACTCCGGCGCGCATTATCAAGGTCCAGGTGGGGGTAAGGTGCAGATATTTTATTAGTTGTAACTGATAGATACCTACCAGCAAGAGGACGACTAGGATGATTCCGCCAGGTAAAGAAGAGCGAAAATCTGCGCGAAAACGTCTCCAAAAGGTAAATCCCGGTCTTGCTCCCTCCTCGCGGACGATTTGTAAAAGAACATAGAATCCGGCGCTTAGAGCCGGACCGATAGTGATTACCGGAATCGAAGCGATAGTGATAAAGGCGCTAATCATGGCAATATCAGCGAGGAGAATCAGGAGAGCGGCTAAGGGACCTTCATGGGAAAAGAATCGGTTCATAGTAACTGTGGATTGTTGGAGACAATGATTAACAATTGGGTGCTGGGGCAGTGGAATCGCCGACCAGCAGTGTGCCTGGCAATAGTATTTGTGACTGTTTTACCTTTTTCTTGTTTATTTGGGAAAATAATAGGTGACAGGTGTTTTCAGCTAACTGTTCGATGGGTTGTTCAATAGTGGTTAAAGCGGGGTTGGTGTAACGGGAGAACTCTATGCCATCGAATCCAGTTACCGAAACCTCTTGTGGGATTCTAATATCGGCATCTATTAGGGCTTTTTGAGCACCAATAGCAATCACATCACTGATGGCTACTACCGCAGTGAACGGGATTTTGCGTGCCAAGAGGCGCTGAGCCATGTGGTATCCGTAGCTTAGAGAATAGGGGTTATCTTTCTTATTCCCCTGTACCGTTAGCTGTTTATCGTAAGATATTCCTTCCTGTTTTAGAGCGGAGATAAAAGCTTCTTGACGGATTAGTCCCACTGAATGTTCTGACTTGTCCGGCCCTAAAAAGGCGATGCGTTTATGTCCCAGTTTTGCAAGGTGGGAGACAATTTTGGCAATGGCAGAGCTTTCGTCCACGCTGACAGTGGCAACCGTGTGATTCCATTGTGGACCGGGGGGAACAGTACACATAACGAAAGGTAAGGGGAAAGTGTCGAACACGGTTGTGGATTGATGGGCTTCTCCCCCTAAAAATAACACTCCGGCGGCTCCAGAGTTTTGCTGCGCGCCGCGCCCGATTTCTACTTCTTCTACTCCGTGGGGAACTCGCAGCAGGGACATTTGGTAGCCCTGGGAACGGATTTCTTTTTCTAGCGGGTCGATTAGGGAGAGGAAGAAGGGATTGGAAGGTCCCTTCATCACCATAGCGATGTTATTTATATGAGATGACCTGAGGTTTTGTGCATGGCGATTGGGGAGATACTGTAATTCATCGGCAATTTCTAGGATGCGTGCCCTAGTGGCGGGAGAAATTTCGTCTTGATTATTGAGGGCGCGGGAAACGGTAGTAATTCCCACTCCGGCAGCAGCGGCAATATCTTTAATGGTTACTGCCGCTAACTGTGCCATGG
>CABQYA010000203.1:0-2939 GCA_902468275.1 uncultured Urmitella sp. | reverse complement strand
AATCTCGCAGCCAAACCGTTCTACCTGGGAAAGCATATTGGCCATCAAATCGGGACCTTGAATCCCTTGCGGGAAACCGGGGAAATTTTCCACCTCGGTAGTGTTCATTAGGGCGCCACCGGCGGTTACTTCTCCCGCTATGAGGAGTGGTTTTAATCCGGCACGGGCAGTGTAAATGGCAGCCGTATAGCCGGCCGGTCCAGAACCGATAATAATAATGTCACGTACCGACATAAAGCCTCCCTAAGCCTTTGCGCAGCATTTATTTGAATACATCTTCGCAGTCAGAAAGGGATGAGCGCAACTGCTTAACGCAGTGAGCGAAACCTAACCAATCTTTGTATTTTCCGCCCTCAAAACTGTTTCGCCCCATAATAAATTCCAGCGAGAAAGCTTTCCCATATTGATACCGCCAGGTAGAAAGCTCATGAACCTGGTACTTTAACCTAGAGGAAGGTTAAAACGATTAACCTATAGGTGAGGGCTTAAGACAAAGAGACAATAGGGGGATGGACGGTTTCTAATGAGCCAATCTGCAGGTGAAATCCCAACTGAACAGGAAGCGGCGCTAGCGGAAAAGGGAAAGAAAAAAGCAAAAGTAAATTTTCCGGTATTCCTAGGATCTTCAGCTGGGGTTCTATTAATTGCGCTCTGGGCTCTAATCTCACCTGATAGCGCCGCGAACGTGTTGGGGGTGGCGGTCGGAGCCATCTCAAAATGGTTCGGCTGGTTCTATATTGGTCTGGCAGCCATAATCTTGATTTTCGTGTTTTTCCTTGGGTTTTCTCGCTATGGAGAAACCCGACTAGGACCTCCTAATTCGCGTCCCGAGTTCTCTACTTTCTCTTGGGCATCAATGCTATTTGCTGCCGGTATTGGCACCGATATCCTGTTTTTTTCAGTTGCCGGCCCGGTCAGCCAATATATGCAGCCTCCCGTAGGTGAGGGGCAAACCATTGAGGCTGCCCGCGAGGCTACTGTTTGGACGCTTTTCCATTATGGAATCACCGGATGGGGGATGTATGCCCTTATGGGGATGGCTTTAGGATATTTTGCCTATCGCCGTAAAAAACCCTTATCGGTACGTTCAGCCCTATACACGATTTTTGGAGATAAACTGAACGGTCCCTTGGGGCATACCGTTGATGCTGCTGCAATACTAGGCACAATTTTTGGGGTAGCGACCACGCTGGGAATAGGGGTGGTGCAGTTAAATGTGGGATTGGAAATCCTTTTCGGCATTAAACAGGGTATTGGCGCGCAAATAGGGTTAGTGGTTTTAGCAGTCGTAATGGCAACCATTTCGGCAACTACCGGAATTCATAAGGGTATTCGTTTCCTCAGCCAACTAAATGTCATACTCGCAATGTTCCTGGCTGGATGGGTTTTTTTCACTGGTAGAACCGATTTTCTCCTCAACGCTATCGTTATGAATATCGGGGATTTCATCTGGAGTTTCCCTCGCCGCTCCCTGGAAACTTTCGCCTATTCTGACGTTAATGCTTGGATGGCGGCTTGGACACTGTTCTTTTGGGCATGGTGGGTTGCTTGGGCATCCTTCGTGGGAATGTTTTTAGCGCGAATTTCCAGAGGACGCACCCTGCGGGAGTTCGTAGTAGGAACCATGCTGATTCCCTTTTCCTACGTCCTCATGTGGGTAGCTATTTTCGGTAACGCGGCAATCGACATGATTAGACAGGGAAATACCACTATCGGAGAAATTACGTTAAAAACTCCTGAAATGGGATTTTATCTGTTACTAGACCAATGCCCGGCAGCGGTATTCATTATGGGGCTAGCGACCTTTGTGGGCTTGTTATTCTATGTAACGTCCGCAGATTCAGGAGCCTTAGTGATGGCGAACCTGTCCTCATTCTTGCCGACGGTGCGCTGTGATGCTCCGGGATGGTTGAGAGTGTTCTGGGCAGGGGTAACTGGTCTATTAACTATTGGAATGCTATTAGTTGGTGGGATTCCGGCTTTACAAAATGCCACCATCATCATGGGGCTACCCTTCTCTGTCGTCATGATTCTGGTGATGATTGGGTTGGCGAAAGCTCTCAAACAGGATAGGCGGGCTCGGCAGTTGCGGGCGCATTCTGCCCGCAATATTTTAGCCGGAACTGGCTCTATAGCTGGCAGGTTGGAAACCAATTGGCGTGAGCGAATCAACAGAACTTTTGGGCAGGTCACTCCGCTTGAAGCGCAAGCATATTTGGATAGAGTAGCTGAACCGGCACTGCGGGACTTTGCTACCGAGCTAAATAAGCAAGGGATTCCCGCAAAGGTTATTCGTAAAGATGATGACCCTCTTGAACAGGTAGACACCCAGACCCGAATTTATGACCGGGTAAAACTGACGGCATTTAATGGTCCAGACCAGTTTGTTTACCGAATATTGGCGGTTGATACTCCGGGTACTATTTATGCGGGTTCATCTTTGGATACTTCGCGTTCAACCCGTTTAGAGGTGCATCTCCCTGACAACGATCAAGACTACGATGTTATGGGGTATTCTCGCAGCGCGATTATTCAAGATGCTTTTGACCATTTTGACCGTTACCAGGATTATTGGCGGATAAATGATGCCTAAAATCCGCTAGGGAAGAGGCAGTGTCCCACTTTAAACAACCCCGGGTAGCGTTTTCTATTTTCTGGCAAGTTTTTCCGGTAAGCTGCAAGTATCGACAAGATGCAGGGTGATTCGTTTTAGCTACGTTCAAAAAGGTAACGTTGGTGAAGCTAATCATTCAATAAAGATATTTTGTAAGGTCGTGCCAGCATTTTAGAGAGGAAGAAATAATGACTATCCCGGTGTCACTACCTAGATTACCGGAGGCTATCTCCTGTTTTAACTCGGCTTCTTTGATTACTTTGCCTTACGGCGCGCACGTAAAAGTCCATACTGTAGATCCGATCTTAGAGGACGGGCGACTGAG
>CABQYA010000202.1:0-2958 GCA_902468275.1 uncultured Urmitella sp. | reverse complement strand
GAACCTCGTACCCCGCTTCCCTTAACGCCGATTTAACCTGCGCTATGGTTAAATGACCGAAATGGAAAACACTGGCCGCCAACACCGCGTCCGCCCCGGCATGCGCCGCTTCAACAAAATGTTCAACCTTGCCCGCACCCCCCGAAGCAATTAAAGGAACGGATACCCGCGAGCGTACCTGCCCCAACATTTCTAAATCAAACCCCGTCCTCACCCCATCAGCATCCATGGAGTTCAACAGGATTTCTCCGGCTCCACGGGAGGTGACTTCGCTGCACCAACGCAAAGCATCAATACCGGTAGAACGGGTTCCTCCATGAGTAGTAAGTTCAAATCCGCTAGCGGTTTCCACTCCGTCAGGGCAGCGCCGAGCATCAACAGAAATAACCAAGACCTGATTACCGAAACGCTTCGCAATCCTATCGACAAGATTTGGGTCAGCAATTGCGGCGGTATTAACCCCCACTTTGTCAGCCCCCGCCCCCAGGAGCTGTTCCACATCTGCCACTGAACGCACTCCTCCGCCCACAGTCAGGGGCACAAAAACTTGCTCCGAGCAGCGCTGCACCGTCTGCACCATAGTTGCGCGTCCCTCTTTGGAAGCCGAAACATCTAGGAAAGTGATTTCGTCTGCGCCCTCGACAGTGTAATGCGCAGCGAGTTCCACCGGGTCGCCAGCGTCACGCAAATTTTGAAAATTTACTCCTTTAACCACCCGAGAATGGTCTACATCCAGGCAGGGAATAACCCGAATCGCTACCGCCATTTTCCCTCCTTGCCAAGTCTATGTTTTCAGTGTAAAAAACTCTTACCTCAGGCAGCAAAAACCGTCTTATCTTGGACTTAAAACGCATTAGATGGCGAAGAAAAGCTGTTAAACAGTATCATTCCCCAGCTGCTAAAACATCCATCACCACCGCTAAAGCACTATCTCCCGTGGCCTGATCGGCAGGAATAATCGCCAAAATCCGCGAATTTACGCGCAAATCGGTGAGCTGCTCGGCAAGGGACTGGTAAACGCTGTCCCCCAAGATTTCCTGCGGACCGGTCTTTCCCCAGGTGTAGACCCGATTCTTACCAGAATCCAATTCCCAAACCCCGTATTGGGCTATCACCTTTTTCTTTGGATTTAGCTGCTCGGCGTTACCGGGAACCAATACGTAAGTAGCAGCTTCTTTAGGACGAGTTTGTGAGGCTGACTCAAATTTGGGTAGCCCTTGCGGGAAGCTAAAACTGACCCCCGCAGGCTGTGGAATCTTGATGTCGGTAGCGTAAACCGCAGTCGGCAAAATATCGATAACATCAATTTCCATAGCTGTTTTCCCGTTGCTATTACTAGCTGGACGGCGCAGAACTAAACGAGTTCCTTCGCGCTTATCTACTACCTCCGATAAAAGTCCTCCCGGCAGAGTCTGGGCATTAGCTTTACCAGCATACAGATGTGGTTTCCCGTTCTTACAAGCAAACTTGCCGGTATCGCCCTCAAAGACACTGACCATTACCCGCACGTCACTGCTTTGCTGTACAAGCGGACCGGTGCCAGTAATCACGGCGTGAGATTTCGGTAAGGTGAAAGGCAACTGTCCTTCTAGTTCAAGCACTGGTTGTTCCCCCAGGTTACCGCTGATTTTTAATTCGGTAGATACCCCGGTCGTAGCCTCTAGGCGATATGCTTCCCACAGGTAAAACCCGGAAATTACCAGTGCAGCTACCACAGCTATCGCCACTAAAGCTGACCACCATTTCAAAATATGTAAGGACGCGGAGGGCTTTTTTGCGGATACCTCAGCTTTTCTGGAGGGAAAACGTCGATAGTTCACCTTAATTGGGGATAGGTGAGGACGTTTAGGCGGAGTAAGCGGGGTTGGTTGCGGAAGCGGGGAGCCAAAAATAGTTTCAGGGGTCTGGGAAGCTTTGGATTCGTCCTCGGTAAGGTACGCAGAATCTTTAACCGGCGGTTGATTGTCCATATTCATTCCTGCAGCTCTCCCAGCAGCTTATCTAAAACTTGCCCCTCACTGGCAAAAGGATCACCCAAGGTAACGGTAGGAAGTTTAGATTCATTAATTCGTACGTGCAGCCAGTCCACAGAAACATCTTTGCGCTGTTTGGCTGCCGCCCGCAAAATCGCGCCCCTGATATTTGCCCTGGTAGTAGTCGGAGGATAGGTTTTTGCAGTCTCAATCTCTTTGAGGGGGATTAGCTGACGCATCAAACCGGCAGCTTCTAAGGCCGGCGATAAACCTTTAGAACCAATATCGTGATAGGCCAAATCCAGGCGGGAAATCACCGAAGAATTCATCGCTACTTGCAGGCGCTTAGCGTTTTGCTCCAAAAGATTCTTCTTTATAACCCAATCAAGCTCGGTATTTACCTGGCTGAAGTCTTGGGTTTCAAAACATTTGAGCACCCTACCCCATAGTTCTAAAGGATCAAAACCCGCGACCGTTATTCGTTCACGGGTGGCTTCCAATTGCCCCGCATCACTTAAAGTATTCATTACTCGCTGATAGATGGAGTTTTGAATCTGAACTGCGCTTGCAGAACCGCCCTGTTTTAGCTGCAAGGCAGTCAGCCCCGATAAATCAGCGTTAATATCGCGAATCGCGTTCATCGGGTCAGCCACCGCCAAATCGTTCAAGGTCAATGAACAATCAAGCGCATCAAGTAAAGCTATAGTCATCCCCACTTTCAGGGCAGTGGTGGCTTGACAGATATTGGAGTCCCCCACGATTACGTGCATCCGGCGATACTGGTTCGAGTCCGCGAGCGGTTCATCTCTGGTGTTAATAATAGGGCGTGCCCTGGTGGTGGCAGCCGAAATCGGGTCATAGATTTGATTGGCGCGCTGCGAAAAATGATAGCCACCATTTTCGTCTATCTGCCCTGCTCCCACCAGTATTTGCCGGGTTATAAAAAAGGTAATTAGTCCATCGGCCATGCCCCTGAAATCAGCGG
>CABQYA010000201.1:0-3037 GCA_902468275.1 uncultured Urmitella sp. | reverse complement strand
AACGTTTCAGACCGCGCAGACTGAGCCCCCATTCTGCGGGGTAATACAGGGGGTCATGATTTTTCTTTTGGCGATATAGGAACTTAATTTTTTTACCCATTTCTTTATCTACGTAGCGAAGTACCAGATGTTTGGGCAGTATCGAGTAATATACCCGTTTATTTAACCGCTGCGGGGTAACGCGTTTACCGGTGATTACGTCCTCTACAAAAAACTTCATCGGATTCATACCGGCAGAGGTGTTGTAGTAGGAGTTTCGCCCTATCCGGGGATTGACTTCAAAACAGTAAGGAATGCCGTTGCGTGAGTCTACTTTGAAATCGAAATTGGCGAAACCATGCCACCCAACTCCCTGCAGGAAGCTGCTCACCTGTTCATACAGGCGCGGGTAGGGTTCGGTAATCATGGCTACCGGGTTACCGAGAGCAGTCGGCGAATGGTCTTCCAATAGCACTTGGGCAGATCCGAGCATAGTTACGCGGGATTGTTTATCTACGTAGGCAGTCACCGAGAGATTAAAACTGTCGTTGCCCTCTACCCTCGGTTGCAGCACAAATCGGCGTGCTTGCGGATTTTCGTGCGTGTGTTTATACAGGTTTTCCAGCAGATTTTTAGCTTCTGCTTTATCTGCAACCGAGTAAACTTTGGCTTTTCCTGTCCATTTCAAGCGTTCATATCCTGCACTGGTAGCGGGTTTTATAATCCAGGGAAATGGCTCTTTTATTTGCTCTATTTTCGCTATTTCGCCCTCTAGAGAACCAGAAAAATCGATTTCGACTGTTGGGGGAACATTCAGCCCGTGTTCTTTAGCGAGGAGCGGGAACTTCACTTTGTCTGAGGTTTCTTCAATAACTTTTAGGGAGGGGAACGCGAATACATAATGCTCTTTGATTTCTTTTTCCCGTCGCATTACGTCACGCACATTGGAATCTATATTTGCTATTAACAGCAGTGCCTTGCCGGGATAGTCTTTTTTCAGTTCCGGTCCGAGAGCGATTAGCCCATCTATGAGGGGCATTTTTGATTGCGGATTTGCCAGTTTGGCGGGATTAACTAGCCGAATGTCGATAATCCCGGATGACATAATCGGCCCGAGGATTTGGGTGGTGACGATAGTGGGTTTTATCTTCCATTCTTCGTGAAAAGATCTAGCCAACGCGTAAGTTCCGATATCGGTTCCTAAAATAACTGGTTGAAATGCTAAGCCGGTACTTTCTTCCACAATGCCTCCCTGTTAATTGAGCCCCTTAATGCTATCAAAGCGCTACTGCTAACTGGAGAAATTTACTATCAAAGATTCACGCTAGTTGGCGAGATTCATGTTACTCCCTTTTACGAGCCCCGCGTCTTCGGCGTAATGAAATCTGCATATCTGCCAAAAGAGTCACTAGGTAAACCACTGGGTCTAATAACTGTCGGCGTGGCAGCGACTTTTGAAGCATTTTCCTGCTTACGCTGAGGTAGTGAATCAGAATCCGCCTACAGAGTTTACCGACGCTCTGCTCACCTTGCGTGACGCGACCTATGATTCACATGTAAAGGTTAGTGAGATTCCCTCCCCGCATGGGATTGCTCCTTTTGCTGCTGCGATTCGCCTGGATTGTGCCGCCTTGGATGATAACTCCAATAGTGGCGGTGCGGGGCGTTTGGTGATTCTCTACGATCCCTTAGAACAGCCGGGCTGGCAGGGGCGTTTTCGGCTGGTGACGATGCTGCACGCACAGGTTGATGTGGATTTGGTTACTGAGCCTTTGGCGGATCAGGTTTGTTGGTCGTGGCTTACCGATTTTTTAACTCAGTCGGGGGCTAGTTTTATTCAGTCGGCTGGCTCGATTACCCGTTCTCACTCAGCGAGTTTTGGCGAGTTGGATAAACGTTCGGAATCGGCAGAGTTGGAGATTCGCGCCTCTTGGACTCCGCTAGCTAATAATTTGGCTTCGCACGGGGAAGCTATCTCTCGTCTTTTAGCTATGATGGCTGGTCACGCGGTAGAGCTGAGTGCCGGTATTTCTCGTCTGGGGCAGGTAAGGCTGGTATGAGCGAACCGCTTTATCGACCGCGTGGTGGCGCGGTGTCCCTGGTTGATAATCTGCCGGATTACCGCCAGTGTCTGCGCGATTACGATAATCCGGGTGATTTTGTTGCTTTTGATACGGAACGGGCGTGTGGTATCCGCTATCTAGATAGGGCGTATCTGGTTCAGGCGAAAGCTGAGCGTTCCCCCCTGGTGTTGCTTGACCCGATTGCACTTGGGGATTTATCGGATTTTGGTACACGCTGCCAGGGCGCGACTTGGGTTTTACATGCGGCGAAAGAGGATTTGGAGTGTATGGATTGGGTGGGTCTTCACCCTCCTCGCCTGTTTGATACCCAAATCGCGGCGAAACTGTTGGGGTTTGAGCAGGTCGGTTTGGGGGCGGTTACCGAGGACGTGCTGGGGGTGAAGCTCGCAAAGAATCATACTCGTGAGAATTGGTCTCGTCGTCCTCTTAAACAGTCTTGGCTAGATTATGCGGCTCTTGATGTGGATTATTTGGTGGATTTGGCGTTAGCGTTGCGCTCGCGTCTGGAAGAGGCGGGACGCTGGGAGTGGGCTTGTCAGGAGTTTGCTTTTGCGCTTGCTCATTTCCGCCGCCCTCATGATAGTGAACCTTGGCGTCATTTGAAGGGGGCAGGTAGGGCGCGTTCCGGGTTTCAACTTGGGGTTTTGCGGGAGCTTTTTGTGCAGCGCGATGAACTGGCGCGCGCGGCTGATTTAGCTCCGGTTCGGGTGTTACCTAACCGGGATTTAGTGGATTTGGCGCTGCGTGTTCCTCGTTCTTACCAGGATTTAGCCCAACGTCCGTTTATGGCTAATAGGCAGTTGCGCCGCTATGGTCGGCGCTGGTGGCAGGTTATTAAACAGGTTAGGACTTTGGATAGTGCTCAGCTTCCACTTCGGTCAAGTCCGCGGGAGCTTCATATGGTTACGTCTATGTCTGCTTGGGAGAAAATTGATTCTCGACGGGCGGAGCTTTACCGTTTGCTTCGGGCAGAT
>CABQYA010000200.1:0-3045 GCA_902468275.1 uncultured Urmitella sp. | reverse complement strand
GGTCTGGGCGTAGAGGGTTTCCCCAATCTTTTGCGACTTGGTGTTTAGTTCTTCCATTGCCGCCTTCACAGCCTCAATGTCCTCGCCTTCCAAAGCTTTCTTAACCTTGTCGGAGGCTTCCCGCACCTCTTTAGCGATTTCCTCGGGCAGCTTTTCAGCATTATCTTTCAGTAGCTTCTCGATTGAGTAAACAGTTTGCTCGGCCGAGTTACGCAAATCAGCTTCTTCGCGCCGTTTCTTATCTTCTTCCGCGTGTGCTTCGGCCTCTTTAACCATCCGGTCAATCTCGTCCTTGGAAAGGGCCGACCCCCCGGAAATGGTCATTGACTGTTCCTTATTGGTGTTTTGGTCTTTCGCGGAAACGTGCACAATCCCGTTGGTGTCAATGTCGAAAGTAACTTCAATCCGCGGGACCCCCATCGGTGCGGGCAAAATCCCGGTGAGCTGGAAAGTTCCCAGCGACTTGTTATCGCGAGTAAAGGTACGCTCCCCCTGGAACACCTGGATTAGCACCGAATCCTGGTTGTCCTCAGCAGTAGAGAATATCTCTGAATGCTTGGTAGGAATCGCGCTATTGCGCTTAATCAGGGTAGTCATTACCCCGCCCTTGGTTTCGATTCCCAGCGACAAGGGAGTTACGTCAATTAGGAGGACGTCGTTGCGATCTCCCTGGATAATTCCGGTTTGTAGGGCGGCACCGCTGGCTACCACTTCATCGGGATTAACCGACTTGTTGGCTTCTTTTCCACCGGTCAAAGTCTTTACCATCTCGGCTACCGCCGGCATCCGGGTAGAGCCGCCCACTAGCACTACGTGATCAATGTCAGAGACTTGAATCTTTGCGTCTGCAATCACCTGCTCGAAGGGCTTGCGAGTGCGTTCCAGCAAATCCTGGGTCATTTCTTCAAAGTGGGCGCGGGTGAGACGCTCATCTAGGTGCACCGGACCGGACTCGCCCATTGACAGATACTGCAAAGAAATCTGGGTAGAGGTCGCAGATGAGAGTTCTTTCTTGGCTTGCTCGGCGGAATCGCGTAGGCGCTGAATCGCAATCTTGTCGTTCGACAAATCTACGCCGGTATTAGTTTTTACCTTGTCCACCAGCCATTTTACGATGCGCTGATCCCAATCATCACCACCTAGGTGATTGTCTCCGTTAGTGGCGCGAACCTCGATAGTCGAGAATCCGTCCTCGTCTTTCATTACCTCCAGCAAGGAAACATCGAAAGTACCTCCACCCAGGTCGAATACCAGGATAGATTCGTCCTTTTCACTCTTTTCTAGCCCGTAAGCGAGGGCGGCCGCGGTGGGTTCATTTACCAGACGGAGTACGTTCAGACCAGCGATTTTACCGGCATCCTTGGTGGCCTGGCGCTGCGCGTCATTAAAGTAGGCCGGAACGGTGATTACTGCATCTTTAACCGAGTCCCCTAGATATTCCTCGGCATCTTTCTTTAGTTTACCCAAGATAAATGCGCTGATTTGCTGGGGGTTGTATTCCTTGTCATCAATTTTTACCGTCCAGGAGCTGTCCCCCATGTGACGTTTCACGGACGCGATTGTCCTATCTACGTTGGTTACTGCCTGACGTTTGGCAACTTCACCTACCAGAACTTCCCCGGCTTTTGAGAATGCCACTACCGAGGGGGTGGTGCGCTGACCTTCCGCGTTGGCAATAATAGTGGGCTGTCCACCTTCTAGAACCGCAATCGCGGAGTTGGTGGTTCCCAAGTCAATACCTACTGCACGTGCCATAGTTGTTGTCCTTCCTAATGATTTAGTTTTCAGTCTCGTTGGCTCGGGTTCTCACCTAGCTAGCGAGCGTTTCAGCATCTGTCCCGCTTTCCGGTTTCAAGCAACCTTGAGCCTTACGCACTCAAGGCTATCAAATCTCGGCGGAACATCAAGCTATAACCCAAAACCTGAGTCTACTTAGCTCAACTCTTAAGGACTGATTTTTATTCCCCTTTTCCCTCTCTTTTTTCCTTACTTAATTTAGATTCGGCTTTAACCAGGGAAATCATCTTGAAAATCAAAGGTAGGGAGGGACTTTCCAACTAAAAAATCCCCCACCCCCAAATATCTCTTCCCAAATTGCGCTTGCAGCATATATGTTTTCTAAGTAGCAACTTCTCGAAATCCCGGCAAAGGAGAAATCATGGCAGTAGAACTGGTTGAAGAGTTCAGTGAGGAACTTCTTGAGGCGTTTTCCCGTCTTATCCCCCAACTATCCAGTTCCGCCCAGGCGCTAAACGCCCAGCAAATCAAAGAGTTCTGCGAACAAGAGGGGGTTTATCTCTTGGTTTTCCGCTCCGAAGAGGGCAAGATTTTAGGGATGCTATCTCTCGCGACCTTCAAGATTCCCACCGGCAAGCGCGCTTGGATTGAGGACGTGGTGGTAGATTCAGTAGCCCGCGGTCAGGGAGCAGGTCAGGCACTGGTAGAGGCGGCGGTGCGCCACGCCAAAAAAGTAGGGGCAAAAACCGTAGACCTTACCTCCCGTCCCACCCGCGAAGCCGCTAACCGCCTGTATCGACGCTGCGGATTCAAGCAGCGGGAAACCAATGTTTACCGCTACGCCGATAACTAGCCGCTACGCCTTGCTTTCAGTAACCGCGCGGATTACCTAAGGCAAGAGATTACCTGCCCTAGCTCGTCCTTAAGTAACATCGCGTCTTTACGGAAGCTTAGGTTTTAAGTTAGATGCAAGATAAAACACATCACCCATTCATTAACCGTTTACCCAGCTTAAAAGATTTTATTTTGCCAAAATATCCCCTTAGGAAAATCTTGGACGTGAGTTAAAAAGCAATTACCTGCCAAAACTAGCTCAAGAGAGTAACAATGGTGGCAATAGCAATCGAGAAATAAGGATTAGTTTTTATGAGCGCCCTACCTATTCCCACTTTGGAGCTTTCAAACGGATACCAAATTCCCCAATTTGGGTTCGGAACTTACAAAATCTCCGCTGAAGATTGCGTTGATACGGTTAAATACGCTTTAGATGTAGGGATTCGCCATATTGATACCGCGCAGATGTATCAC
>CABQYA010000199.1:0-3096 GCA_902468275.1 uncultured Urmitella sp. | reverse complement strand
CTCGGGTCAACGCTATTGAAATACACAGAAGATGTTCTCGATCCACGCGTTGAAAACAGTTACAGTACCTTTCAGATTGAGCCAGACGGTTATAGAATGCGGAAAAATGATTTTTTGCTCGCAGAAAGCCGTGAATACGTGGGTAGTGATCACTATGTTCCAATTATCCATGCCAAATCGGGAACCGCGCGCCTAGGCTTGTTCGTACATGTGACTGCTGATCTAATAGATATTGGCAGCTACGGAAAGATAACCTTTCAATTGTACTCGACGCTTCCCGTGATGCTACGACCAGATTGGCTTATAGCTCAGGTATCTTTTTGGGTTCCGAAAGGGGACATCGAACTCTACGATGGTAAGTATAACGGGAGCGAAGGACCTGTCGCCTCGCGTGCCTATTTAGGGAAGTAGACATGATTCTGACTGGAAGTCATATTTCAGCGGAGCGGGCCGCAGGTCGGATAGTGTTGGATCCTTTCGCCAGCAATCAGATAAACCCGAATAGCTACAACTATCGTTTGGGATCCTCTTTAAAAATACCCACCGTGCACTGTGATGGAACGGTCACTTTTGAAACCCTAAGAATAGGCGCGAAGGGTCATGTGCTGCAGCCGCATACCATGTATCTTGGATCTACTTTAGAGCTAATCGGTAGCTATGCGTACGCTATGTCCTTGATTGGACGTAGTAGCCTCGGTCGTCTTGGTCTTTTTTTTACAGGTATCAGCTAATCTTGGACACACCGGATCTGCGCATCACTGGACTCTAGAATTGGTTGCTGCGCAACCAATTCGGATTTATCCCGGCATGATAGTAGGTCAAGTTACATTTTGGGATAATGTCGGCGACATTCCAAAGAATAATAGTTTTTTTGCGCGACAGCATGTGCCAACTGAGTCCCGGTTTATGGCTGGTTGGGCGTTACCCAAGGCGGATGGAAAAAACGCCTTATGATTCCCTTGCATTTGACGCCCTACCGTACTGGTCTGGTATTCTCTGCTGCCAGACTAATACCTAGCAGCTTCTCTTTTATCTACCTTTTGAACAAAGGTCTGAGTCTATCAGACGTCAGTAGTGCGCGTTTAGTTCAGCTCCTAGCTTTACTTGTTCTTGAGGTTCCCTGTGGGGTCTTAGCTGATCGTTTTGGACCGCGTCTGTCGCTCCTTATATCCGTATTTGCTTCTGCCTCCTGGCTTGGTGTTATGGTGTTAGTTGATAATCTGGCTACGTTGATTGTTGCTGAATTACTTAACGCTGTCTCGCTGTCACTATTCAGCGGCTCATTCGAGATATTGCTACGCGATACTCACAAAGCCAAAAATCCGTTGGCGAACTTCGGTAAAAATCAGTCGCTCTGGATTGCAGTAGCGTCTGTCTTTGGCGCACTCTTTGCAACTGTAGTTTCTCGTCAGGCTGCGTGGATTCTAGCTGCCGTAATACAGGCATTGTTGTTTTTGCTGCTTTGGGGTGATATTGGGAGAAGTCGCCGGGATTCTCTGGCGGTTCCTACTTATTTTTCTTCAGGGGAAGAGTGCGAGTTGAGGCGTATCTTCCTTAGCGTTCGATTTGTGCCAATTGGTTTGTGGATAGCTTTTACTACTCCGACTCTTGTGTTCGATGTTTTACTTCAGTTTTGGCAGCCGATTGTCGTGATGTTCGGGATTCCATCCGAGAATAACGTTCTTCTGGTGTTGATCTCGCTTATCGTCATGGTATCGATGTCGATGGGGGGTGCTCTGGAAGAGATGGCGGTTCGACGCTGGGTCATCCCGACTGCTATCGCTGTAATGCCATTGCTGAGTATGATGGTGTTTGTTACTGACGGTGTTCCCCGACTCTTCTTGGCTGTGCTTGCGATTTGCCTGCTTGTCATCGTGTCAACCGCGATGCGTAGCCGTGCGACATATCAAGTCACTCAGGCTGTTCGAGGTGACGTAGAAGTCACAGCTTTCAGCTTGGTATCTGCGATTTCGCGGGTAATTTCAGGCTTACTGATTGCAGCTGTTGGAGCCTTCCTAGGCTCTGTTTCCAGCGTGATAGTGCTTGTGCTTATGCTTACGGCATTAATAACTATTTGTTTTTTGGTTGAGCGTACCTGAGGAGACACGATTGTGCATGGCATAGTTATCTAGTTTCGGAGGAATGATGACGCAGAATTTGAAGTATTGGTCTGAGTTAGCCGAAATCCACAGTCGTGGTGATTATTATCCGGTAGAAGAGGTGATTAAGGGAGGCAACACGCTACGGGAGATAGAGCTTGAAATGTTAGCTAATCCCGAGGGGCGACGATTATTGCACTCACATTGCCACATAGGTCTCGACACAATCTCTTTGGCTCGGTTTGGTTTTCTTGTAACAGGGATTGACTACTCTCCAACCGCAGTACAGCACGCTCGACGAATAGCTGATCTAGCAGGCGTTCAAGGTTGCAAGTTCTTGGTTGCAGATAGCAGTGAACCTGCCGACCCCACTATAGCCGGTACCTTCGATATCTACTATGCGTCTTACGGCGTGTTGGTTTGGGTTCCCGATGTTGAAATATGGTTTAAAAGCGCAGCTACCTATCTAATGCCCGGAGGAGAGCTAGTGCTGATTGATGAGCACCCGTATGCTGCTACTTTCGATAGCGGAGAGGCTAGCGAGTATCCGCCTGTGTCTGCGCCATATTGGCAGACAGCCGGTCCCTATATCACTAGGAATGAAAAGTCGTACTCTGGTGATTCTGATTTGATTATTCAGAACGCTCAGACCAAATGGCCACACGCGCTTAGTGAAATTCTATCCGCAGCGAGTATAGCTGGGTTTCGGGTAATTGAACTGTTAGAGTACCCATTCTCGCACTATCGGTCAGTTCCCGAGATGATTGTTGGAGATGACTATTATTATCACCATCCGCGATGGTCTGAGAGTGTACCCTTTCTATTTTCGCTGAAACTAATAAAGGAGAGATAAGAGGAATAAACCAATATAGGCTATGCATCGCCTAAGTCTGCGTACAATATCGTGGCGAACTAATCATTGAATCGCTGTCAAACTTGTTGTGGATGGGAAAGATAAAAGTGTGAAGCGGTTTAACCTGACTTGCAAAAACCATTC
>CABQYA010000198.1:0-3128 GCA_902468275.1 uncultured Urmitella sp. | reverse complement strand
CACCTCCCCAACAGGCAATTCCACCCCAGAATCATCACATATCTTCACTTCTAGTCCGGGGATGGGTAATCCAGAGGATCCTAAGTAAGGAGACCCAGCCGCATCACAGGGAAACACGAAAGCAGGAGAGCAACTTTCGGTTAGCCCATACACCGTACGGAACTGCATTTGCGGCATCCATTCGTGTAATTCTTTGATTCGCGATACCGGCATATGGGCTGCGCCACATGCCATCTTCTGCACCGATGACAGCTCGGGAAAACGGTCACGCTCTTCTAGCATCAACGCGAAAACTGTGGGCGAGGCGTGCACAAAGCTAACCTCAGAAGTGAAAATTTCCTTGACGAATGGTCTGCCTTCCATACGTTTCTGAATATGAATTGAACCTCCCAGATAAATAAATAATCCAATGATGGCAATCATTCCGGTTACATGATAAATGGGAACGGCGATAATAGTGCTGTCGCCGCTGGTTAGCTCAAGTACCCTTTCATAAGAACGTACAGCATGTACTGCGTTCATATTTGTCAGCAGCACACCTTTGGATAGGGATGTGGTTCCCGAAGTGAATAGCAGGATGGAATCCTGCTCGATTCCCGGAAGTGGAATCTCTGCCAGCACTGTTTTCGGGTCTAACTCCCCCTTCTCACTATTCAAAGGTAACCCGCAAGCACAGGTGTTAGAGGAGGTGGTAACTACTGGCTTATCCTCAAACCAAGCAGCCTGCTCAGGATGACAAATGACTAAATCTAAGTTGGCGCGAGCCACCAAAGCGTCTATTTCTGCCCGACGGAATTTACCAGGAAGTGGCACAATGATGGCGCCTAGCCGGTTGCTAGCGTAGAAAGAGGTAATAAAGTCAATTCCGTTGTCCAGCAATACCCCTACCCGGTTTCCGGGACCAATTTTGTATTCTGTATGCAAATAGGCCGCAAACTGGTCGGTTAGCTGCTTGACTTCAGAGAAAGTGAAACGGTTACCGTCCTCAGCAAAAATTGCCACCTTACTGGCGAACCGCTGCGTGGTATTTACTAGAGTTTCATACAGTGAAGCAGGGCCAGGTACATAGGTTTGAACCGTTCGCCCGTATACCTCGACTGGTTGCAAATCTTGCACCATATCTTTCGGCCAAAGGGCTTGTCCGGAAATCATTTTTTACTCCTTACATTTTGCAGTTTAGATAGCAAAACAAGCGTGACCTCTCTGCGATTAGATATTGCTAGTCCAAGGGGATTAGACTGTTCAAAATTCTTTAGTATGTCTGGCAGCGGCAAGTATTCGGCAGGTCATCCGCACCGACTCACGTAACGTCGGTTGAGCTTTTGCAAGAGCATCTTTCAGGCTACCTACCTCGCGAACCGTGGGGACAATGGCGGCAAAGCCATTTTCATGCAGCAACTCAGCGTCACGCCCTAAATTACCGGTAAATGCAATAGTGGGAAGCCCCTGTTTACGAGCAGCGAGCATAACCCCCCACGGGGTTTTTCCAAATTTGGTCTGGAAGTCCATGGAGCCTTCTCCGGTAAATACGAAATCTGCCCCCACCAACTGCTCCTTTAAACTTACGGCACTGATTACCACATCTATCCCAGGCTGCGGTTTGGCTCCCAGCAAAGCCATAAGCGCCGCACCTAGACCACCCGCGGCTCCCGCGCCAGGATTTTGGCTAATAGCACGACCACTGGTTTCATCTAGCAGGTTTCCCCATTGTGCTAAAGCCGCATCGAATATGGAGATTTCTTCAGGCTGCAGCCCTTTTGTGGACCAAAAATTGCGGTGGCGCCCCGTTCTCCCGTTAGCGGGTTATCAACATCGCATGCCAGGGTTACCACTATTTCCTGCCATCGTTTACTGATGTTGCTAACATCAAGGCTAGCCGCATCGGCCAAGGCTAGCGCGCGACTTTCAATCGGATTACCAGAACCATTCTTAACAATGGCACCTAGTTCATATGCCATCCCCCATCCACCATCATTGGTAGCAGACCCACCTAAACCGATAATCACCTGAGTGGGAGAAAGGTCAAGTATGTGTTTGAGAAGCTGTCCTACTCCCACGGTAGTGGCTTGATGAGGATCTAACTCTTCTACGGCTAAATGCTCGATACCGGCAGCTTCAGCAATTTCGACAACCGCGAGTTTTTTTGCTGCAATCCACCCAAAGTGCGCGGTTCTAGGGCGCCCTAGCGCATCGCTAACTTCGGCAGTACGCATTTCACCGCCTAGCGCATCAACTAAGGATCGGGTGGTCCCCTCGCCACCATCAGCCATGGGAATCTCGATACATTCGGCATCAGGAAACACATCACGAACCCCGGCACTCATCGTGGCTGCGACAGTAGCTGCGGTCATGGTTCCCTTGAATGAATCTGGCGCTAGAATAAATTTCATTGCTTATCCAATCTTTATCGCTGGTGAGGTAACCGGTAAGTTTAGCTACCCCACCAGCGATTGTTCGTACCTAGTTGCTATTACTCAACGGAAATGATTAGGCATCCTGATGCTGAGACTCCAAGGCGCCCTTAGGGATAAAGAGTTGGAGAAGCACACCTAAGATTGCACATGCCGCCATGAAGAGGAAGGTGAAATTGTATCCAGCGGCGGCCTCCCAGCCTCCCCCTAGAGCAATAAGCCATCCCATCAGCAGCGGCGCGAGACCTCCTCCAATGAACATTGCGGTAGTTATGAACCCGTTTGCGGTACCATGAGCACCATCGGGGGCATTATCCGTTGCCGCAGCGTAGTACACCGGCCATACAGCGTTCGCCACTAGTCCGAAGAAAAGCTGCAAGAAGATGTAGAACGCCATGCTGTGTACAAAGTAGAAGCCTCCAACACCAACAGCCATCCAAATACCACATAACACAATTGTTGTGCGGCGTCCCAGATAATCAGACAGTGAGGGCCAGAAAACCTGCCCCAAAGCACCTGTAATCGTAAATACAATCGAGTAGGCGGCTGCCCGAGAGAAATCGAGACCCATAATGTTGGCTAGATACAGTGGCAATACATAATTGATGCCCATGTAAACAATTTGCGTAAGCATAGTGGTTCCGGAAGTCAACATCACAATGCTATTGCGTAAGCACTTACCAACAGCGCCTTCGGCATCTGCGTGGATTGCTTCCT
>CABQYA010000197.1:0-3133 GCA_902468275.1 uncultured Urmitella sp. | reverse complement strand
AAGGATTGATCCATCACCACCTGCCCAATACATCGAGTGGTTTTGCGAGCCCGCTCAATAAAATCCTCATCTGTGCAAGAATCGACCAGCGGATCGGGACCCAGGCGGACTAAAATTTTATTTATCCCCTCTTTATCGAGCAGTTCGCACTGGTTAGGGCCAGACAAGTCGGCTACCGCGCGCGAAAACTCTAGTCGCAGCCGCACGTTTTCTCCGGGAGGATTCGGCTGAAACTGCCCGGAAAAATGTTTATAGGTATCGCCAGGGTGCTCACCGGGCATCCGTGGGGCTCCGATATGGCCAGGTAGGGTTATCCCCTGCCCTGCCTGAAACTTCCAAGAACCGTATAGCCCCAGATGTACGTGCAAAGTCGCTGGCTGCGGAACCGCAAAATCTAGGAACAGGTGTTTACCCCACGCCCAGGGGCGAGTAATTTTCGCGTTATCCAGGGCGTCCGCGCCCTCAGAAAACCGTCCCTGCGGGGAAGATGCCCGCGCAATGCCGAGTTTCGATAGCTCGGTAAAAGCGATGGCTAAACGGTGAATAGAATGTCCCTCTGGCATACTATGATTCTTTCCTGTCAGCTTCCGTTTGCCAAACCGCTTGAATTATTTAGGCTTAAAACATGAGTGAAACTACCCTGGGGAAAACCCCTCGCGTGCAAGACGACCTATACCGCCATATAAATGGAAAATGGCTAGACACTTACGAAATTCCACCTGACCGCGCAGTAGATGGTGCCTTTCGCAACCTGGTTGAAGATTCGCTGCTTAAGTGTCGCAAACTATGTGAACAAGCTGCTTTAGGAACGCTAGCTCGCCCGGAGAACAGCGAAATCAGCCAGGAACGCTGGGACTTTGATAGTGAGCGTATTGGGAAACTGTTTGCTGCCTACCAGGATTTAGATTCCCTTAACGCCCAAGGGACAGAGCCCATCGCCCCCCTATTATCAAAACTCTTAGCAGCTGACAGTCACGATGAACTAGCCAAAATCTTAGGTGAGTTGGAACGAGAAGGAATTGACTCCCCGGTGGCTTTCTTGGTCAGCGTAGATGCCGAGAATCCCTCTCGCTATATTGCACAGTTTTACCAGGGCGGCCTCGGCTTACCCGATGAATCCTATTATCACCAGGCAGAACACAGCGAGATTCGCGATCACTACCGGGAATTCTTAGCCAAAATTGCCTTAGAAAGCAGACTTTGCCAAAGCGGGGAAGAAACCGACTTTGCGCAGGAAGTGTTCGATTTCGAGACTAAGCTAGCGACCCATCATTGGGATAGTGTGCGTAGCCGGGACGCGCAAGCTACCAATAACCCCACTACTTTCGAGGAGTTCATCGCTAAAAACCAAGGGTTTAACTATGCCGCTTGGGCGGAGGGTCTGGGGCTAAAACTTAAGGTCGGAGCTGACCCGATTAACCTCTATATGCCTTCCTACCAGGAAGGATTTTCGAGCTTATGGGCAAAGACTGATTTAACAACCCTAAAGCACTACCTGGAAATGAAGATTGTACTCGCCTTCGCGCCCTATCTAAGTGAAGCCTTGCAAGAACTGCGTTTTTCATTCTATGGAACTATTCTTTCTGGCACTCCTGAGCGCCCGGAACTGTGGAAACGCGCTGTTGGTACGGTTGAGAGCGTCCTCGAGCAAGCATTAGGGCGCGCCTGGGTGACCTATCATTTCCCGCCCGAACACCGCGCCGCCATGGAAAAACTGGTAGATGAACTATTAAATGCCTACGCCAGCGCAATCGAAAAACTGGAGTGGATGGGGGAAGAAACCCGAGGTCGCGCCCTTGAAAAACTTGAAAAATTTACTGCGAAAATCGGATACCCCACCGTTTGGCGAGATGATAGTGGTCTTAGCTTTACAGACGGCGACACTTTGGTCGATATGATTCGCGCCGCTAGCGCTTTTGAAACCGATTTTCAGCTCGCGCGAATAATGCAACCGGTTGATAAAGAAGAATGGCATATGAGCCCGCAGACGGTAAACGCCTATTATTCGCCGCTCACTAATGAGATCGTTTTCCCTGCCGCGATATTGCAGCCTCCATTTTTTGACCCCGAGGCTTCCTGGGCTACCAATTTTGGAGGCATCGGTGCGGTAATTGGTCACGAAATTGGTCACGGTTTTGATGATCAAGGCTCTCACTATGATGGGGACGGGAAACTTAATGAATGGTGGACCGAAGCTGACCGGGAGGAATTTACCAAACGAACCGGCGCCCTCATTGCTCAATATGACCGTTACACCCCCACGGAGCTTATTGGAGAGGACGTACACGTAAATGGGGCTTTAACGATTGGGGAAAATATCGGTGATTTGGGAGGACTAGCGATAGCTTTTCAGGCCTGGAAGAATGCTCATCCGGACGAGACTAATCTAGCCCCAGAGTTTTTCTTCTCGTGGGCGCTGGTTTGGCGCACCACTATCCGCCCGGAAGCTGCCCGCCAACGCCTGGTGATTGATCCACATTCACCTGCCGAATTCCGCTGTAACGGGGTGGTTCGTAACCTGGATGCTTTCCACGAGACTTTCCAGACCACGCCCGCCGATAAGCTCTGGATGGAACCAGAACAGCGAGTAAAAATCTGGGAATAGCCACTCATACAATGAACCCGTAAAATCAACCCATACAATAGTTTCAAAAACAGGAGAGGAAATGCCGGGGAAGAACCTGACAAAAATTGAGGCACAAGCACGCCAGAACGTTATCGGGAAAGTCGCTTACACCGTCCAGGTGGAGCTATCGGAAAATGGGGATACTTTTCGCTCCCGCACCGTTATCGATTTTGAGGCTCAGGCGGGCGCAAGCACTTTCGTGGATTTAATCGCCCCTAAAGTGCGCTCCATCCAGCTAAATGGACAAGATTTGGGTACTGATTGTTACCGCGACAGCCGGATTGAGCTTAGCGATCTAAAGGCGGAAAACCACCTAGAAGTGGTGGCTGACTGCGCTTATATGCATACTGGCGAGGGCGCGCACCGCTTCACAGATCCGGCCGATGGCCTCACCTATGTTTATACCCAGTTCGAGGTACCCGATGCCCGCCGGGTGTTCGCCTGTTTTGAACAACCTGATTTGAAAGCTACCTACCAGTTCAATGTGAGTGTACCGGCAAGCTGGAC
>CABQYA010000196.1:0-3195 GCA_902468275.1 uncultured Urmitella sp. | reverse complement strand
AAGCTGTCGCGCGTAAAACCACAGATGTCACATTAGCCTCAGTTGTCACAAAAATGCCTGTCAGGGCCTTTTGGGGTTGTTGAAAATCGCTATCGAGGGCAAAATAGAAGTTGAGACGCCGCGTGTCATCACTCTGGAGTGCGTACAGGTCGTAGGGGAAGACGAACCTGACAATCACTAAAGGAGAAGCGATGAACAAGGATTACACCCGCGGTGTACTTTTTGTGCATTCATGCCCGCGTGCACTTTCTAGTCACGTGGAATGGGCAGTTGGCGCAGTTCTAGATCAACGCATCAACTTAGAATGGACAGAACAACCTGCTCAACCAGGAATGTTCCGCTCAGAACTCTCCTGGGTAGGGCAAATCGGTACTGGTGCTAAACTCGCCTCTGCACTGCGCGGATGGGAGCATTTACGTTTCGAGGTAACCGAAGATGCCTCCGTAAATAACAACGGAGGACGCTGGTCATACACCCCTGAACTGGGAATATTTCATGCCCAGACTGATGTGGTAGGCAATGTGGTAATCCCAGAGGATCGGGTGCGAATTGCCCTTGCTCAAGGCAGTCAAGAGGAACTGCGGCATCTATTGGACTTGGCGTTGGGAACCGCGTGGGACGAAGAACTTGAGCCTTTCCGCTATGCCGGGGCTGGAGCGCCAGTTCGCTGGCTACATCGAGTGGGCTGAGATGGCGCTAGATGCTGACGCCTTAGCGGCACTCGCTGATTTCGGGAAGGGACTGCCTGGTGGCACGGAGGTTGAAAATGGAGGAGAGAGCGAATCTTTTCTTCAAGTCCCAGAAACTGGGGTAGTTGCCGAGGAAACCAGTGCTACTGCCGCGGATGCGTCCTCAGGAAATCTCCCTCCTGTCTGGGAAAGTTTCCCAAGTGATTTAGAAGTTGTAACTGCGCTGTTAGCGGCGGTATCTGCTGAAACTGGTGAGAAACAAGAATCGCTGCTACCGCAGACAAGTCTGATAGACGATCTTGATTTCGATGACCTGTCATTATATGCGGTAGTGGCGCAGCTCGAGGCGGAACTAAAGGAAAAACGCTCCGATAATGAAATAGCAGAATGTAAATCTCTGGGGGAGTTGGCGAGCCTGTATGTATCCAGTAATAACAGAGCCAATAAATAAAGGGCTACATTCTTATCCTTATTTCAAATAACGGCAATATCGAGGGAGTTTCCTGCCATTATGGGGCTCAATAGCGAATAACTGGCATTTATTGCAGGCGTAAATCTCGTTTGATAACTCAAATATACTGCCTTGTTTTGGGGATATGGTTACAAACTATTGAGGCTTGACCCATTCTTTTTCGAAAGAAATACTCTCCCCGCCAACAATAGTAAGTATGAGTAAAAATCAAAATTTTGAGAGAAAACATCCGCGACATATCAATGGCAGATTCGCTAAGAAGCAGCGAAAAGAATCCGGGCTAGTGCTCAAACCTGACAACGCTTGTCCGGATACTGACAGCCTGGCTGTGTCTTCACGGGACAATCCCCCCGGCTTAGAGAACCCGAAACCTAATACGGACATCAATAGACGGTCGGAGAAACCTGAGCCTCCAATGGTTACCTCTTCAAAAAGAGCGTCACTTCGCACTTCGTGGAAGATGGTTAAATCTCTAGCACAATCGTTTACGTTTACTGTGTTCGCGGTAGTGGTAGCGCTTGTGCTATCCATTGGAATTTTGCTCTTCCTCATGGAAAAAGATTCAAACAAGAACGATACGCAGATATCGGAGGCTACTAATAGTGCTACGACAACTATTACTGCTATCTCTGGAGAATCTACTTTTGTCGAGGGTTATCCTGCCCTGTATGGAGGAGTGTCTTAGTGCTCAAGCGAGATAATCAAGAATTGAAACTTACAGAGGAGATGGTTCCGTGATTATTTCAGCCTTACCAGTAATGTTAGAGTATTTAACTATTCAAATCGCTAGAGGGCGAGACAACCAACGTAGAAATCTCGGACACGATTGTTTCTAAGAACGTATTTTTAGGCGGCAAAGAAGAAGATGATTTTTCCAAGATTTACGTAACCGACGAGCAAGGTAAAAAGTATTAGGTGTTTTACTGCATGGATTGTGCGATTTCTTTTAGCCGCTGGCGGAGGGCTTCGGCGTTGCCCAGGGCATCATAGGCGGCGTCCTCGGAAAGAACCCCGCGCGGTAAATCATCCGGCAAAAGCCCCTGGTTATCGGCATCTAAATCTTCCCACCAGGCTTTTCTGGAATAGTAGCTATCCAAAGCGCGGTAATCGTCCCACAATTGCTCGTAGGTATCGAGGGCGTTCTCGACCGTTGTAATCGCGTCATTTAGGCGCACTAGCGCTGCTTCCATTTGCGATACCCGCTCAATTTGCTCCGCAGAAACTTCAGCTTTTCCCATAGCGTTATCCTCCCACACCTCACCCGCAGCCGCTTATCTCAAGATATTTCTGGAGGGCGCACCTGCGGTTGTTCTGTATTCAGAACCTAGTCCAGTGGCAGCTAAGGCTAGAACTTGTCGCAAGCTATTGACCAGCGTTCAGATATATAGTACCTTGTACTACAAAAGGGGAGGGGGAGAGATGGCATTTTCCATCCGGATGAGTGCAGAAGAAAAAGAGCTAGCCACCAGCTATGCGAACCTACACTCGATTACCTTGGCAGAAGCCTTTAGGCAGGCACTCTTTGAAAAGATAGAGGACGAGTTCGACCTGGCAGTAGCCGATGAGGCTCACCGCGAATGGGAAGAGGACGGAAAGAAAACCTACTCGTGGGACGAGTTCAAGAAAGAGCTCGACCTGTGAACTATCAGTTCCGGGTGACCAACAGGTTCAAACGACAGTTCCGTAAACTCGATCGCTACACGCAGCGCATGATTAGTAACTGGATTGATAAAAATCTGGTGGAAACCCCAGATCCCCGCGTTCACGGTAAAGCGTTGCGCGGAAACTATGCGGGGCAGTGGCGTTACCGCATCGGAAACTATCGCCTCATCTGCGAGATTGAAGATGACCACTTCTATATTCAAGCCTTAGCAATCGGGCATCGCAAAGAAATCTATCGCTAGCGGTAGCGGTAACCAGTCTAGGAAGTCCCTGGGAGAGTCGAGGATATTGGCATTCGCAACAAGTGGGTTGATGCGAGCTAGTGCCCTTTAACAGGGTAAATAACAACTCCAGAAAGTAAGAGGGCGCCCA
>CABQYA010000195.1:0-3203 GCA_902468275.1 uncultured Urmitella sp. | reverse complement strand
GCTGCCCGCGAAAAGGGTGCTGATGTCTATATTTGCGCGGATTTGCGGCACCATCCGGCCTCAGAACATTTAGAAGCGGGAAAGCCCTACCTGATTTGTGCAACTCATTGGGCCAGTGAATGGCCGTGGGTACCCCAGTGTTCCCAAGTACTTAAAGAAAGTTTTCCCTCTCAACTGGAAGTTATTGCCTCTACCATTTGCACCGATCCGTGGACTAAACGGATTCTATCTGAAGAACAAGACTAATAAGAAGGATATTTGATGGAAGCGCCCTGGAAAGATCAACTGGCATTACTGGATTTGCAAGAGCTAGACACGAAAATTACCAAGCTGGTTTCGCGGCGAAAAAAGCTGCCCCAGTTAGCTAGGCTAACCGAGCTAACTGAAAGCAATAAGCTGCTGGCAGCTAAACTAACTGAGCTTTCAACGCTGAAAACTGATAAGAAACGGGCAATCACCGCCTTAGAAAATGAGGTGGCAGGGATTGAGACTCGCCGTAAAACCCAGCAAAATCGGCTAGATAACGGGCAAGGCTCACCAAAAGAGTTGCTGCGATTACAAACAGAAATCCAGCAAATGAATAAGCGCGTAGAGGATTTAGAAGCACAATTACTTGCCGTTATGAGCGAAGTTGAACAGTTGGACGCTGTTGGGCAAAAAATCTCTCAGCGACAAGCAGAATACGCTCAGGAAACCATCAGTCTGAAGGAAGAAGTCGAAGGGGAAAACTCTCAAATAGGAGAAGAACTAAAAGAGTTAGAAAACCAGCGTAACCAGCGAGTAGCCGGCATCGACAGCGATTTGTTAGATTTATACGAGAATATAAAGATACAAACCGGTGGAGTAGGGGCAATTAAAGTAGTTGCCGGACATCCCGTTGGTTACAATCTTTCATTCTCGGTAGCCGAGGCTGCGCGCTTGCGGGCAGCTAAACCAGAAGAAGTTATTACCTCCGAGGACGAAGGTTATCTGCTGATTCGCTGCCCGCAGTAGTCGCTATTTGCTTATTTAGCTGAGGTTTTAGACGATGCCCTGTTCCATCATGGCATTGGCGACTTTCAGGAAGCTATTGATATTAGCTCCAATCACATAGTTACCGGCATGTCCATATTCTTCAGCGGTTTGGGCGCATTCATCATGAATGTTGTGCATGATTTTCGTTAGCTCTGCTTCCACCTTTTCAAAGCTCCAGGAGGAACGAGCAGCATTTTGACTCATTTCCAAAGCTGAGGTTGCGACCCCGCCGGCGTTTGCGGCTTTGCCGGGAGCAAAAAGCACCCCGGAGTCTTGGAACAAACTGGTGGCGTTGGGGGTACAAGGCATATTTGCGCCCTCTGCTACCACTTTTACGCCGCCATCAAGGAGACGTTTAGCGTCCTGGGAAGTCAATTCGTTTTGAGTGGCACAAGGTAGAGCCACAGTACCCCCGACTGCCCAAGGCTTAGAACCAGAATGATAGGTGACCCCAGCTTTACGGTTAGCGTAATCGGTCAAACGTCCCCGTTCGACCTCTTTAACCTGTTTCAACAGTTCAACGTCGATACCGTCCTCATCTAGCACCCAACCGGAAGAATCCGAGACGGTAACCACTTTTGCACCCAGCTGCTCAGCTTTCTCAGCTGCATAAATTGCAACGTTACCGGCACCGGAAATCATGACCCGCTGCCCTTCCAAATCCATGCCCCGGGTTTGCAACATACGCTGCGCAAATAGCACCGTGCCATAACCGGTAGCTTCAGTGCGGGTCTGGGAACCACCCCAAGATAGGGATTTTCCGGTGAGAACTCCGGTCTCGAAACGGTTGGTTAGACGCTTGTACATCCCGAATAGGTAGCCGATTTCACGTCCACCTACCCCGATGTCACCAGCGGGAATATCGGTGCTTTCGCCAATGTGGCGGTAAAGCTCAGTCATGAACTGTTGGCAAAAACGCATAACTTCGGTGTCGGAGCGTCCGTGGGGATCAAAGTCCGATCCGCCCTTACCGCCTCCGATACCTTGCCCAGTTAGGGCATTCTTGAAAATCTGTTCAAAGCCCAAGAACTTTAGGATTGAACGATTCACGGAGCGGTGGAAACGCAAACCGCCCTTATATGGACCTAGAGCTGAGTTGAACTCAATACGATATCCCCGGTTTACCTGCACTTCTCCATTGTCATCAACCCAGGGAACCCGGAACAGAATCTGGCGTTCAGGCTCAACTAAACGGTCAAGCAGCTTAGTTTCTGCAAACTCGGGATGTTTTTCTACCGCCGGCCCTATTGATTCCAGAATTTCCCTAACTGCCTGGTGAAACTCGGGTTCATTGGGGTTACGATCTAGGACTTCGTTATATACCTCTTCCACAACACTGCTCATAGTGGCTCCTCGCTGTCTATTAACCTCATTCTCCTTATCGGAACGAGGCACGCTACTTCTTTAGGTTTTCATTTTCCGACGAAACGTTACCACTGCAATCCACATTTTGACTAAAGCGTTAAATAATTTTATCTTTCTCACAATTTGGAGGAAGGGTGAGCTGGGCGAGTGCTCGCTATTGATAGCTCGCAAGTTTCTTAGGACGACGGCTACCGAAAAACCCGTGGTTAAATAGTTTGTCGCTGCCGGGTATCCTTTTAACTATGGCTGATTGTGTACCCTACCGCCCTGCTCCGGGTGATATTCCTACCAGCCCTGGGGTATATAGATTTTTAGATAAAAACGGTCGAGTTATATATGTGGGAAAAGCAATTAACCTGCGCAATCGGTTAGCAAACTATTTCCAGCCACTTGATTCTTTACATCCGCGTACCCGGAAAATGGTCACCACCGCTGTCGGTGTTAAATGGATAACGGTAGCTAATGAGCTAGAGGCACTTTCGCTGGAATACTCCTGGATAAAAGAGTTTGCTCCGCGTTTTAATGTGATGTTTCGTGACGATAAATCGTATCCGTATCTGGCGCTCACGATGGCAGAAGAATATCCTCGCATTCACATTACTCGGGAGAGAAAACGCGCGAACACCTGTTATTTTGGCCCCTACACCCAGGTATGGGCAGTTCGCGAAACCATGGATCTACTGCGCAAAGCATTTCCTTTACGTTCGTGCACTAAGGGAGTATTCAATCGCTCTCAAGCGCTCGGACGTCCCTGCCTAGAAGGCTATATCGATAAATGCGCCGCTCCCTGCGTGGGACGGATAAGCTCGGGGGAATACCGCCAC
>CABQYA010000194.1:0-3211 GCA_902468275.1 uncultured Urmitella sp. | reverse complement strand
ATGGTGCGGACTTTACGGAATCCCAGCTGTTATTTTCATGGCAGGCTACCTGATTCGTTTAGCGATACGAAAACGGGTAGCCTGCCATGTTTCTGAACCTAATGATCCGTTAGAAAATATAATTCGCTAGTTTCTCGCAGGCTTTATTAATCACCTCTGAGGAAATTGAACCAGCTAGCTTTCGCCTTAGAACCCCACCTGGAACTCCTAACATGACTGAAGTGAATGCTGTCGACGCTTTCGGTCTGTCGGCTTAGGGGTATCGGATTGTTTCTTCTGGATGTACCGCAACGTACTAAAGCCGACCTCTTGATAGTGAAGAACGTCGTCAACTCCGTATCCTAAAAGCCTGTAGCTTAGTTTGTATCAGTGCTACGGGATATGAACACTGCAGGTACTAGCGCGCCAAGAAGTCCAATCACAATAGCTAGGAATCCAAAAACGTTAATCGTTGTGGGGTCAGTAAATATGTAGAACGAGCCGATGCCGGCGAGGTTAAGTGTCATAAAAGTCGAGTAGAGGAAACTCTCGACACGTACACCTGACACTTTGAAAGCACACACGATACCAACAACAGTGAGCAAAAGATAGAACGCTAGCGGCAAGACCGCCAGGTAGTCGACCGCATTCAAAGGTGCATCAACGCTCAGCGCAAACCACGACAGCAGGACACCACCCAGGATTCCTGTCGCGGTTGTAGCGAGTGGAATATACCTCATTACGCACCCGTGCTCGCTATGCGCATGAACTGAACATATGAGCACCGCGGACGACACCCCAATACACTTCAGCGGTTGCTAAACATGATGCGAGAGTGGGTCCATTCGAGTATGTTGCGCGACAATTGTTCTTCAAATTACTTTTCAACGATGCATCACATGATCTTGAGGCGCAACCTTTACGCTCGTAGCACATGTCATGAAGTGCGCATGGCCCTCTAAAATCCGCGTTCTTGCCAAAAGGATTAGGGAATTCATCGGGCGATTTAGTGCAGTAATCGTGCAGAGAGCCAAGCTTGGGATTGTAAACATAGTTTCGCGGAACTCCGATAAGGGATGCTCGATACCCGAAGTCGTTTTCGTCTGCATCTGCCGCAGTAGCACCCACGTACTCGATTCGGTAATAACGAATCCCGCTTTCCTCGCTAGAGAAGGTAACTACGTTATTGGAGACACTCATGGTTGCTGCCCAGGTCGCACCATCCGTGTCGACTGCGGATACGGAATCAATGAGGCCAACGAGCTCATGCTCGGCGTTTGATATGAAAAGTGATTCGCCGTCATTTGTTGTCGCGTATGAATATCCGAAGTCTGAAGGGAAAGAATACTTTGCCACTCCGTTAATGGCCTCGATCTTCTTGGGAACAGACAGTGGTTGATTGGTTGATGCGGTAACGACACGATTCTCTTCAAGCTTCACATTGAGGATTTCAGCGTACTCTCCGTGCGATTGCGACTGCGAAGAGCCTAAAGGCGTTACACACGTCGAGGCGGTAGAAGAGTCGTTTTTTGGTGAAGCTTGAGCTGCTGACGCCCCCGGCAGACTTAATACAAGGCTACTAGCTACAACTACCGCACTGCCAAGACTCTTAGTAAGTGAAGCTCTCATAATGACACTCCTCAGGGGGGGTCTCAGGTATCTGACTACTTCCAATGTTAACAAACACTGGTGAGGTAGCTCTCCATTCGAGCACGAAAAGGTCGCCGAGCTAATAACTGTAGTCCCTTGGAGTTTGTCTCCATCTGTCACCGTCTAACGCGCTCTGCTTGGAGTGGCAGGGTTTGCACAGGCTGCGCAGGTTAGAAAAGTCGTGGCTGCCACCATGGTCTAAGGGTAGGACGTGGTGGACTTCGGCAACTGGGGTGGTTAGTCCTTTGTCTAGGCAGTCTTCGCACAAAGGATGCTGCGTGATGTAAGCAGCACGAATCCGACGCCAGCGAGCACCGTAACGCTTGTTGATTCTCGGGTCACGTTGAAACTTACGGTAGTTCTTGTCTGCCTTTTTGGCGTGGATTTGGCAGAACCTTTCGCGGGTTAGTTGGGGACAGCCCGGCGCTGAGCAGGGATGTTTTGGTTTGCTTGGCGCCAGCCTCACCGTCCTTTGCTAGGCAAGACGAAACCCTCCGGGCAGTGATAACTGTTTGCCGGAGGGCTCGTTCCTATATTTTGGATTAATACCCAAAAAACAATCCGCACCCTCAAATGTGTGTTTTTTTAGGGCGTGTTGGGGTGGTTTAGTGTCCTGCCGAGTCTTTGCGTATGTGTAGGGATTTGCCTTGTGATTGGGCTAGTTGTTGTTTTGCATTCACGGCAAGCTAGTCCAGTGCCGGACTCTCCAGCATCAACGCAAGCACCTGTAGGTGATAGTAATTACTGGACCGAAGAGCGAATAGAGTCTGCTATTCCTGCTCCCATGCCATCGCCGTAAAACAGCGTTATTTCACAATAATGTTTCCCCAGTTTAAGCTGGCTCACTTTATCTTTTATACGCATACTGAGGCGGGGCTTGCCCCAGCGTCCGTCCTCACCAGCTGGCTGAGACGCGCCGATAGGTTAATAGGGCAGATAATCTGGCATGGGGTCAGCTGGTGAAACAGGGAAAACGTCACCAAGCACAGAGGTCAAAACTGTAGCCAGTGTGTGTTCGCACGAAACATAAAGTCGATCTCCATAAATTGGCTGAGTCAGCACACATGAAACCGAGTCATCAAAAAGTATTGAAGGTAAACGTTCTTGCAATAAAGCTCCCAATTGCCCTGTCGGAAGCTGAATCATGGAATATGGTTCGGGTCTAAGGAATGAAGATTCTTCTGGACCGATAATATTTGCTCGACATTGCTGTTCAGCATATCCGACCCAAAAAATTCCAGTCCAAGAAGAACTTTCAGAAAAATTGGATAATACAGCTGCTAGCTTAGAGGCATATTCTCTATCAGGAATCTCTCCTTCTGGATAGTAAATACCTTCAACACCACAATTTTGGAATGTTTTTCGAGTCCAGTAATGACTAGGGACAGAAATATTGTGTTTAGAGGCTAGAGCTGTCCAAGTGGTCTCTCCATGGTCGGTGTCTAGGGGCAATAAGAGGACTATTCGTTCACTAAACCCGTTAAAAACTAGATCTGAAACTAGTCCGGGGCTATGCTCATTTACTCTGGATGCCAGTTTTGGGTTAATTTTCTGTAAAAATAAACGCGTAGTTTGCATGATT
>CABQYA010000193.1:0-3226 GCA_902468275.1 uncultured Urmitella sp. | reverse complement strand
ATAGGCCAGGACCCGCGAGGTTAACTCCACGCCTAAGTCGCTGTGACGTACGGTCACGCTATCACCCAAGGCTAGGGTTTCTACCTCGCGCAGATCTGCGTATTCTTTGGTGCAGGCAAGGTCAACAAATGAAATCTTGTAGGCACAAGATGGCTGATCAACTAGGCCTAGTGTGTACTCGCTTTTGGCTAGGGCGCGCAGCCATGCGTGTGCTTGCTCTAGGGGCAGTTCGTCCTCGCGTGGCTTGTCTGGGTCTTTGATGGCTTTGACTTGCCCATAGCGGATGACCTTGATGCGCGGGGCAACATAATCACCTATGCGCGGAGAATCCACGTACAGTTCAGGTAGGAGCAGACCGTCGTAACCAACCGGCAAAATCCGGGTAACTATGGTGGTGTAGTCCAGGCTCGATTCGTATCCGGACAGGTTTTTACGATCCCTTATAACCACGCCATGATTAGCACCTATGCGCGGCGCGTGGTGGATATGCCAGTTATCGAAAGTAAGCTCGCCGCCCCAACGCGAAATAAAACTGTTGTCGCTGTCATCTAACAGAGCCGCGCTGAGTGGGGTTCTAACTATGCGGGCAGAGGCACGATGGGAGTTATCTGAACTGCTAGCGCTAAAACCGTGCGGGCTATTGGCTGCCCCTAGCAGCTGATCTAGGGCTGCTTTAGCGGTTTTGTTTACCACATAGGTGTCAGCGATAAGGTTGGCAGAAAGGTCATAAAATACGTGATGGGCAACTACTTCGAGTATCCCGTCAAGGCTGGTGGTGACCTCGCTGATACGAAATCCTTGCCGGAGGTTTATTCCTGGAACCGGGGCGGCCACGATGTTTTCTATTACCAACAGGTTCGCTGCTGGCCCATCAAAGGGGTAGGAAAATGTTAGGGAAAACTTGCCGTTTAGTTCCTGAGTGACCATCGGGTCGATAACGTGGCGATCTAGCACCGCTAACCCACTGGCAGTAAAATCCCTAGCGCTACGATCATGAATCGTAATCATGGGTTAGTCCTTTCTACAAGGTACGCCAGTTACCTTGGGCTTCGATTCTTGAAATACCTGTGCCCAGCTCGATGTGGTTAGTGCCAGGAGAAAGTTGCGGGAATGCCCCCGAGATTCCGTTGGTTTGGGTTTTACCTGCAACGTGGGCTGTAAGCCGGGGACTATCGATAGTTAATTGCCCGCTAGGAGCAGAAACTATCAAAGCAGTATCGTTTATTTTTAGTTCCAACTCCCCGGTACCAAAAACAGTTATTACCGGATCGGAAGCTAAAAGACCAGGATTAGTAATCGTGCCCGAAGCGTTTAAAGTTAGCTGTTTAAGCCCGGTTTCCAGGTAGGTAAACGGCTGGCAACAAAGCTCGGCTTCAAACATTACCCAAGTGGACAGCGAAGGCACTGCTGGTGATATTTTGACGTGTTTAAGATACCTGAACATGCCAGGCTCGCCGCTAAAACCAATCGTGTGGGCCCCAGTCAGCGCGTAGGCGGCTTTGCGGAATGCTTCCAGCCCGCCACGCACCGCTAGTTTCAGAGTTATTTCGCCATCTTGCCACCCTTTAAAGCGGGTAAGAGTACCGGCCCGCCCTGACACCTCAATATCATCTATCCCCATGGCGGCAGTAGGGATTTCTACAGGTGCGCAAAAACGGATACCCAGGCTTTTAGAGCTAACCTTATGGTCGAGAAAAAACCCGTACATTGATTTACACCCCCGCAGCTAAAAGATTGTTACGCCGAGATAGCCGTGATAGTTGCTGATCAATTTTGGGTGCGAGTTTGCCGACCAGCGTCCCATCACTTAAAACAACCTTGATATCCAAACCCTTAAGAATCCGGGCAGCTGTAGCATCTGCTACCCCTTGAACATCAACGCTGCGAGTTTTAGTTTCCTTTTCAGTTTGCGATGTTTGCTTAACTAGGGCAGGGGTCAGATCGGTACTTGGCAATGACAAATCCCTACTGACCTTGATAGGTACGTTAACCCCGTTAGTTAACTCGCCCATAGCGTCCATGGTGTCTTTTGCCATGGTTGCTGCCGCATCGGCGGCCTTATGGCCGCGCGTGGTTATTGCTCCGGCAAGACCAGCAACTAGCATGTCACCAACCCACGCCATTTGCTTAGAAGGAGAATGGATACCGAAAAATCCGAGAATCCCATTCCAGATTGAAGACACCCAGTTAGCGACCCGGTTCCACAACCAGCCCGCTAGTGACTGAATACCCTGCCATAACCCAGAAACCAGGGATGCCCCAGCTGAGATCATCTGCCCGACCCCGCCCATCACTGCTCGAACAATGCCGTAAATAATCCTCGGGATAGCCGAAACTACAGTGCCGATAATGGTCGGTAAAGCCCGAATGAGGCTGGTTAATAGTTGGATGCCAGCTTGTACAAGAAGGGGGATAGCCCCACCAATAGCAGACAATATGGCAGAGATGATTTGAGGCAAAGCCGCCACAATCGCGTTAATAATAGTTGGTAACGCCCCTATAAGAGCCGTCAACAGTTGCACGCCCGCGTTAATCAACTGGGGGATTGCCTGGATGATCGCGCCAAGGATAGCGGTAATAATCAACGGCAAAGCCCCGGTGATAGCGGTAATAATTTCAGGCAAGGCACCAACCAGCGCGGTTAACAGCTCGATACCAGCTTCGATAATCTGAGGGACGGCCCCGATTAAGAAAGAAATAATCGCACCAATCAACTCCGGCAAAGCCTCAACAAGCACCGGGATAGCCGCAATCAAACCCTCAGCCAGACCAATAATCAACTGCAGGGCTGCATCCAAAATAAGTGGCAAATTATCGATGAGCCCCTGAATCATGGTCATCAGCATTTCTACCGCCGCCGGGATCAGCTCCGGTAGAGCCTCGCCGATACCAGCTACCAAGGTGGCGATAATCTGAACCGCTGCCTCCAACAGGCTCGGAAGTGCCTGAATAATCGCTTCCACCAATGCCACAATCAACGTCACGGCAGTGCCTGCCAAGGAAGGCAGAACAGCGATAATGCCCTCCAACAAAGAGGTGAGGATACTCATCCCGGTATCTACCACTTGCGGGAGCTGGCTAGAAATAAACTCCAGAGCTTCCTTCAAGATCTGTCCGAGGGTGTCGATAAAGGCCGGTGCGCCCCCGGTTTCGAACGCTTCGGTGAGTTCGTCGACCCAGCCGTTAACCATCGGCATCACCGTGCCAGCCAAAGCCGTGGTCAAAC
>CABQYA010000192.1:0-3236 GCA_902468275.1 uncultured Urmitella sp. | reverse complement strand
GTAGATAACCCGAGTCGAATCCAGTGGCCCACCCTTGGTTGCTACGGCTACAGTGTCAAAAATCTGGAATGATCCAATCATAGAAACCACTATCACCATCACTAAGATGGGGCGTATCAGTGGCAAAGTTATAGAGAAGAAGCTTCTAGTGGTGCTAGCTCCATCTATTTGTGCGGCATCGTAAATCATGTTTGGAACTATTTGCATTCCCGCGAAAATTAGTAGTGCTGTATATCCCATGTTTCGCCAGGAGTTAACGAGTGCAACCGTAAAGATAGCGATATCAGGATTGCCGTAAAAAGCGATGGGTTCGCTATGAATCAAAGTCAATAAATGGTTCACGAGACCAACATTGGGGTCTAGTAAAAATAAGGTGATTACCGCAATAGTAACGTTTGGTACTAGCCAGGGAATAAGTAAGAGCGAACGCACTAAGCTGGATTTGCTGATACGTTGCATTAGCACGGCTATTCCTAAACCAGCTATGGTTTGGGTGGTGATATTGACGAGAACATAGATGACAGTCACTAAAAGCGCATGAACAAAATGATGGTCGGTCAGTAGCTTTTGATAGTTTGCAATCCCTACGAACTTCGCAGGAGAAATTAAATCCCAATCTGTAAAACTTATAGCTAGACCTCGTATCATGGGAACCAGATAAAAAACTAGGAATCCGATTACGGCAGGGGCTATGAAAAGGTATCCGGCTCGCTTCTCTGCTTGCTTTAGCTTACTGGCCTTCCTACCTGAAAAGTCTAGGGTATTGGTCTTTTTTGTCTTAGACGTGCTGGTCTCCGCAGCGTCCTTGCTATTTATTAATCCGGTAGCAGTCATCTTCGACTCCTCAATTAGTAAGACTTGCGTCACAGCAATTATTACGTTAGTTTCTTTAGTAAGTCAAGCATTTTCAGTAAATGGGGGTTTACCATTGTGAATGCTCAGCGAAGAATTCAGCGGCGCACCAATATGGAGGCTGCATTACGTTACCTGACAGGCTGCTCAGATACCGTTGCCAATGTTGCAAAACAAATTGGAGTAACTCGTCCGGCAGCTGAATCAATTGTTTCTGACCTGGTTAAGCTGGGATGGGTAGAAGGTATGCCCGCGCCCGAAGGGGTAATTGCAATGGGTAGACCGGCTACCTACTATAAACTCTCTTCTCAAGCTGGGCATGTCCTTTCCTTAGATATCGGAGCTCATCACGTCAGTGCGCTCACAGCAGATTTAAGTGGGAATATTCTTGCTGAAAATACTGAAGATTTAGCTGAGAATACACCTACAAAAACCCGTATTGCAGCTGCATTAACTGTCAGTAAGAAAACTTTGGAAGATACCAATTGTGGTAAAACCTGGGTTTGTGTTACCGGAAGCCCTGGGGTTCAGTATCAGGGAAAAGTTGCATATTTTGGGGGCAAAGGTATGCCGGGCTGGCAAGGACTGCAACTTGACCAGGTAGTTTCTGAGGAACTTGGGGTTAAAGTGACTACTGTTGGGGACTGTGCCCTAGGGGCTAGAGGGGAATCCTGGGTTGGTGCAGCCGCCAAACATAGCGATGTAGTGTTTATCTTAGCGGGAATTCGCACTGGTGCGGCAAGTGTTCTTGACGGAAGGGTACGGGCGGGGAGTAGGGGAGCCGCAGGTTTAATTGGCGAAATTCCACATCTGAGATGGAGGGAGCTAGAAGCGGAAAGTTTCGCAAAAAGTATTTACACTCCTAACCAGCCTCCCGATCGAGAAACCATGTTTAGACAGGCGCGGGAAGGCAATAAATTAGCGATTGCCGGCGCAGCGAAATTCGGTGAGATATTGGGGCTGGGAACTGCCAGTATGATTGCTGTTATTGACCCTGAGTGTGTGGTACTTGGGGGGCAATTTTGTGAATATGCGAATCTGTTTTTGCCGCAAATGGAACAGACCATCAGAAAACTGTGTCCATTTGCGCCCTCGATTGTGGTATCCACTTTAGGGAGGCGGGCTGTAGCTCTTGGGGGAATTCGTTACGCCCTAGATGCAGTGTTGGATCAAATTAGCGTGCATGCGCTTAACTCAGATTATTTCCCTGCTGCCGATTCCGATAGGTTTTGGCAATAAATCGACAGCTTCCTTAGGGGAAAGAGTGTATTATGCATGATTGATTACTTTCGTGCTTATCAGAGAATTCCAAAGTCGTTGTCCAAAATATACAAATTATGCGATGGTGTATTGAGTGGGTATCACGAATCTATGTGGGCAGTTCAACAGGAGATTACTTTGACCAGGTAGACACGGTTCCGTAAAATACTAAATGTTGTGTGTCCTGGAACAATCCGGGTGCGGGTTTCTACCTGTGGCTTCGGCAAAAACGGGACGCTAGACGGAAGACAGTAAACAGTCGGGTGGAAAACACTACGGCAGCGTCCGCAACACTCTTGGTATTTACGCCGTTTTTGTTGCTGCGCCCGCAGGATTTCTACCCCCAAAGAAGAAACGAAGGCTTAAGCCCGTGCGAACTTATAATCCGAAAGCCGGTGACACCCAAAACAAGAAATGGTATGTCATCGACGCTGAAGACGTCGTTCTCGGACGACTGGCGGCCGTCGCCGCCAAGCTGCTGCGTGGCAAACATAAGCCGACCTACACCCCCAACGAGGATATGGGCGATCACGTTATCATCGTGAATGCCGCCAAGGTCGGACTTACTGGCAACAAACGTCAGCAGAAACGCGCCTACCGTCACTCTGGTTACCCAGGTGGCTTGAAATCTGTGTCCTATGGTGACTTGCTAGACAAGAAGCCAGAGGTAGCAGTAGAAAAGGCCGTGCGCGGCATGGTTCCCCACACTCGGTTGGGGCGTGCCCAAATGAAGAAGCTGCACGTATTCGCTGGTTCAGAACACAACCACGCGGCGCAGCAGCCAGAACCTTACGAAATTAAAAAAATCGCCCAGTAGCCCTGAGCCAAAACCCTGAGGAGAATTGTGGCTGATACCACCGAAAACGAAGAGCTGTTGGAGGAGAATGCCCCCAGCTCTTACACCACGGAAACCCAGTCGGAGCAAACTGGCTCCGGACAGTCCGTGACCGCTCCCGGCATTGGGCTGGGACGCCGTAAAAGCGCGATTGCGCGTGTCCGGTTGGTGCCGGGCAGCGGCGAATGGAAAATCAACGGCAGAACTATCGAGAACTATTTCCCGAACAAGTTGCATCAGCAGCTAGTACGGGCACCGTTCACTTTGCTTGACCTAGAGGGGCGTTTCG
>CABQYA010000191.1:0-3259 GCA_902468275.1 uncultured Urmitella sp. | reverse complement strand
ACTTGGCTCCTCCAGCGATCAAGAGTCTGCACCCGAACTTTGCGGCTTGCACCCAAACCGCACCCGCTGCACCCAAAAATCGCGTTGTATCAAAATGAGAGTGAAAGTAACAACGACGACGATGAACGGTGAAGAAACTTGTTTCTTCATTAGTGAAGCGGAGGAAGTTGTGCGCAACACGAAGTGTTGCTAGCACTATACGCCCTGGCTAACATCATGTTGGCCAGGGCTTTTTCTATTTCCAAGCCCTTTACCTATCGACATGGGGTTAATACCCAAAATAATGCGCCTGGGGCCACTTCCTCTGGAAGGCTATCTTCAACCGTTTTACTTGATAGAGCGACTTGCCACAAGTGTTGATACAGCACTTAAGGCAATAAATAGTGAGGCAGAAGCTCCTAAATTGTTTGATATTGGACTAAAAAACGGAATCGCAAAAGCCAATAAACCAGATGAGAAAGTAAGGGAAACATCTTGTTTCTTCTCTTTGCCGTTCTTGAGTATAGCTCCAGTTCGAGCCAGTTGAACTCCAGAGAAAACAGCCCCAATAAGATTAGCAGTCAGGCTTAGAATGAAATACATACTTTACCCTCTCCTTACAAGAGAATAACAACTCCCAATTCCTATCAAATCCCAGAAATTATCGACTAAGAATGGCCAGGCAGCCACTATAAAAATTATATCTTTTGAAGTTAGTTTAGGGTTAATCCCCAAAAGGGGGGTGCGGATTGTTTTTTGGACAGTTTTATATTACCGGCTGGTAGTGGTGTCTGTATTGTTTTATGGTTATTCCGCCGAGGGTGAGTTTGATGCGGTGGTTGTTGTAGAAATTCATGTAGCATTTAATGGCTGTTTCAAACTCGTTGGTGCTTTTCCATTTGTATCCGTAGTACATTTCGTTTTTCATTCGCTCGAAGAAGCCTTCACATGCAGCAGTATTGTGAGCATCCTTTTTAGACATTGATTGGTTGATATCGTGACATCGTAAAAAGGCTGGAAAATCTCCGCCACGATAGTGAGATCCTCTATCAGAATGAATTATCAACGATTTATGGTCAATGGGTTCTTCAAGAGCCATATTCATTGAAGCCATTACTATTTCATTACCGGGATGCCGCCCGCTAGCCCACCCGACTATCTTGCCGTCAAAACAGTCGATAACAGCCGAAAGATACAGTCTCGATTCCGCTGTAAGGAACTCGGTTCTACTGAAATAAACCCCTGCCTCAGCACACCCGGATTACACTCATTGAAACACAGGTGAAAAGCGGGTCTAATCTCGTGTCTTACCTAGTCACTGACAGGTACTCACGCAACGAGCATGAAACCACACACAGCGTTATCTTGTATCAACCCGTTGTATCAACACGTCAATCCAAGGTTTGCTGACTTTTCTACTCCCCCGCGCCCTATTTGTTCTGATAGGTGACCTCTAGGGTGGCGCGCGCTAGGGAATGGAAGAGCGCCTGGAAGTTAGCGGCCGCTGCCGACGCGTCCTCATCCAGTTCCAAAGTTTCCGTATCCAGGGCGTGAACGGCAAAAATATAGCGGTGCAGGCGATCGCCCTTCGGTGGAGCTGCCCCCATATATGACCAGTCACCCCCATCGTTACGTAAATGGAAAGCCGGGCCGTCAAGCTCTAAGTCACTGCTGCCCGCGCCAGTCGGCAGGGAAGTCATCTCCGCCGGAATGTCCGTAATCAGCCAGTGCCAAAACCCGGAAGGCGTAGGGGCATCAGGATCGAAACAAGTAAGCAGGAACGACTTGGTTTCTTTGGGGAAACCGCTCCAAGAAAGCTGCGGAGACAGGTTCTCCCCCGCTGCAATCTGCGTGGTCGGCATCTGTCCTCCTGCCATCATATCGGTAGAAGTCAAAGTAAAAGTAGGAAGCTCCGGCAGCGCTTTATAGGGATCTGGGGCTATCGGGCGAGAGTTTAATTCCATCTTTTCTCCAAAAGTCGAGGTTGCAACTCTCTTTAGATTACTTAAATCCGGCACCGATAGCTGACAAATCGGATAAAGTACCGAAATAAGATGGCCAACCCGGTCACTATCAGCAAGAGCTCTCCAGAGGACGTAGCACCCTCAATACCGCCACCGCTCCTAAAAGACTCCCCTAGCCACCTCAAAAACCGCTTCCCCGATTTACCCGTAGCAACTTTTCACTCCCAAAATATCGGGAAGCTAATCCAGAAAGTATTTTCTGAGTTGGTCCCTTTGTTTACCCTCCTCAGGAAAAACAATAGAATCAAGGGCGTGTTGCATTTGATCTATTTCGAGCCGCGAATTCCGGGAAATACCGGCGCCGCTATTCGGCTTTCTGCCTGCACCGGCACTCTATTACACCTGATAGAACCACTTTGTTTCGATATGGATGACACTAAACTCAAGCGCGCGGGACTGGACTACCACGACCTCGCGCACGTGAAAGTTCACCCTAATTTAGAGGACGCCCTCGCGGAAATACCGGGACAGATTCATGCCTTTACCGGGCATTCTTCGCTTCAGTTTCAAGAGGTTTCTTATGGGGGCGAGGACGGACTGTTATTTGGTCCTGAACCTACCGGGCTCCCCGAGGAAGTCATGGCGCATCCTCGCATAGCTAACCTGGTGCGGATTCCGATGGTTCCGCATTTGCGCTCTTTGAACTTAACGATTTCAGCTAGTATCGGCTTGTACGAGGCTCTGCGGCAAAACTCTTATCCGGGATTGGTTTAGAAAAGCTACCTACACCGAGAATTATTTATTTGCTGGACGCAGCGGCGAAGAAACCACCAGCCATACAATAGTTAAAACACTCAATATCGCGGGCATATAGAAATAGGTTTCTCCCCAGTTGCACAGTAACTGGGCGCGCTCTAGGTGAGGCACAGAAAAAACCCAAGCAAACAAAACCAACAAGATAATCTCGATTCCGCTGAGCGTCCAGGCTAAAAGCCGCATTCGCCGTCCGTTATGGATAACCGCAACCGAGAGCGTAATCCAGTGCGCAACATTCGCAATCGAAAGCATCGAAAATCCGTATCCAGGAGTATTAGCTGCCGGTAGCGTGGAGAACTCATAAAACAGCGCAACCACTGCGAAAACCACTAGGCACGCCATGAAAATCCGCCCCACTCCCCACGATACGGTACGCGGATCTTTAGGGGACGACTGCGCGGACGTAGATGCTGGCACTATCTCCTCCCTGGTGTTTAGGATAGCTATTTTATGATTGTTGGCTTAATACCCAAAGTCTACCCATCGAAGCTGAAAGCAGC
>CABQYA010000190.1:0-3287 GCA_902468275.1 uncultured Urmitella sp. | reverse complement strand
CTATCCCGATAAGTAAAGCGACAGAAGCCAACCTCCCCCCAGGAAACCTAGGGAGACGTTTAGGCTGATCCTTTAACTGATTTTTGGCTAACGCAGATTTGCCAGCGCGCGATTTCATAGGCGCTTAAAGCGTAGCGCTACCCCCGCACCCGCAAATAACGCGGCCGCCAACAGATACCCCCAGGGGGAAGAACCGGTGCGGGCAAGATTACCTGCGGTAACGTCACTAGCGGAGGATTGCTGCTGAGGGCGATTCTTCGACTTATCTAAAGAACCTGGCGTAGTCGGGTTAACCTTTCCGGGATTACCGGTAGGTTTATCCGTTGGTTTATCCGTAGCTTCCGGCCCCGGAGTATCAGTCCCTGGCTTAGGAGTGTCACCACCGGGGTTTGGAGTTTCGCCCTCACCGGGCTTATCGGGCTGGCTGGGATCTACTACCGGAGGTTTAGGTTTATCGCAATCCAAATTTTCCCGAGTAGGCGCAGTCCAGCTCCAGATTGTTTGCACCCCGGCCGGAATGACGTATCCCGTTTCTGCTTCGGCTGTGATACGCAGAGTTTGTCCGTAATCATAGGTGAACGCCCCACTAGCTTCAGGAGTTATTTCTTTACCATTTACAGTTACTGTATAGCGCACGCCCTCTTGCGGTTTAACCATTCCAGAGGGCTTTACGCTGCAGCTAACCGGGTCTTGAGCCGCGCCATCAACATTTGAGGAAGCCACCGGGGTCACCAGTTTGGCTGCGGGATCGTAGTAGTTCAAAGTGGCGATTCTGCGTCCATTGGGAGCGGGAATTCCCGATTCTTTCAGCAAGAACTTGCCTAGCAGTAACTGTCCTTTGTGATTCAAGCTGCCCTGACTATCGACAATGTCACCATAGTTGGGGTTCTTTACTTGCAGCTTTTGGAAGTATTGGTGGGCGTCAATTGCCGGTACTTCCTCGTCAGCAGCTATCTGCAACATTGCCTCGGCGTATTGGTCTACCTCGGTGCTGGCTTCAGCAGGCGTAACTAGCACAACGCGGATTCCGTCTGCGTTCGCCTGGGCAACCAGCTGTTTGATATTGCTCTTAAAACTGTCAAGCGTTTCATAGGGCTGCCCGACGGGATTTAGCGCATCTGGCATTAGGTATAGTACCTGTGGCTTATGATGTTTTACCTGGCTGTCATATGCGGCTAGCATTTTGGCGGTGGTCTGCCCCGGATAGGACGAATTCACTACGAAACGCGAGCGAGCGGCAAGCTGCAGCCCGTTGGGGTTAGCGTCACAACTATTACCGTTACATTCCCAGCTCACCACTTCGTCAAAAACTTCGGTGGCAGATTTAGCGGAAATATCGCCCTCGTCCCCATAGATAGTGTCCGAACCTAAAAATACCCAGGTGTTGGGGGTGCCTTTACCATTATGGATAAAGGGAGAAATCACCGCATTAACCGTAGCGGCACCGGCCTGTTTAGCTATTTGCTGTTCGCTCAATACCTGATCCGAAACCGCTGCATAATCTACTACCCCGGAAAATGAGCTCTCGGGAGTGGGATTTGCCCCCACCCGCGCTGCGCACAAGGTTACATAATCTACCGAGAAATTATTTAAGGTGAGGGCATTAGCACCGGTAACTCCCGCACCTTTCAACGGCAGTACCTTTACCCCATCAAGATAATAGTCGGCAGTACCGTCAGTAATGTTTACGCTGACAGTATGGAATTTTCCGTCAGCGACGATGGGGTTTTGTAAAGTGAAACCGTCAAGCTTACCGGTTTTGAATTGACGCTGAACTTTAAACTTTCCCCCCTCTGCAATATCTAGGCGCAGCTGCAGATTAGAGTCCTTATCAGCAAAGGAAATAAGGGTTCCGGTCTGAGTAGAGATGGCTTTGAAACGCACCGTAAAGTTCTGTTTGCCAAAGGGTGCTACCTGAGCGGCTTGGTCATCTTTTATTTGTGGGGAACAAGATTCACTGGTGGTCTGGGCGTGATTGAACACCAGGTTTGCCTGGTGGGGGGGCTGTTTCTTTAACACTTCGGGTACGTTTTGCGTCACTGACACCTCGGTTAGGGGATTTCCATAACGCTCTACGTATGCTTTGGAAGTATTGGCTAGCGTTGAATCTTCATTCCAGATATTCAGCTGCTTTACCAGGAATTTTGCCCACTCCAGATAGCCTTGCGCACTGGGATGTACCCCATCGGCTTGCATCCAACCGTCAGAATTATCTGGCGCGTGCTCTGCTTGCCAGAACTTTTGGACATCCAGCAGAATCACTTTCTTTTCGGCTGCCACCTCCCGGACAGTCTGCATCCAGGCATCGAACGAAGCATGTCGCCCATCAGTAGGATAGTTTTGGGTTTGCAAAACCGGAATTGCCCCGGAGGCGCGAATCTGGTCGATAAAGTATTCGAGATTTTGTCGGTAAGTGTTTTGTTCAACCCGTTCCTTGGCAGGGGCATTTACCGAATCGTTCATCCCCAAAGCCAAAAAGACTACGTCAGCCCCTTTATCAAGGACAGATTGTTGGAAAGCTTGACGCAAATACCGGGTAGTCGAGTTAGCCACCCCGGTGTTCATCACTAAATCGTTAGTGCGTCCTATTCCATTAATGGGGGTCGAATGCAGATAAGAGTTGAAATACTCGCTGAAGCGCCGCAGCCCTTCACTGGTATTAGCGCCATGAGTTATGGAATCACCAGTAAATAGCCAGGAAATAGAGTTTTCTTGCCTCAGTTTGGCCTGTAGTTTTTCCCAATCAGCTAAAGACTGGTTAGCTGTGGAAGCGGTATTTTCAGGAGTATTGGCTTTAACCTGTGTGGGCATTGCCCAGTTCGCAGAGGGAGCACTGGCAGCCTCGGCGGGGGCAGAAACCCCCACCCCGATACCAGAAAAAAGCATCGCTAAAGTTACGCTAGCTGCCGCTAAAGACTTCTTCATCTTCATATATCCCCAGCATTCTTCGTTACCCGCTGCTCGTTTACATTATTCGCGAAAAAATTTACGCCCTAAAGCGTCTATCCTGCGAGATTCGGTAGCGAGTTAGTTGATCTTCGGCTTCCTTGCTTATTACTTGTCTAACTCTAACCTTACTTTTGGGGTATACCCCAAAAGCGCATGATTACTCCACAATGCTATCAATACTTTTTACCCGAAGGAATGACCGATACCGGCGCACACCCCGGGGTAGACCAACAGGAAACTATCCCCAATACCGAACCAGACCAGGACGATAAGCCAGACTATTTATCTTGTTCCCCGCAGGGAGAGACCGGTTGCACTCCAGGAGCGACCGCGTTCCA
>CABQYA010000189.1:0-3310 GCA_902468275.1 uncultured Urmitella sp. | reverse complement strand
ATGTTGCCGGCATCCATCGCGCCCTCGGAGCCGCCCCCAGCCCCTACTACCGTGTGCAGTTCGTCAATAAAGGTGATGACCTCCCCATCGGCATTTTTGATTTCTTCGAGGACGGCTTTTAGGCGTTCTTCAAACTCGCCGCGGTATTTGGCACCGGCAACCATTGCTCCGATATCTAGGCTAATCAGTTTCTTGTTTTGCAAGGATTGGGGAACGTCTCCGGCTACAATCCGCTGCGCTAGCCCCTCTACTACTGCGGTTTTGCCTACCCCGGCTTCTCCGATTAACACCGGGTTGTTTTTGGTGCGCCGCGAGAGCACTTGGATTACGCGGCGAATTTCTTTATCGCGTCCAATTACGGGATCGAGTTTGCCGCTACGGGCTACTTCCGTCAGGTCACGACCATATTTTTTCAAGGCCTGGAAGGAGGCTTCCGGGTCTTGGGAAGTGACCGGGTCTTTGCGAAGTTCTTTGAGTTTGGCGCGCAGCGCTTTGACGCTGGCTCCGGCAGTATTTAGCAGCCGGCTAGCCCCGGTTTCCCCTTCGGATTCATCGGCGAGGGCGATTAGCAGGTGTTCCGTGGATACGTATTCATCGCTCAGTTCATGCGCCAGTTCGCTGGCTTTCTTTATAACGCGGCGCATCGCCATCGAGGTTTGCGCTTCCCCCACCGAGCTACCACTTACGCTGGGTAGTTTTCCCAGCATTTGATGAAGAGGAGCGTTAATCTGCTGCGTGCGATTGGGTACTAACGTGTCAAGAAGCGCAAAGGCTATCGAGTCGGTTTGCCCCAGTAACGCATTCAACAAATGTTCTGGCTCTACCTGGGGATTGTTATTTACCTGCGCGGTTTGTACCGCATCCCCTAAGGCGGCCTGTGATTTAACAGTAAGTTTGGTTTCCATTTTTTCCTCCCGTATTCCCATCCGGGTGGGATGGGGTGTTGCTATTTAGTCCAACACCCCAAAAGTTGAGTTTATTCCACTCAACTTTCCTATTAACTTGCCTATTAAGTCACGCTTACCCGCAAAGCTCTATTCACCCTCCCCCGCTTTCTAAAACAGCAAGCCCAGGGAAAAGCGCAGAAACCGACCCGGAAAAGAGATAGCAATAGAGGATTTAAGACTTAAAACCTAGCGTGAAACCCTCACGTCAGCTAGATAAAATAGAAGAATCCTAATGATTGAGAACTCTAACGATAATAAGAGGCGGTAATCAAGGCTTGGCGATTATCCCTGCCCCGTTTAACCGTCCAAACAATCCCCCAAATCATCAGCCCCAAACCGGCAAGCCCGATAATAGTAGGAATCCCAAAAACCCACCCTACGAAACCGAAAGAAAGATTAGGAATCAAACCGATAGCCTCGATTTGCGTATTGGACGAAGAAGTACAATCAACCTTAAGTTTTCCCGAACCATTAATCGCATAGGAGTACACGGCAGACCCATTCTTGTCTTCTTGTAAGGATTCCGCCAACGCGACCCCAATTGAATCACCACTTTCCGGCTCTATAACCTCGCCATTAAAAGTAGCTTCACATTTAACATCCTTGGGGTTACTAGCTTCGACTATCAGTGCAGTATGTCCCGAAAACTCGTCTACCCGCTCGATACTGTTTTTACCCTCAAGCATGTCAAAATCAGAGACTTTATCGGTAGCCCACCCAATTATCAGACCAAAAAACGCGAGCGGAGCCGCAACTAGCATCATTACAATCCCAACAACCAGTACCGTAATCGGTACGGCGCGAGATTTCACCGGGCGAGGCGGATAGGAGGAACCACCCCCTAATCCGGAAAAACTGCCTGGCGCCATATTCCCCGGTCCCGGTGCGACCGGCATTCCCGCTGGTGAATTAGTATTCCAAGAGTAATCGCTGTCTGGATACCTGGGGGGAATCGGGAAAGGAGCACCGCCATTACCTGCTGGCTGCGAAGGAGCAGCGCCACCTGCGGGGAAAGCCATAGGCGAGGGCGTAGCGCCATTGCCGTTTTGACCACTAAAACTAGCTTCATTTACAGGATTTTGCGAGGGCGACACATTATTTGACACCGAGGGCGCATGGTCATTCTTGCCCACCTGCGCGGGATTTCCCGAATATAACTGACCATCAAGCACCCACTGCTCCTGATTACTAGAGTTAGCTCCAAATTGATTCGGGGTTTGTCCCATTGTTCCTCCCATAAAAAGATTTATCCCCATTGTAAAGGCTAATAACGCTTTCCACCCCAAAGAACTATTTGCCCAGGTAAATAGGGTACAAGTTCTTGACCAACTGGAGCGCGAGAAGTCGGAAATTTAGTTAAAGGAGATACTTCCCCATTGGGACCGGCTGAAAATACCCGTCCTCGTCCTCGTTCATAAATAGCTAGCCGTTGCCGCAGTTGCTGATTTTCTGCTGCCAAGCGAGAAAGGGCGCGTTGTAGCTTGAGCACCTGTTTAATCCCCGCCAGGTTCATTCCCTCTTCCTGAGACAGGCGCTGCACTTCCCGCAGCTCCGCAATATCTTGCGCGCTGTAGCGACGCCCCCTGCCCTTGGTACGCCGCGGAATCACCAACCCAATCCGGTCATATTGCCGCAGCGTTTGCGGATGCATACCGGCAAGCTCGGCAGCCACCGAAATCACATAGAGAGTTTCGATACCGCCAGACATTAGCGTCCCTCAAGATGGCTGCGGGGATTAAAGTCAGGATGATCTGTGGCAATCGCACTCGCTAGCTGCTCGGCAATATCAACCACCCGATTAGAGGGATGGGGAGGATTAACGATTTGCACCCTGGCTACCACATCTAGACCGTCCAATCCTTTACCCCGTAATCGGAGTTTGGTTCCACTGTCAGCTCCCGCCGGAATCTTAATGGTCGCCTGTTTACCCCCCAAGAGCGGGATTTGCACTTTCGCGCCTACCAGCGCCTCAGCTGCACTGACCGGCAACTGCATTTGTAAGGCCTTCCCATCAAAGGAATAAATCGAATCCGGTTTGACGTGTACCGTTACTACCAGGTCACCATTACCCGCTGGTCCCGGTCTTCCTTTTCCGCGCAGACGCAGTTTTTTGCCGTCACGAATCTTGCCGGGAATCCGCACGGTCATAGTTTTCCCGTCCACCCCAAGTTTCATCGTGCTACCGGACATAGCGGTAGCAAAATCTAGAGTGACCTCGGCAGCTAAATCTTGACCTTTACCCCCACCGGGAAAGCCACCAGCTCCAGATCTGAAACCTCCGGGAGCGCCATAACCGCCGCGCGTACCGCCGGAAAATAGCGACCCCAGCATAGAACCCAAATCGCCTTCGCCCAGGTTAAATC
>CABQYA010000188.1:0-3312 GCA_902468275.1 uncultured Urmitella sp. | reverse complement strand
ATAAACTCTTGTAGTCCCTGGGCATAGCTTTCAATCTCAAAATCAGTCATGGTTTTATTTTAGAGTTGTTGAGCAAAAAAGTTCCGGTTACCCTCCTTGAAGAAAGGAGGGGAACCGGAAAAATAACCGTTAGGGCAGCGTTAAAGGGAGACTGGATCAGTAGAAATAAATCCGTCCTCGCCGTCGTTTCTTACGTGGCGACCGTGTCCTGTCAGCTGGCTGCGCGAGTTCCCTAAATCGGCTGGTTCGCTAGCAGCCAGGTGTCGTGCGCTTGCGGCGCGCTCGCTGCCAAAGGGGCTGGCAGATGAAAGGAGCTCAGAATCTAAGTTAGTCGATTTTTCTGATTTGGAGAGCTTTTTATGTTGCTTCTTGTTCTGCTTCGCTTGCTTTTTACGAAGCTTTTTTGCGGCTCGTTCTGCTTTGCAGGTAGCTTTTTCTTGCCGGCGAAGCTCGCGGCGAGCCGCTAGGCTTGCTTGAGAATCAGCAAACACTAATGCCTGCAATAGTTGTATTTGGGAAACCCAGGTAGGTAGTTCCAAAGATTCATGTAAATAATAAAGCTGGTGCGCTAAACGTCCTCTATCAGCTAGCAGTAAATCGTGTAAATCTTGGCAGAATTGCAGATAATCTGATATTTCTCCCCAGGGTAGCCGGTCGCTCTTGGAAAAGAGAGGGAAAGTTGCCGGTCGTAGCCGTGCGAGAAGCGCGGCCGCTGCCTTTGGTTTTAGTGTCAGCGGATCTTTGGTTAGCGCTGTCCAGAGCTGAGCTAAAGCGCCGTCTGTATCTAATATATGCTCCGGGGCATCCACTAATTGGGTATCCAGCGGGATTTGTGCCATTAACTCTGGCAAAGGTTCGCTGGCGAAAAGTTGATTTACGCTGTCCTCGCCAACTTTGATTCCCAGGTTCGCCAGGGCTAAAAGATCGCAGTCCCGAAGGTAGCAGGGAGTAACCTTAAGGGAACTATCTGAGTGTGATGCTAAAGGGAATGAGGGCGAAAAACGGGAAGTAAGAGAAAACAAAGTAACCCGCGGGCAGTTACTTTGAGCGTAATAGGTTGTTAGCAGACTGCCTGCCCGCTCCCAGGCATCAGAGTCTCCCCGGGTCACGCCGGCAACTATTTCCGGAACCGTAGTAATCATTTTTCCTCCGCATCTAGCTATGTATGCCTAAATTGTAGTAGAAAACGCGCCAACAAACGCGGAGAAGTCCGCAAATAAAACAGATTCTAATCTCCTGTTTAACTGGTGTTTACCGGTAGCAAGATTTCTTTAGAATAATCTCGCGCTCTGATTTGCCGGTGCGATTCTAAATATGGGTAAGCGGTACTTTCGGCGCGCCCACGAGACTGTCCCTTTAAGTATTCGCTAAAACACGCTGCTAACGCTAACTGCCCCTAGATAAACAAAGTAGGGTCAATGATTAACTCGCTACTCTTTTGCTTTCTGCAAGCCGGAGAAACCTTGGCAGGTACCCCAATCGCAGTACATCCAGCGGGTACATCTTTTACTACCACCGCATTAGCGGCAATCCGAGCATCCGAACCTACCTGGATAGGGCCTAGCACTTTCGCGCCTGCACCAACCATTACCCGATCGCCAAGGGTGGGGTGCCGTTTGCCTTTTGACATAGACACCCCACCCAAAGTGACCTGGTGAAACAATACGCAATCTGTGCCGATTCGGGTAGTTTCTCCGATTACTACTCCGTTGGCGTGGTCAATAAAGAGGCGGCGACCTAGGCGGGCTCCCGGGTGAATATCAACTCCGGTATAGCTGCGGGCAATCGAAGAAACTATCCTGGCCAGTAGTTTCAGATTTTTCTTAAAGAGCATATGTGCCAGACGGTACGCCCAGACTGCGTGTACCCCTGGATAGGTCAATGCCACCTCTAGCTTGCTACGGGCTGCCGGATCAGAATTAATCGCGGCTGCCAAATCCTCCTTGCATAGCTCCAGCAGACTGGGTTCCCTATTTGGCATGGTGGTTTCTCCTAGTCCATTAACTCTTTAAACAGGGGAGAGCTTAAATAACGCTCACCGGTATCGGGTAGCAGTACCACGATACGTTTACCTTTCATATCAGGGCTTTGCGCTAAACGCAACGCTCCCACCAAGGCCGCGCCAGCGGAGATACCAACTAACAAGCCCTCCTTAGCGGCGGCCGTGCGTGCCATCTGCATCGCGTCCTCGGTTTTTACCGTTAAAACCTGACTTAATAGGGAATTATCTAAAATCTCGGGAACGAAATTCGCGCCGATACCTTGAATCCCGTGAGCTGCTGCCTTACCAGTAGTAAGTAGGGGAGACTCTGCCGGTTCAACTCCAAATATTTCCAAATTCGGGTTAAGTTCCCGAAGGCGTTTGCCCACGCCGGTAACCGTACCGCCAGTGCCAATCCCGGCGACAAAGACATCAAGCTGACCATCGGTATCAGCCCAGATTTCTTCAGCAGTATGTTCGTAGTGGGCATTGGGGTTAGCGCTATTGGTGAACTGGGAAGCCAAAATAGCGTCCTCGCGTTCGGATAAAATCTTTTGGGCAGCTTCAACTGTGCCTTTCATACCGGCAGCTGCCGGGGTTAATATCAATTCCGCTCCGAAAGCCCGCATGAGGGCGCGGCGTTCTTTCGACATAGATTCCGGCATAGTAATTACAACTTTGTAGCCGCGGGCAGCACCCACCATTGCCAAAGCGACTCCGGTGTTTCCGGAAGTGGATTCAATAATGGTTCCCCCCGGTTTAAGCTGTCCACTGGCTTCGGCGGCTTGAATCATTGCCAATGCCACGCGGTCTTTAACTGAGGAAGCGGGGTTAAAAGATTCGATTTTTGCAATAACTGATGCGACTTGGTTTTCATCGCCTAAATGATTGATTTTTACCAGGGGAGTGTTTCCAACCAGTTCGGTTACGTCTTTTGCGATATTCATGTTTTGTCCTTGAAATCTTTGGTAATGAAAATGCTAGATACCCGGTTTAGGGGGGTGATACTTCGGGAGAAAAACTGTAATACCCCCGGGGACAGCCCGTGCCTTTACGGTCGGCGGGATGCCCCTAGCTACATAGGGTGCAACGACAGGAGCAGGGAAAACGCATTTACCTCTCCAATCTATGTTTTAGAACTATCTTGCTTTTAGTTCTAACATCTTCGGTTTTAGGGGCGCAAACTTTTATGCGGTCAGTAAAATTTTCCTGCGGGTTCATCCCAGCTTGGGGGAAGGGATTGCGCGAGCTTCGTCCTCTAGGTTTATTTTGGTCAGGGCGCCGCTTCGGCTACTGATATTGCTGTTACTGGGCGATTTCACGGGTGATAG
>CABQYA010000187.1:0-3360 GCA_902468275.1 uncultured Urmitella sp. | reverse complement strand
TCGGCTGCCAACGGCTAAAGTTCTTTACTGTTCCTAAATCGATTTGATAAGCATTTTGGTCGGTATCAAAGTTTTCGCTGCTGAAGTGGGTCGAGGTGAGTACGAACGATTTATCGCTAACCTGGTAGCCTTCGGGTGCGGATAGTTCTCGCACTGTCCAACCGGGTTTCGCATCTACTTCGGTGAACGATACTGTCCCGTCTTTGCCGGAGATTGCGGTAGCTACCAGCACGCCTTGCGGGTTGTATAAACCGAATTTTGCGCCGGCAAGAGCCTCTTCTTTCACGGTGAATCCCTCTGCCTTAAACCCGGTTTTATGCAGGATAATGTTGGAGGGCGGCGGAACCAGGGTATTGATTACCGGGTTTGAGTACAGCGTGCCGTCGTGGGATTCCGCGTCGGAAGAAAAGTCATTTATCGCCTGTTTACCCAGGTGTTCTTGGGAGCGCGGATCTGCGCCCGCAGGACCTGCAATCATGGGGACGGTTGCCCACACTTCGGAGTGTCCCCTCTGGTCACTGCTGGTGCTTAGTTTCAAACCGGTCACTGCCCCGCAGGGTTCATCGTTCCAGGTAGCCTCTTTAAGGGTGTCTTTGGTCAGATTGGTATCGCAGGTGTATTGGGCTTTCCAGCCGGGCACACTGCTCCCATCTGCCATTGCGAAGGTTACTTTGGCTCCGCTGCGATATTGATTTATCAGGTTAGAGCCTTCGCGCGCCTCGGTTCCCGCTACCGGTAACAGGTCATATATTACGGAGTTTCGTTCGGCGTCGGTCCCGTATCCCAGCCGCAATTGGTATTCGAAGTTTGCTCCTGCCACGGTCTGGATTTTGTCGGTCCAGGGCGCGTTGGCTTTGGCTTTTCGTATCCGCTTGTAGATATAGGTTTCATCTCCGACTGAAACCTTGGTGGCATTCTCGGCCTTTGACCAAGTACCTTCCCCGGCTACCGGGTCATTTTCTACCTTGTTAAGGTAGAAAACTTTCCCTTGGGCACGCACGAATGCTTCGTTTACCATAACGGGGCCGGGGGTACGTTTGGAGATATAGGTTTCTAGCTGTCCCACGTTGTAAACATCGTCTACGTTGGTAACCTGGTCGGCGAGGAACCTGACCGCTTGCCGACCCGTATTATTCCAGTTGGACACAATCTCGTAACGCGCCCCTGGCAGAGCCGCGAATGTCCCGGTCATGGTCACGCCTTGTACTTCTAGCCCATTGGGCAACACGTCTACCAGCTCAAAGGCAGTCAGGGGTACGCCATAGTCGGTTTCTATTTCGGCACCCACGGTATAGGTACCGGTCTCACCGGTTAGGGTAAGTTTTTCAAAAGTGTTCCGTTTAAGAGCTTTTATGGTTTTACCCTCGGGACGAATATTGATGAATGCTTCTTTCTTTTTTTCACCAGAGCGTGCCGAGTTAGCTAGCGGCGCATCACATTTTGTATCGCACAGTTTTTTAGCGCTGTCCCTAAACCGAGTGTGTACTTTACTGATAGTGCGTTTTCCGGGCTGCGCCTGGGTTTTGCTCACCCACCGCAACCAAATATCAGGATATTTAGTTAATTCTTCGGGCAGTTCGATACGTTTACCGTCAGTAATATCTATCGAATATAAATGTTTGTCTACCCCATCTTTCGAGGTCAAGATTTCTAGTTTCCCGCCAATAAAGAACGGATCGGGGGTTACCCCGGTGTATTGCAACCGGGTATCCAGGTTGTAGTCTTCTACCTTCACGATTCCGGCAGTCTGGGTAGTGTTATCGGTGTAAACACTCCAGTTGATTTCTTTTTTCCGGTCATTGTCGGTGTCGAATAGGGTGGGTACCCCGTCCACATAGTGCGGCCCGTCTGCTTTTTTGTCGAGGGCGGTCCCGGTGGGGAAGGTTTCGATTGGCTTATAGAAACTGATCCTGGTTCTTGCCGACCCGGCAATTACTGGTTCTTTTTCCCCTTGCTCTTCGGGGTTAAGGGTGAAGTCGGCACTGTTGTTGATTCTTTCTTGTTTTTTCGCCCCCGGGAAGTGGAGCTTTAGCGTGCCTAAACCGGCGTATTCGCTGTGAATTATGCGGTCTTTATCCGTATAGGTCAACGTGACCCCGTCGTCCCCGAGCGTCCAGCCAGGGTTTTCTTCCGCCACGAACTGGGCACGAGCAGTGGATCCGTCTGCTTTGGTATACTCCGGTAAAACATCGGTGATACTGTAACCTTTCACGTTGCGGAACAGATCTTTTTTAATTCCAAACGTAAAGGTGACCGCATTTTTACCGGTTTCGGCTACGTGCCCATTTTCGTCTTCATCATAGTCACGGCACACCCCCAGGCTGCACCCGGCAGCATCTTTTATAAAGGTGGGCATCAAGTAGTAACCTTGCAGGTTCACCGGCCCGGGCTGGGATGCCGGGTTGGGTTTAACCACGTAACGGGTTCCATCATCTGCAGTTTCTATCAAGGTAGCGGTAATGGGGTAGCTGCCATCAGAGGGCGTGACCCGTTCTTTTAACCGCCAGTGAATCGGGATGGAGGTTCTGCGATTCGCACCGTAATTTTCTTTTAATTTTATTTCGAGGACGCCGGGGGCGACCACGGTAGCAGAAGTAAAACCGTAGGCATCTTTGATTCCGGATTCTATATATTCGACCCGGGTGGGATCATAGGTTACCCGGATAATTCCGTTGGCTAACTCGGCGCCGGGCGCGTCCCCACCATAGGTGATATCGGTACGCAGCTTTTTACCTATCTGGTCTTTAAGGATATCGGAGCTGGGGAAGTTCCCTTTTTCATCTGCCGGCTCATTAGTGAGCTTACCGCTTAACTCTAACAAACCATAGGTAGTGTTCTTATAGGATTCTGGAGCCGGTTTATAAACAAAAGTTAGTTCTTTATCTTCCCCATCAAGAGCAACATTTTGCACCTCCGGCACGCTGTAACCGGCAATCACGGGAGGCGAGAAAATATATTCGTCTCCCCCATCGAGAGTGTTCAATACCTGCTCGGTTGCTGGCTTTAGTTCTTTACCATTCTCGTCCACATATTTCGCAGTCACCTTGGTATCAACCAAAATAATAATCTTGCCAGGCACCGACGCCACATGATTAGGATTCTTCCCTGAATCAGGTCGTAAATAAACCGGCCCTTCAATCCCCATAACGTAATGCTTGTAAGTAATATTATTCTTAAGCATCTGCACGGTTTGTTCTAGCTGCTCATCAGCAACCTTAAAGACCGGAGCTCCCAGACTCATGTCTTTGAATGCGTCTTTAACAGAAGTCAGGTTACCTAAATAATCCGGTAACTTTGTTATCCCAGTACCGCCGAAAGCTATCTCGCCTATTGTTTTAACATTTCCCCAAGAGTCGGGAA
>CABQYA010000186.1:0-3365 GCA_902468275.1 uncultured Urmitella sp. | reverse complement strand
GAGTCGATGCGATTATGACTGACTATCCTGCCCGTCTAAAAGCGGTACTTGCTGAGATGTAAAGGCTCTCGCCCTGATAGGGTTGAGCTATGAGAATCCATATTGCATGCGATCATGCCGCATTTGAACTTAAAGAAGCATTAGTAAAGCATCTGCGTACTAAAGGGCTAGAAGTCATTGACCATGGAGCCAAAGAATATGACGCTTTAGATGATTACCCAAATACCTGTATCCCCTGCGCCCAGGCAGTTCTGGCTGACGAGGGCTCTTTGGGGATAGTGTTAGGGGGCTCTGGTAACGGCGAACAGATGGCTGCCAACTGCGTCCCAGGGATTAGGGCGGCTTTGGCCTGGAATGTTGAAACCGCCAAACTTGCGAGAGAACACAATAATGCCCAAATCGTAGCGGTGGGGGCTCGAATGCATGACACTGCTACTGCCTTCGAAATCGTTGATGCTTTCATAGCGGAGCCATTTTCAGGCGATGAGCGTCACCAGCGACGTATTGATTTGATGACCCAATATGAGCAGGAAAAGTAGTAACGCTTCTAGCTATTTAGAGCACCCCCGGCTTTCTTTGGAAAAGGTTTGCTACCTTGAGGACGAAGAGCCGGTACTTCAAGATGTTTCCTTTACGGTTGGGGCTGGTGAAATGCTGGCGCTTATCGCCAGCCCTAGCGCTAATGAAGCCCTATTGAATCTGATTTCCGGATTTGCCGACCCGCTATCGGGAACTATTGAAATCGAGGGGCAGAACCTAGGGGACATGAACCCTGCTCGGCGTGCCTGGCTGCGGAGGGAAAAAATCGGGATAGTTAGGGACGGGGTTAATCTGGTGGAAAGCTTAACCGTGGCAGAGAATATTGCTCTATCCTATGAGCTTTCAGGTATGGGACACGCCCAGGCACTTTCCCGAGCGGGCGTGGCGTTAGCTAATATCCGTGCTTTCGAGATTGGGGACTGCTATCCGCAGCAATTAGACCGCTACCAGCAGTTAAAGGTAGCGGTAGCTAGAGCTGGATTAGGGGGAGCGAAACTGATTTTAGCCCTAGAGCCAACTGCCAGCCTTAAGGCAAAAGCAGAGCAGAATATATTCTCTTTGCTTCGCACCCAAGTAGAAAAAGGTAGTTCCTGCTTGTTATTTACTACTCGCCAGGACTTAGCGGCAACAGCCGACCGAGTAGTAAACAATTCTCTTGAGCAAGTCAGTTGCGGTTTAGGGGATAAAAGTGCTTAGAGCGAGTCTTATTTGGCGATTAGCTTATCGAACCCTGCAATATAACCGGTCATATAGTTTAGCCTTGCTAGCAATTATTGCTCTTACCTCTTGTTTAATGACGGCGGTTACGATTTCTTTTGTAACCCGAGACCCGATAGTAGCTTCTCCAAGCGAAGCAGTTTTTCCCGCAGCTAACGCAAGTTTGGAATACCAGCCCCAGCTAAATGAGCAAAAAGAAAAGGGACTAGAGTTTTTTACCCCTGAGGGGGACAGGAAAACCCAGATAGCTCAAGGGGCACACCCCTTTAATCCCAATGACACCAAGACCGGAAGTATCGTAGGTTCTAGTCATTTAGAACCGACCCTGTTTATCTCCGGCAGTTTATCGGGCAGTCAAGGCACTAATTCTCGCCCTAATCAGGCAAAATCATTATCAGGTCTGGTAGCTGACTGGACGGTTCTAGATCCCAGGTCGCAGACCGCTATTGTGGGGCGTAACCCGAAAGAAACGGGAGAAATAGCCCTGGAGAAAAACATTGCCAGACAACTTAACCTGTCTGTAAGAGATGATATAGCAGGTAGCTCGTTATGTTCGGCAAATACTTGTCTTAAAGATCGCAGCTACAAGGTAGTTGGGGTTTTTGCTGCTCCTCACTCTAACTGGCAACAGCTACGTTTAGGAAAAGCCGATAAACAAGCAATCATGGGCTTTCACGGTACAGTTTCTAACCAGTCACCCCTGAAAGGTACTTGGATTTTCAGCGATTTAAATCGGGATGAAAATAAATATCCTTACTTTATTTATTCATACCAGGTACTTTCTAATACCGATTTTTCCACTGAGGTTAGAAAAGAACTTAATCAGGCGCATTTGCGCGTTATCCGCGCCGACGATAGACCTTTTTGGGACTATAAAGCAATTAGTTTCGGTTACCGTATAGCCCTATTTTTAGCTCCGCTAGCAATCTATTTATTACTGATCATGGTGTTTTCTGCTCCGGTAATGAGGGGGTCATTAACTAAACAAAGCGGTGATTTAGCGGTATTGGAACGCCTAGGCGCGCCCCCGGCAACTACAGCAAGAGTGATTGGGGTTCAAGGAATCCTATTAGGTTGGATTGGGGTAAGCGTGGGAGTAATTATTGGTTACGCGCTCCAGCAGATAGTAATATCTCCTAATACTGGAGCTCCTCACATTGTGCACTTTTTCCTAGTATTAGAAGCAATTTTAGGGATTACAGTTTGTGTTTTAACCCTGTTTGGCGTGCATAAAAAACTACAAAAAGCGGTTGTTCCTAGCGCCAAATAGCTGTGTGGTCTGGCTGCTTAAAAGATATTGGAAACGACTACCGGGGCTAATCCCAATAGTAAGGGTGGGATAGCAGGTCACTATCCCACCCCTACTATAAAAAGTATTTTTATTTAACTAGCGAGCGTACTTGCTGTGCGATAGCCAATTCTTCATTGGTCGGAACCACCAGCACTTTTACTGATGAATCCGGGGTTGAGATAATTGCTTCCCGCCTGAAATGTTCTTTATTTAGCTCTAAATCTATTTTTACTCCCAAGAAAGCTAGACTTTCGCACAGTTCAGAACGTACCCAGGGGTCATTTTCGCCCACCCCCGCAGTGAAAGTCAGCGCGTCTAGTCCGCCCATAACTGCGTAATAGGCTCCCACATATTGCAGGAGGCGGTGCTGGTAAATATCCATGGCTGTCCGTGCGTTTTGGTCACCGGATAACACCAGCTCCCATACCTCACGCATATCATTATGCCCGGTCAGACCCTTCATGCCTGATTGCTTATTGAACAGGTCATCAATCTCGTCAATCGACATTCCAGCTTCGCGGTACAGGTGGAATACGGTAGCCGGATCAATATCGCCGGTTCGTCCTCCCATAACCAAACCCTGAAGGGGAGTAAGACCCATAGAAGTATCAAGTGGTTTACCGCAAACTACCGCAGATGCCGAAGCCCCATTTCCTAGGTGTAAAACAATCTGTTTTAAGTCTTTGCGCCCCAAAATAGAACTTACTCGCTCAGACACGTACTGGTGAGAAGTGCCATGTGCTCCATAGCGGCGAATACGGTATTTTTCAGCAACGTCCTGTTTCAAAGCATAGGTGGCAGCTTTATTAGGAAGCTG
>CABQYA010000185.1:0-3443 GCA_902468275.1 uncultured Urmitella sp. | reverse complement strand
GAGGGTGTTTTTGTCTAGGGAGGGTGGAATGGTTGAGGGATTTAATAAAACTGCTAGTGGGCTTTGGTGAAATCACCCTCCGGCGACCGAATCGCCCTCCGGGTACGGAATGACCCTCCGGGTTGGATGGGGACGGCTGGTTATTGGTGATTTAGCCCGGATTGGGAGGGTGATAACGGCGTGTACTGCTGCAATCGGGAGGGTGGTTTTGTATGTGGAGGGTGGAAATGGCGCACGTGCCTGAGGTTGGGAGGGTGTTTTTGTCTAGGGAGGGTGGAATGGTTGAGGGATTTAATAAAACTGCTGGTGGGGTTTGGTGAAATCACCCTCCGGGGACGGAATCACCCTCCGGGTTGGGTGGGGATGGCTGGAAAAAGCACTCCGGGGACCCCGTGATCTGTTGTGCCGGTCAAGTCCCGTTCGTATCTTTTAGCGGTCTCGCCCCTTTTTGGTGACGTTTTCGCCCTCCCGGTGCGGTTGCGCCCTCCCGAGATGGGAATTGTGGTCGTAATTGAGGCGGTTTGGCGGTATTGGGAGGGTGATTATGTCTCGGGAGGGTGAAAACGGCGCGTATGCCTGGAATCGGGAGGGTGAAAATGTTGCCCTGGTGGGTGTGGTTGCCTGGTTATGTGTCTGAAAATTGTGGGTGCGGGGGGCGGTTTTTGGCTGTAAAGGGTGCTAACGTCACGGGAACTTTGGTGTGGGTCTACGCCCTTAGAGGGAACACCTAGGAGAGACTGGAGAGGGCTTGCAGCATTACCGGAGTTACTCGCTCAATTACTTCCAAAGTATCGGCGAACTCGCGCGCCCCACCATACCAAGGATCTGGAACTTCCATATCACCCGGAGCGCCTTCGGGATCAAACTCGCGGTAGAGACGGACTTTGCTTGCATCACCTCCCCAGCGTTGCGCCATACGAGTTAGGGCGCGCTGATGCCCGCTGGTCATAGCTAACAGTAGGTCAAAATCCTCAAAATCACTGGGTTGGATCTGGCGGGCATAATGGGTAGGAACTAGCCAACCATGCTCTTCTAAGATTTGAACCGCGCGATAATCTGGCAGATTACCGTGCTCCTCATCGGATACCCCCGCCGAATCAAAGAACAGATTATCCAACATTTCTTCTGCGCTCTTTTGGGTTGCTACGGCTTGTGCCATTACTGACCGACAGATGTTTCCAGTACAAACGAATAGTATTTTAGTCATCTCAAATCCTTTCGCCGGTAAGTTTGGTAGCCCTGATTCCCTGAATCCTGGCGCAACAAGTGCATATCTAAGGGGATATCCGCTCCGCTATCTTCATATCTTTATATCTTTATCTTTATGGGCAGGTAAAATCAGAGATTGAAGCCCAACATTGGACCTCTCTTTTTCGTAAATAGTATTTAGCCTGTTGATAGCAGAACAGTTAGTAAGTGGCAGAGAATTATTAGCCACAGTTTCAAAATCTTGCCTAAAGATGACTAGGCTAGTTCCATGGAAGATAACACCAATAGAGAAGTTCTTACCTGGCAAGGATTCGGGGACGCTACCCGCCAAATCGCGCAAAACATAGTTGATTCCGGATGGATGCCTGAGCTGGTGGTAGCAGTTGCGCGTGGCGGTTTACTTCCGGCCGGGGCGCTGTCATATGCGTTAGGGCTAAAAGCTATCGGCACTATGAATGTAGAGTTTTATACCGATATAGAGGAAACCTTGCCTGAACCGGTGCTGATTCCTCCGTTAATGGATGTTTCCGCACTGTCTGGTAAAAAAATATTGGTTGTTGATGACGTGGCGGATTCTGGTAAAACCCTTGATTTGGTGATGCGCCTGATTCGTGAACGTGGGCTTCCCTCGGGATCTGAGGGCGAACGGGTCGCGGTTTCTGAGGCGCGCTCCGCCTGTATCTACGTAAAATCTCGGTCGATTATTAAGCCTGATTATGTGCTGAAACATACCGATAAGTGGATTAATTTCCCCTGGTCTACGCTCCCTCCGGTAAGCTGCGTGAGCCTAGGGCATTAGAGCAAGGATTCTTGCTACCGGGGGTTTCCTCTTCACGAGGACGAGCTTCAGGTTTTGCTTTTCCCTAGCGTATAGCCCTCAGGTTATTCTGTCGCTACCATTCCCGCCAGGCAGCAGGGGAGAGCAGTTTCTAAGAAATGACTAGAGGGACGCACTATTTGCCCTGAATCTGCCTGTCCGGATCGATTTATCAGGTCTGCTTGCCACAGAGCGATTACGGTGAATGCGCAATCTAGAGGGGCTACGCGTAGACGTAAACCCAAAGTTTGCAGGTATCCGGTAATTATTTGCGCTAGTTGTTCTTCGATGACTGTTATTTCTTGACGTAGAATCGGAAAAAATTCTCTATTTCGCGCTGCGTACACCCGTAGTTCGGTCAGTACCAGCACGAATTCGCGTTCAAAAAGCATGGTTTCAGAGATGGCTGCCGCTACCCGTGACCAATGGGAGGTTAAGAAAAAACCTGTAGAGGGGTTATCCTCCGGGGGTATGGAAGCCTTGATGAGGGCTTGTACCTGGGAAAGCTGACGAGAAATCTGGGCAAATTCGCCGTGAATGTATTGACGCAAAAAATCGGAAAAGGCTGAAAAATTAGAATAGAAAGCTCCGCGTGAAAAACCGGCGGCTTCACACAGGGGTTTCACTCCGGTTTTCCCTAGCCCTTCGTTGGCGAATAGGTCACGTGCCGCAGCGAATAGTTTTTGGCGGGTTAATGCCCGTCTGGCAGACACTGACTGTGGTCTGCCCGGTGATGTTGTCATATTGGAGTTTGCCTCCGTTAAGATTCAGGGGAACAGCCCTAGTTTATGGTTTATCTGGCTTTTCTGAAAGTAGGTAGTTTGGACGAGGTTTTACAACTGGCACGGCGCACTCTCGATGCCTGCGGCTTGCAGGATTGGGAAGTAGGGCTGGATCACGCTCGTCGCCGTGCTGGAGCGTGTCATTTTGCTGATAAACGAATCAGTTTTTCCCGCTACCTGATACCGCTTTATGACTGCGCTACTGTGCGGGAAGTCGTGTTACATGAGGTTGCCCACGCCCAGGTTGGCCCCCAGGCGGGGCATGGTCGACGCTGGCAGCAGGCAGTTAAAAATCTCGGAGGACGAGCTGAACGTACGCTACCTGCGGATGCCCCCTCCCTACCTGCGCCCTGGATAGGGGTGTGTAAAGCCGGACATCGTATTGAACGTTTCCGCACCCCCACCCGGGTTTTAGCCTGCTCAAAATGTTCGCCTGACTTTAAAGTAGAAAACATTTTTACTTGGACGTGTCGGGGTGAAAAACCTAGACATCATCCTGCTTACCAGCGGGAACTGCGAAAGATAGTTGGAAAACAATAGGTTCAAAACAAGATAGTACACAATACCCACTTCACTCTGTTTAACCCTTAAACTGAATGATGAAAGTGACAGAGCTGGTTTAAAGAGGAAGTATG
>CABQYA010000184.1:0-3495 GCA_902468275.1 uncultured Urmitella sp. | reverse complement strand
CTTAAAGGACACCCGCTGATTTCACAGGTGATGGTAGTTGGCGATAATAAACCTTTCGTTGCTGCCCTGGTCACTATCGACAAAGAAATGCTTCCTACCTGGTTAAAGAATCATGGAATCGAGCAGATGGACATTACCCGAGCTGCTCGAGATTCCCGGGTACTGGAAGCCCTACAGCGGGCGGTTCAGCGTACCAATCGGGCGGTATCGAGGGCAGAATCTATCCGTAAAATCAAGGTGCTTACTACCGATTGGACTATCGAAAATGGGATGCTTACGCCCTCGCTAAAAATCAAACGCGACCGGATTCGAGCTGCCTATGCGGAACAAATCGAGGATTTGTTTACCAAGCGGGAACAAAAATAGCAGATCAGCCGGCCTATAAGCCGGGTTCTGTACTGGCAAAGCCAGCGGCGACCATCTATCTACGACGTACGTTACCGCACGCCTGAAGCAACCTACCCGCAAGCTAAAGGCGGACAACCTGGCTTGCTGCTTGGTCTTGCTCCGGATGGGGTTTACCAAGCGAGTCAAGTCACCTTGACCCCTGGTGGTCTCTTACACCACCTTTTCACCCTTACCACCGCTAAGCGGGGCGGTTTGTTTTCTGCGGCACTAGCCCGCGGGTCACCCCGGGTGGCTGTTAGCCATCATCCTGTCCTATGGAGCCCGGACTTTCCTCGACTATCACTAGCCGCGGCCGCCCGACCGGCTGATCTTAGTCAATAATACGCTAAAAGTTTTAAGGAGCCGAAAAGCAAAGCTTTGTGGAAAGGATTTATCGGAAGCTACCTAGGGAGGGGCAAACAAACGATTTTTCTAAGGTTGCTAGACTAAAGACATGGTTGCCTATATAGATATTCACCCTGTAAATCCCCAGGCGCGGCTAATCACGAAAGCTGCTGACATTATTCGAGATGGAGGCGTAATCGCCTATCCTACCGATTCCGGTTACGCCCTCGGCTGCAAACTTGGAAATAAAGCGGGTCTGGAACGGATTCAAACTATCCGCAAGCTGCCTAAAACGCACAACTTCACCCTGATTTGCCATGATTTTAAGCAACTGGGAAAGCTGGTAATCGTTGATAATTCGGCGTTTAAGCTGATAAACCGACTTACCCCCGGGCCGTTTACCTTTATTATGAAGGGCGATAAGGCGGTACCACGGATTATGGTTAATCCCAAGAAAAAGACCGTGGGAGCCCGAATTCCTAATCATGTAACCACCTTGGCGCTAGTAGAAGAACTGGGGGAGCCGTTAATGTCCTCCACTTTGATTTTGCCGGATAAGGAAGTTCCAGAAGCTAATGGCTGGGAAATTCGTGATGAAATCGGTTACCTGCTAGATGCAGTTATTGAAGGGCCAGTAGAAGAACCCCTGCCTACGACAGTTATTGACCTCACTGGAGAAGTTCCTGAGATAGTGCGCCAGGGTGCCGGCGATCTTTCGGATGTAATGATCTAGTGGATCTTTTCCAGCAGACCTCTTACAGCGAGCAGGGGATTCCTGTATATTCGTCCTCGGCTCCCTTAGCGGTGAGAATGCGTCCCACTTCGGTTGCCGAGGTCGTGGGGCAATCTCACCTGCTAGAACCGGCATCTCCTTTACGGCGGCTTTTAAAACCCCAAGGTAGCGCCGGACAGGTTAGCTCGATTATTTTTTACGGGCCGCCGGGCACTGGGAAAACTACGCTTGCCTACCTGGTAGCCACCGCCTCGCAGCGTAACTTCGTGGAGGTAAGCGCGGTTTCGGCCGGGGTTAAAGAAGTACGGTCAGTAATAAAGGAGGCACGCCAGCAGCTACGAGCCACCGGTAAGCAAACCGTATTGTTTGTCGATGAGGTACATCGTTTTTCTAAATCCCAGCAAGATGCCCTGCTTCCAGCGGTAGAAAACTCTTGGGTAATTCTGGTGGCAGCTACTACTGAAAATCCCGCCTTTTCCATAGTGTCGCCGCTATTGTCTCGTTCTTTGCTGCTTACCCTAAATCCCTTAACTAAACAGGACGTTATTGAGCTTTCCCGCCGCGCCCTAATAGATAAACGCGGTCTTGATGGGAAAGTTACTGCTAGCGAGGAAGTCTTAGACTCGCTGGCAGATTTGGGGGGAGCCGATGCCAGAAAGGCACTTACTTTACTTGAGGCAGCGGCCGAGGGTGCTTTAGCGCAAAACCGCAGCGCTATTAGCATTGACGATGTTTCGTTGGCCGCTGATGCGGCGGTAGTTAAATATGACCGTGATGACCATTATGACGTGATTAGTGCTTTTATTAAATCGATGCGGGGCTCAGATGTGGATGCTAGCTTGCATTATTTGGCGCGCATGATTGAGGGGGGAGAAGATCCGCGTTTTATTGCCCGGCGAATAATGATTTGCGCCAGTGAGGACGTGGGGATGGCAGATCCTAAGGCTTTGGAAGTAGCGGTGGCAGCTGCCCAGGCTGTCCAGATGATTGGAATGCCTGAGGGTCGGATTATTTTGGCGCAGGCCGCTATCGCGGTTGCTACTGCCCCGAAATCTAATGCCTCCTATCTGGGGATCGAAGCCGCCATTAAAGATGTACGCGCCGGAAAAAGTGATGCTGTACCTGCTCCGCTGCGTGATTCTCATTACCCTGGAGCTAGCAAAGTGGGAGTGTCCGGATACAAATATGCACATAATTATCCGCACCACATCGTGAAGCAAACCTATCTACCTGCATCTTTAGTTGATACTCAGTATTATCATCCGAGTGATAACGGGTATGAAGAGACAGTCTCTAAACGCTTGAGAAGTATTCGCGCTATTTTAGGTAATGGCAAAGGTGAGCAAAAATAAGCTAGTCTAGGACAGCCCCTTTCGGGGCAAACCTGGGGTCTTAGCCCGCGTGGTGACCCGCCGGTCTGACCGGTGAAATGATAAATATCGGAAACATACAGGAGAAAACTAAATGGGAAATAAGCGTGCACGTAAGCAGGTTCGTCTATCTCGGGCTTTGGGGATTGCCTTAACCCCTAAAGCACAGCGTTACTTTGAACGTCGCCCCTATGGGCCTGGTGAACATGGGCGGGCTCGCCGCCGCAGCGAATCCGACTACGCCATTCGTCTAAAGGAAAAGCAGCGTCTACGCGCCCAATATAATATCCGCGAGGCTCAGATGCGTCGCTTGTTCGAGGAAGCCCGGCGGATGAAAGGCATGACCGGTGAAAACCTGATTGTGCTGCTAGAATCCCGACTAGATGCCTTGGTATTGCGCTCCGGATTTGCTCGCACCATGCCTCAGGCTCGCCAGACAGTAGTTCACCGTCACGTTCTGGTAGACGGCAAACCGGTTGATTGCCCCTCTTACCGGGTAAAGCCGGGACAGGTTATCCAGATTTGTCCGAAGTCGCAAACTAAGGATCCCTTCATCGTGGCTGCTGCCGGTTCCCACCGCGATGTGTTGCCCGATGTTCCTGGTTACCTGGATGTGAATCTAGAGCAGCTCCAAGCGACCTATGTGCGTCTACCTCAGCG
>CABQYA010000183.1:0-3524 GCA_902468275.1 uncultured Urmitella sp. | reverse complement strand
TGCAACGCGCCCTCGACAGTATCGAGGACGAACTAGGCAAGCGGCTGAAATACTTCCAGGAACAAGGCAAACTTTTAGAAGAACAGCGCCTGCAGATGCGGACTACCTATGACCTGGAAATGATGCGCGAAATCGGTACCTGTGCCGGCATCGAAAACTATTCCCGTCATATTGATGGGCGCGGGCCCGGCAGCCCCCCGAACACTCTCCTGGATTATTTCCCCGAGGACTTTCTGTTAATCATTGATGAATCCCATGTGACAGTGCCGCAGATAGGAGCCATGTTCCATGGGGATATGTCCCGCAAACGCACCTTGGTCGATTACGGTTTCCGTCTGCCCTCGGCTATGGATAACCGTCCTTTGAAATGGGAAGAATTCCAAGAACGTATTGGGCAAACAGTTTATCTTTCTGCCACCCCCGGCCCTTATGAAATGGAACGCTCCGATGGGGTAGTAGAACAGATTATTCGGCCCACTGGACTGATTGACCCCAAGATTGTGGTTAAACCCACCGAAGGTCAAATCGATGACTTGATGGAAGAAATCCTGGTACGCAGCGAAAAGAACGAGCGAGTGTTGGTCACGACCTTGACTAAGAAAATGGCAGAAGACCTCACCGAATACCTCGCGGAGCGGGGAGTACTGGTGGAATACCTGCACTCGGATGTGGATACGCTGCGACGGGTGGAACTGCTGCGTGAACTGCGGATGGGGCGGTTCAATGTACTAGTGGGGATTAACCTGCTGCGCGAAGGCCTAGACCTGCCGGAAGTGTCGCTAGTTTCGATTCTTGACGCGGACAAGGAAGGCTTCCTGCGCTCGACGACCTCCCTGATTCAAACCATAGGGCGCGCTGCCCGTAACGTATCCGGGGAAGTCCATATGTATGCCGACCAGGTTACCGACTCGATGCGGGCAGCGATTGAGGAGACCGAGCGGCGGCGAGAAAAGCAGCTGTCCTATAACCGCGAGCACGGGATTGATCCCCAGCCGTTACGCAAGAAAATCGCGGATGTTACCGATATGTTGGCGCGCGAAGAAATCGATACCGAGTCTTTGCTGGGCACCGGATATCGGGGGGCAGGGAGCGCCCCCGATGCGCGCACCCGCCGGGAAACCGGTCAGGACGTGCGTGAACGACTGGCGAATCAAAATGAATCCAGCCTAGTGGAGTTAATCGCAGAGCTCACCGCGCAAATGCAAGAGGCAGCAAAGCAGCTCCAGTTCGAGGTGGCAGCGCGCCTACGCGATGAGGTGCGGGATTTAAAGAAAGAACTGCGGCAAATGCGGGAGGCGAATTGAGTAAGTACTCGAAACCCAAAAATATAGATTCCGAGGACGTGCTCAGCCCGTCCTCGGGTTCAGTCAGCTCGTCCTCTGGCTCAAGTGAAAATAGCACCCCCATTAAGGAAGCCGAAGCAGAACCTAGCAAGAACCTTAAAAGCCTGCCCGCAGATAACGCTAGCGGCGCTGGAAACCCAGCTTTGCACGGGCTAAGCAGCCAGGAGGTAGCCGAACTTACCCAAGCAGGACTCACTAACCAGTTCACTCCCCGGGCTACCCGCACCGTGCCCCAGATTCTGCGCGCCAATTTATTCACTTTATTTAACGCTATTCTCAGCATCTGCATCGTGGTTACTTTGATATTTGGGCATTGGGCGGATGCCGTCTTTGGCATAGTGATGATAGTTAATGCCCTAACCGGCATTGTCTCGGAACTGCGCGCCAAAAAAGTGCTAGAGCGGGTCAGTATTTTGCAAGAAAACCCTGTTTGGGTCGTGCGTGAGGGAGTGGAACAAGAAATATCTCCCCGCCAGATCGTGCAAGGGGATTTACTGCATTTGCGCCGAGGAGACCAAGTTCCCGCAGATGGGGCGGTGCTTGTCAGTGAAGGAATGTATCTTGATGAATCCAACCTGACCGGCGAATCAGTGCCCTGCGCTCGCCAAATAGGGGAAACGGTTTTATCGGGAGCCACCGTAGTTGCCGGTAACGGATATATAGCAGTCAGCGCCGTAGGTAGCCAATCATGGGCAAACAAGATGGCTATCCAAGTAAAAAAGTTCAAAATGGCTCGTTCAGAGCTAGAAGCGGGTATCAACAAAATCCTGAAAATTATCACCTATTTCCTCCCGCTAGTTATTGCGCTATTGGCGGTTTCACAAATTCGTAGTTTAGGAGGATTTAGTCAGGTAAACTGGGCAAATATTGGTCCAGTGGTGGTTGCGGTGGTTGCCGGTATTGTGGGAATGATTCCGCAAGGACTGGTACTGCTCACTTCAATCAACTTCGCGGCGGCGGCTTTGAAACTGGTACGTCAAGAGGTATTGATTCAAGAACTCCCCGCTGTAGAGGTTCTAGCCAGGGTAGATACCTTGTGTCTTGATAAAACCGGTACTCTTACTACCGGTCAGGTAAGACTTCGAGGATTTTGTATCCCGGCAGATTCCTCCTTGGTTAGCGCGAAAGCACTACCGCCAGATGCACAAATGGCGCTCGCTACTTTGACTAAAACGCGGGAAAATGACACTTCGGCAGCAATCTATGATCGTCTACAAAGCGATTTACCGGCGGAGACTGGAATTATTGATAAGGCTGAAATCCTGGCGTTTGATTCTTCGCGTAAATGGTCAGCGTTGGTTAGTGAGGAAAAAACCTGGGTATTAGGGGCACCAGAAATTGTTTTGGCCTCTGATAGTGATACGCAAGCAGAAACCGCTAACTGGGCAAGGCAAGGGGCGAGAGTGCTGGCTTTAGCCTCTACCCAAAACGCAGCTCTTGACCTGCACGCTCCCACCTTGCCAAAAACCCTACAACTTAGTGCGCTGATTGTTTTAGCGGAACAGGTAAGAGGGGACGCTGAAAAAACCCTAGAGTTTTTCCGCACTCAAGGCGTAAAAACCCTAATTATTTCGGGTGATAACCCGGTTACCGTGGCTGCCTTGGCGAAGAGGGTGGGGGTAGATGATAGCGGTTTTGATGCTAGAGAACTGCCGGATAACCAGGACGAGCTGCGTGCTATTTTGAAAGAACACAGCGTTTTTGGCAGGGTTACCCCAGAGCAAAAACGTTCCCTGGTTCGTGCCTTGCAAGCTGGGGGCAGAACCGTGGCAATGACCGGGGACGGAGTTAATGATGCTCTGGCGTTAAAAGATGCTGATTTAGGGATAGCGATGGGCAATGCTGCGCAGGCAACTAAATCGGCAGCGAAAGTAGTGCTGATAGATTCGCGGTTCTCGGCGCTTCCGCAAGTGTTAGGGGAAGGACGGCGCGTCCTCGGAAATATGGAACGAGTCTCGACCCTCTTCCTATCAAAAACCACTTATGCCGCAATACTTGCCCTGGTCATAGGGGTTTTAGGGATACGTTATCCCTATTTGCCTCGGCAATTAACTTTGATTTCTTCCACCACCATCGGGATTCCTGCGTTTTTCTTGGCGCTCGCGCCCTCTGCGAGAAGATACCGCCCCGGATTCTTACGCCGCGTCGGACAGCTAGCGTTGCCAGCCGGTCTGATTTGTG
>CABQYA010000182.1:0-3538 GCA_902468275.1 uncultured Urmitella sp. | reverse complement strand
AATACCATCAAGAACTAAACAAGATTTTCCAGGAAACCAGGGAAAAGAAACATTTCAGCGCCGCAGATTATGACGATACTTTTAATCCCGGTATTGATACCCGTTGGGTTATGCCCTCCTCGCAACAGCCCGGTCAGGGGATGATGCTCGGTTGGAGCTCTGCTATAATCCGGGAAGAAATTGAACGTATCGGGCAATCCCAGGTAAGAGTCCCTGACAATTTCACTGCTCACCCCAAGATTATGAAGTTGCTCCAAAAACGAGAACTTATGTCCCGGGAGGGCAAAATCGATTGGGGTATGGGGGAAATGCTAGCCTACGGTTCGCTGCTGATGGAGGGAACTAATGTCCGTCTTGGGGGGCAAGATTCCCGTCGGGGTACTTTCTCGCATCGACACGCCGTTATTCACGATTACGAGAATGGGCGCGAATGGACACCCCTAAACTTTCTAACCGAAGGGCAAGCGTCATTCCAGGCATATAATTCTCCGCTTTCTGAATATGCTCCCTTGGCTTTCGAGTATGGATATTCGGTAGAGTCCCCGGAAACTTTAGTGCTGTGGGAGGCGCAATTTGGCGATTTCGCAAACTGTGCTCAGGCAGTTATTGACGAGTTTATTTCTTCGTCTTTCCAAAAATGGAATGAACGCTCCGGACTGGTAATGCTACTGCCCCACGGATACGAAGGGCAAGGCCCCGATCACTCATCGGCACGTATTGAGCGTTATCTACAGTTGTGCGCCCAAAATAATATGTGGGTGTGCCAGCCATCTAATCCGGCTAACAATTTCCATATGTTGCGAGAACAAGCCTATAAAAGACCACGCAAACCTTTAATAGCGTTTGAGCCGAAACAGCTGCTACGTTTAACGGCAGCGGCTTCCCCAGTAGAAGATTTTACTTCCGGACAGTTCCTGCCAGTGATTGGCGAACAAGATGAGCGGGTCAGTAAACCAAGCAGAGTATTGCTTTGTACTGGACGTATTTACTATGAACTAGTCAAAGAGCGGGCAAGAACCGAACGTTTCGATACTGCGATTATTCGACTGGAACAGCTGTATCCGTTACCGGTAGCAGAACTTAATGTGCTGCTTAGTTCCTGGGGTGATTTGCCACTTACCTGGGTTCAAGACGAACCCGAAAATCAGGGTGCGTGGCCGTTTATAGCTTTACATCTTCCCTCAAAGATTAAGCGAAATATACAGGTGATTTCGCGTGCAGAAGCCGCCTCTCCGGCTGCTGGTAACGCTAAGCTCCATAAAGATGAAAATCGACAGCTAATGGAACAGGCATTCGCCTAGTTCTCCACCAAGAAACGTTTGGGGGTTGGGGTGACTAAAAGTCACCCCAACCCCCAAATAAGTTTTACCGTTAGTATCTAGCGTTAGCTAGAACGGTTACTGTTAGCAGTTAGGTCGTTTGCCGTGATTAGCGGCACTGGTACGACGAGTTTTGCGTTTACGTCCACGTTTAGACATCTCATACACCTTCCCAAATAAAATCGACGTCCCTAGTTTTACACACCAGTTGCCATTTTAGGAAACTGAAAGGCTCATACCTGGTATTAATCGGGAAAAATATACGATTTTTATAGACTATTTCTAGCACCCGTCACCATATTGTTGCTGCCGATAGGAAATCTGCACCTCCTCGGAATCCATATAAACCGCAAGGGACTGCACTATCCGGGTGCGCAAAGAGTGCGGGGCAGAAATATGGTCACATAAACAGCGTCTTAACGAGAGCGATATCCCCGCTGTTTCTGCTTCTAAGAGCTCTTGACAGCAGGGACACTGGGCAATATGGCGAGCTTCTTCTACGCTAAGTTCCCGCGACTGGATTGACAGCTGTTGAAACAGGTCACGTTGGCATGGCTGTTGGCTCATTAGTTCACCCCGATTCCATATTGGCGGGCATATTCTGCTAGTTCTTCTCGTAGTAGGTTTCTGCCTCGATGAAGCCTAGACATTACTGTACCGAGCCGAATCCCTAAAATCTGCGATATTTCCTTGTAGCTGAACTGTTCGATATCAGCTAAATAAACTACTGCCCGATGTTCATCGGAGAGTTTGTCAAAGGCAGCTTGAATAGTCTCATTAGGCACACGCTCCAAAGCAACAGTTTCCGCAGAGGGTAAACCTATCTGATGATGAAGTGAATGCTGCACCTGCCGGCTATCCGAAATTTCAGCGGTAGTTTCCTCTTGGGGACGGCGACTCTTGGAGCGGTATTGGTTAAGGAAAGTATTGGTCATTATCCGGTACATCCAGGCTTTAAGATTAGTTCCCGCCTGGTACTGATGAAATTTACGAAATGCCTGCATATAGGTGTCTTGCACTAAGTCCTCGGCATCAGCAGGTCGGCGAGTTAATCGCAGCGCCCCCGCATATAGTTGATCCAGTAGTGGCAGCGCCTCCTGGGTAAATCGCTGCGCTAATTGAGACTTATCAAAGTGAGCCTTATTTTCTTCCGAGAGAGGGTCGGCTGAAGCTGGCTCCGGTAGCGAAGACCCAGCAGGGGGTAGACCAGTAGAGGGCGGGCCGTCCTCTGTGCTAAGGCTAGCTAAGGTTTCAGTATCCATTACCACCTACTCTAGTCCAGTTTTACAGCTAGTAGTTCTGGTGACAAACTGAAGAAAGCTAGAAATCAACGCCCCGGTCAGGTAAAAATAGAGATATGGCTAATAGGTATTCTTTTTCCCGAGCACTACTAGCGGCTCCTTTGATAATTGAGGGAATCGATGCGGTGCGTAACAGCGATAAACATGCGCATCTAGCCCAACACCACCTAGAGGTCATGGAGAAAAATGGCTTACCACCGGTACAGATGAGCGATTTACGAACTATCGCTAAAATCTGTGGAGTTACGGTGACCCTCCTGGCATTAAGGATGGCTACCACCCGGCGCTCCCCCCTTTCAACTGCCGCCTTAATACTGGCCAATGGGGCAGCAACTATTATTAACGGACGTCAGCCCGGTAAAATTGATGCTTTAAGAATTGCCCAAGGACTAGCCCTCCACGCCGGTTTAACCTCCGAACTGTTCCCCCGTAGACAGGATTAATGCTTTGACTGTTTGGACTCCCCCTCTTTCGACCCAGCCTCTAAATGCGGTGGTCTCGCTCCCTCCCTCTAAATCTCTGACCGCTCGCGCCCTGGTCTTAGCCTTATTGGCGAAGGAAAATACTTTTATTACTAATCCTTTGCGATGTCGCGACACCGATTTAATGATCGCCGGTATCCAAGAGTTCGGTGCCAACGTAGAAGAAAAATCAGGAGGACTACTGATAACTCCCCCACCCACCATCTCGGCGAAAACCGGAGTTATCGAGTGTGGTCTTTCCGGGACAGTGATGCGTTTCTTAGCTCCCATTGCCCTGCTGAGCGGAAAACCAGTTCACTTTCAAGGAGATAAACAGGCAAGCACCCGCCCAATGCGTGGTCTTTTAGACGCCTTAACCCAGTTGGGAGCAAAAATTACGGACGCCCCCCTGCCCGGACACCTACCCTTTACTATCGAGGGCGCATTAAATGACAGC
>CABQYA010000181.1:0-3543 GCA_902468275.1 uncultured Urmitella sp. | reverse complement strand
CCATGAGGACATGATGTTCTCGGTGGTTAATGAAGCAGTGGCACTTTCGCTTCCGGGGGACAAGGTGATTTTGGCACCTGCCTGTGCCTCTTGGGATCAGTTCGCGAACTATTCCCAACGCGGTCAGGCTTTCGCTAAAGCCGTTGCCCGTTTGGAGGGATAGGTGTGGCTAGGCAAAAAGTTGTGGAGAACAATAGGGGGACACGACAGGGCGCCGCTGCTAAAGTAAAAGCCAAGATTCCTAGAATCCAAGTCAAGTTAGCGGATAGTTTTCATTCCGATAATCCCGATGGGAAACGCAAGCTGCTTAGCCTGTGGAAATCCGTCACACGGGCTCCCTTATTTAACTATCAGATGTTGTGGTTCCTAATCATTGCGCTTTCGGTAATCGGATTGCTGATGCAGTTTTCTGCCTCGGTAATCTTAGAGCTATCGGCAGGAACTACGCCCTATTGGGGGATAGCGCGTCCTTTACTTATTGTGGCAATGGGTTTCGCTATTATGATTGCCGTTTCCCGTATGCCGGCTCGCTATCTGCAGTTTCTTTCACCTTTTATCCTATTTTTGGCAGTGGTCGGTCAGTTGGCGGTGTTTACTTCCCTAGGGCGCGCCCAGGGCGGTAACCGCAACTGGGTTTATGTACCCGGTATTAACCAGGTCTTTCAACCCTCCGAGTTCTTAAAAGTTGCCTTCATTTTGCTGCTAGTCACGGTGTTTGCGAGCGGGAAATGCAAAATTGAGTCCCTGTCTTCGCTGTTTATCTGGGTGGGGCTGCCTTTTGTGATGATTGCGGCTCTGGTTATGGCTGGTCACGATATGGGAACGCTGCTTATCTTCGTTTCTATTTTGCTTTGTGTGCTGATGGTAGTCGGGATTTCGATGCGCTATTTGACTGCCGGAATCGCCTTGTTGGGGATAGCGGCTTTAGCTGCGGTTTTGGTTTCTCCTTCCCGGCGGCGGCGGGTATTGTCTTTTCTTAGTCCGGAACAAGCAGACCCGATGGGCTCGGGATTGCAACCACTGCGCGCCAAATGGGGGCTGGGGACCGGGGGGCTGACCGGGGTGGGGCCGGGGGCTTCTCGTCAAAAATGGAAGTATTTGCCGGAAGCCCATACCGACTTTATTTACGCTATTTTAGGCGAAGAGTTTGGGCTGTTTGGAACCCTTTTGGTGTTGGTACTTTTCGGATTGTTGGCATGGGTGTTGTGTCGCCTAATCATTCATTCTTCTAGCCTAGCTACCCGGATATGCGCTGCGGGAACTTTAGGATGGGTTATCGTACAGGCATTAATAAATATCATGGTAGTAATCGGATTCTTACCGGTAGTCGGGGTACCGCTTCCCCTAGTTTCTTCCGGAGGATCTGCCGCTTTAGCTACCCTGATACAAATGGGGGTGCTCTTGAGCTATGTGCGGGCAGAACCGGGGGTTAAAGAGGCAGCGGTCAGGCTGCCGAAGTATTTACGCACCAGCAGAGCTGTTAGCGTGAGGAGGAACGATGGAACAAAATAAATCGGTACTATTGGCTGGAGGGGGAACCGCTGGTCATGTTAATCCACTGCTGGCGGCGGCTGATGATTTGAAATCCCAGGGCTGGGAAGTCACCATTATCGGCACTAGGCAGGGCAAGGAAGCAGAGCTGGTTCCAGCGCGCGGTTTCCAATTGCATACCATAGAGCGAATTCCCTTCCCGCGCCGTCCTTCCCTACAGTTTTTTACTCTCCCAAAGCGAATGCGCGCGAGCGTCAAAAAAATAGAAACCCTGATAAAGAAAAAACAGGTGGACGTAGTTATTGGCTTTGGAGGATATGTCTCCACCCCCGCCTATTTAGCTGCGCGCCGGGCAGGTGTCCCGTTGATTATTCATGAACAAAATGCGCGACCAGGTTTAGCTAACCGTTTAGGGGCACGTTGGGCAAAAGTGGTGGCTCTAACTTTTCCATCTACCAAACTGCAGGCTAAGGCAGGTAAAACTCTAGCTATTGGTTTGCCACTGCGTCCAGAAATAGCTGCTTTGGCGAGGGCACGACAAAATAAAGCGGAAATGGAACGCCGGCGGGCAGCGGCTTTAGAATCTTTTGGTCTAGATTCCTCGAAGCCAACTTTACTGGTTACCGGCGGCTCTTTGGGGGCGCTTTCCCTTAATCAAGCCATGCAGGCAGCCTTGGCGCATTTGCCCGCCAATGTTCAAGTTATTCATTTAACCGGTAAAGGTAAAGATACGGAACTGCGCCAGGTACTGCCGGAGAGCTTAAAATCGCGCTATCGGATTCTTGACTATTTGGTTGATATGGAAAGAGCCTTGGCAGCAGCCGATTTGGTGGTGTGCCGCTCCGGGGCGGGAACGGTAGCCGAGATAACCGCGCTACGTTTGCCAGCTATTTACGTGCCTTTGCCAGTCGGCAATGGAGAGCAGCGCCTAAATGCCGCGGACGTCGTTAAATGCGGCGGAGCGTTAATCGTAGATAATGCCAAGTTTGATAGTTCATTTGTTATCGAGACGGTGATTCCTTTGCTGCTATCACCACCACGTTTGGATAAGATGCGCAGCGCATTACCCGCAGAGGGTATTGATGCTGCTGAAAAGCTAACTAGAATCGCTGAGGAAATAAATAAATGAGCGAGAAACAATATCATTTTATTGGCATCGGCGGTGCCGGAATGTCAGTGGTGGCACAGCTATTTGTGGAACGTGGCTGGCAGCTTAGCGGTTCAGATCAAGCAGATTCTGCTAACCTATCGAGGCTAAAAGAACTGGGGGTTGAATGCTGGGTGGGGACTCAGCCGCAGAAAATCACCCCCGAGATGACTATTGTTTATTCCAGTGCGATTCGCCCTCGTAATCCCGAATTCGCAGCCGCTAAAGCTGCCGGTTGTGAGTTTATGCATCGATCCCAGGCCCTAGCGCTCGCGGCAGCTGACCGGAAGTTCGTGGCCGTGGCCGGGGCGCATGGGAAAACCACCACTTCGGGAATGTTAGCTCAGACTTTTTCCCAACTAGGCGCCGACCCTTCGTTCGCGGTTGGCGGGGTAGTCACCCACTACCAGACGGGGGCCCATTTAGGTAAAGGAGAGTATTTTATTGCCGAGGCGGATGAATCTGATTGCTCTTTCCTGAACTACCGCCCCCAGGTGGCAATTATTACCAATATCGAGGCCGATCACCTCGATAACTATGGCTCCCCGGAACAGTTTGCGCGGGCTTTTTTCGATTTTGCACATTGTATTAAACCCGGTGGAACCCTAATTATTTGTACCGATGACCCCGGTTGTCGTACTTTGCTACGACAGCTTCGTCCTCAGGGGGCCTTAGCTGAAAATAGCTCCCTTAAAATCCGGATATTGGGATATGGATTGCAAGCACCTCCCGCCGGTTTGGATGACTTTTGCCTGGTTAAAGCCCTGCCTTCAGAAGCGAACTCAGTGAGTGCCCAGTTTAACCGAGGTCAGGAAAGTACCACCGTTAGTTTGCCAATGCCAGGCGTACATAACCTATTAAACGCAGCAGCAGTATTTTTAGCCGCCCATATCGCCGGTTTTTCG
>CABQYA010000180.1:0-3566 GCA_902468275.1 uncultured Urmitella sp. | reverse complement strand
TTTCCCTCCAAAGAAGCCCTACTCATGGCGGTTATTGAACGCTATGAAGATCGCTCCCATTTCGATATTCAAGCAATGCGGCATATGCAGCCGTTTGAAGTGTTTAATGCCTTCACCCAGCTATCTACTGAGCTCAGCTCTAACCCCACAATCGTGGAAATGGAGTGTATGCTCTCGGTGGAAGCCTCAAACGAAGTTCACCCGGCACACGATCACTTCGCAGCCCGATTTGAGGGACTACAAAAGGTACTTACCTCTGCTTTTACTCAGCTGCAAGAAGACGAGCTTATCAACCAGGATGCAGATCCTAAATCACTTGGTCATTCCCTGTTAGCCGAATGGTACGGTCTGCATATCCAGTGGCTCTATAACCGTGACGGGGTAGACGTAGTCGCTTCCCTCACTAACTTGATTATTAACCAGGTAGATTTGTCCAACCCCAAGGCACTACGTGCCATCATGTCCAGCGGTTTTGCCACCCCCTCCGCAATGGTCGCTATCGAACAGGCGGCTGGTTTTACCTTGGAAGACCTGTTGGAAAAGGGCTACATCAGTCTTTCCTCCCAGGAAATGGAGAAATACGGTCTGTCGGATGTACCGGAAGAAATCCTGGACAAGATTGTTCGTTCCGGTATTCTAAACGCAAACGACCTCGAATACGCGCAGGAAAACCAGGCGCTCAGTATCGACTTGCTGGGACGTTTGGTTATCAACAGTGTCCTCGAAACCGAGGAATACAACACTTTGGCGGATGTTGGCGTTGTGCCGCGGGAAGCGGTGGCGGCACTTACCGCAGTTATGGCTGCTCGTCCTTTCTAGGAATTCTTCCGGATGGCTTCTGAGCAAGTAGCTGTGGTTTTAGCGCAATTTCCTTTTCCGGTTTCCTGCGCGCTTTTTTCCTATGAATCTGCAACTTTGCCAGGGAGCTGTCAGCTACTCGGAAGCTGGGGCGACCAGGATAAAGTCTATCCTTGGATGTCAGTCACCAAGCTGGTAACTTCCCGCACTATTTTAGGGGCAGTAGAAAACGGTGTCCTCGACTTGAGTGAGCCTCTGCCACAGCTACCAGGAGTAAGCGAGTCCCGCCCGGTAAGTGTCGCTGACCTGCTCGCGCATCGCAGCGGCCTGGGTCATGAAAAACGGGAGTTTACCCGCGCGACCGGTAGTCGCCGGGTGTATTCCAATTCCGGGTATGAGATTCTTGGAGAACTACTCAGCCAGCGCTCGGGGATTCCTTTTTCTGTCTGGGCTGAGGAAATGGTGCTTTCACCCCTGGGAATAAAACGCCAACTGCTCGAATCGCCCGCCTGGGGAATGCACGGGAGTCTCCGGGAACTCTTGGCGTTTGCTTTCGAGGCCGCCTGCCCGCGTTTCCTCTCCCCAAAGCTGTTTGCTGCCTGGTCGCGCAGTGATGGGATGCAGCTGCCAGGGGTAGTGCCCGGCTATGGCTTTCACCGCGACAATGCCTGGGGATTGGGCTGTGAAATCCGCGCCGCCAAAGACCCGCACTGGACGCTGCCTGACTCCAGCGAGGATACTTACGGTCATTTTGGGCAATCCGGATCCTTCCTGTGGATTGACCCTACCTCGCGTCTGGGAGCAGTCTTCTTAGGGCAAGAGCCTTTCGGCGCCCTCCATAAGCGGCTATGGCCGAAGCTAAACCGTGCCTTGCGGGAAGTAGCCCAAACCGCTTAATGGTTCTTGGGAGCCACCTCTAAAATTACCGGTACGTGGTCAGATGCCCCTTTGCCTTTACGTTCCTCGCGCAAAGACTGCGCCCCCGTGACTCGTTTTGTCAGGGCAGGGGAGCAGTAGGCAAAATCAATCCGCATCCCCTCATTTCGCGGGAACCGCAGCTGCTTATAGTCCCAATAAGTGTACTGATCAAACAGGTCGCGGGTAACTTCGGTGAAACCGGAATCTGCGAAGGCAAAAAATGCTTCGCGCTCGGGCCGAGACACGTGAGTGGAGCCGGCAAACACCTCCATATCCCACACGTCCTGGTCAAAGGGGGCGATATTCCAGTCACCCATCAGCGTTATTTCTGCCTGGGAATCCACCTCTAACAGCGAGGACGCATACTCACGGAGCTGCGCCAGCCAGGAGAGTTTATAGCGGTAGTGAGGATGAGAAAGCTCCCGCCCATTGGGAACATAGAGGGAAAAGACCTGCACCCCGCCACATTTGGCGCTGATTGCGCGCGGCTCCACTACCGGTTCCTTCCCCGGATTGCCGTAGGCGGGTTGCCCCGGGAAATCCCGCTGCACGTCCTCGAGACCTACTCGAGAAATAATCGCCACCCCATTCCACTGATTCGCCCCATGCGCTGCGACCTCGTATCCGGCGGCGGTAAAAGATTCATCAGGGAACTGTTCGGGGCGACATTTGGTTTCTTGTATCGCCAAAACGTCAATGTTTTCTCGCTCTAAGAATGCGCTTACCCGCTGATGTCGGGCGCGAATAGAGTTAACGTTCCAAGTTGCAATCCTCATGTGCTAACCATATCGGTTACAAAACCGATAAACTGAATGTCATGACCGCTAATGATTCTCAAAAGGCTCGCTTGGTTTCCTTAATCAAAGAGCTATCTGTTAAATATGGCGATTTCACGCTGGCCAGTGGCAAAAAATCCTCATTCTATATTGATTTGCGGCGTTCAACCCTGCATCATGAGGCTTCGGTGCTGATTGGGCATGTGTTGCTTGACCTGCTAGAGGAAGCAGGCTTTCTGCCAGAGGATATTGACGCAGTCGGCGGGCTGACGATGGGAGCCGATCCAGTAGCCTTCGCGATTATGCAAGCGGCGGCTTCGCGCGGACTCGATATTGATGCGTTTGTGGTTCGTAAAGAAGCTAAAGATCACGGAATGGGACGCCAGATTGAAGGCCCCGATATTGCGGGCAAACAGGTGGTAATCGTGGAAGACACTTCCACTACCGGTGGTTCGCCTATTCAAGCAGCCCAGGCGGCAGAAAAAGCAGGCGCCAAAGTACTCTGCGTGGCGGTAGTGGTAGACCGCGGTGATGTAGCGAAGCAAAAGGTTAATCAGGCTGGCTGGAAATATCTGGCGGCACTAGATTTGGCAGATTTAGGAATCGAGGGGGATTAAAGATGTCATGGGTTTTAGTAACTGGGGCTTCCAGTGGGCTAGGGCTAGAGTTTTGTAACCAGCTGGCAGGGCGCGGACACAATGTGGTGATGGTTGCCCGCCGGGAAAATGTTTTGGTAACCGAGGCGCAACGCATCGAGAATTACTATGGGGTTACCTGCGAGGTTTTACCCGCAGACTTGGCTACCCAACCGGGGCTTAAAGCGGTTGCACGCCGCTTGGCTGCGGAGGAACGCCCGATTTCGCTGCTGGTCAATAACGCTGGTTTCGCCCTGGCAGAAGATTTTGTGGACGGATCCGCCTCCCAACAGGTGCGGGGGCTAAACGTGATGGTGAGGGCGGTAATGCTGCTGTCACAAACCGCGGCCTCTCGGATGCGCAAGCGTGGACGCGGCGCAATTTTGAATGTGTCCTCGGTAGCTTCCGGTACTGCGATGGGAACCTACGCTGCCCATAA
>CABQYA010000179.1:0-3591 GCA_902468275.1 uncultured Urmitella sp. | reverse complement strand
CCTACGACTTGGTCGCTACGGGCAGCTAACCCCAAATCGTAACCTACAGTTAGTCATTAAAGGAGACGTAAATGGATTGGCGTTCCCGCGCTGCTTGCCTAGAAGAAGACCCTGAACTGTTCTTCCCAATCGGAAACACCGGTCCGGCAATCGCACAGGCTGAACGGGCAAAAATGGTTTGCGCACGCTGCGAAGTGGAATCCATTTGCTTAAGCTGGGCGCTGGATAACAACCAAGATGCCGGCGTATGGGGTGGCAAGAGCGAAGATGAACGTCGCAGTATGCGTCGCCGGAAAGCTCGCGCTCGCCGCGTCTGCTAACCACAGAACCAGCTTATCCCAGCCGGTAATTAGCCGCGGCGATTCCAATCTTTCATAACCCGCTGTGCTTCCCGCTTATCTTGCTGTTCCCTCAGGCTCTGACGTTTATCCCATTCTTGCTTACCGCGAGCTAATGCGATTTTAGTTTTGACTCGCCCTTGAGAAAAATACAGTTCCAAAGGGACGATTGTGTATCCCTTAGCCTGGGATTGAGAATCTAATTTTTCAATTTCGCGTCTATGCAACAAAAGCTTTCTTTTACGCAAAGGCGTATGGTTCGTCCAAGTGCCATTAATATACATGGGGATATGGGCATGTTGCAGCCAGGCTTCGCCGCGATCAATTTCAACCCAAGCTTCGCTAAGAGAAGCTCTGCCCATCCGCAAAGATTTAACCTCAGTACCGGTTAGTACCAGCCCGGCCTCATAGGTATCCTCGATGAAAAAATCGTGCAAAGCTTTCTTATTGCGGGCAATCATCTGTACAGAGTTCTTTCCACCCGCGGCAACCTGATTCTTAGCTTTCTTACTCATAGCGTCTCTACGCTACCTCATATTCCTAGGGTAAGGGTATCGGGTTAATTACCGAGCCATTTTTCCACAGCTCAAAGTGTACGTGACAGCCGGTAACCCTGCCAGTAGCCCCGGTATAGCCGATGAGCTGACCTTTGGACACTCTTTGCCCCGGACTAGAAGCAAAATGCGTCATATGTCGATAAACACTGACCCAAGAACTGCCCGCAATCATGCCGTGATTAATAGTGACCGTGTTTCCGCCAGTCCCCTCATAGCGGGTAGACACTACCGTCCCATTAGCTGCTGCGTATTGTGGTAAACCACAGGCCGCATGAATATCGGCTCCCATATGCAGACGGCGCTGTCCAGTTACCGGGTGAATGCGATACCCATAAGGAGAAGTAAGCGCCAATTGCCCCTTAATCGGACCTTGGAAAATCGAGCCGGTAGTAAAACCAGCGGTACTGCTGCCGGCACTACCGGCAGCATTAGTTTCACGGTTCTTGGCATCAATCTCACTGATTCGTTTTTGAGCATCCTGTTTATCTTTTTCAGCCTGCTCTAATTGTTTAGCAATCTCGCTTTTCTTGGAATTTAAATCCTGCTCTTGTTTTTTCTTGGCTGCAACCGTTTTATTCAGCTCGTCAAGTTTGTCTGCTTTTTCCGATTTAGCGGCATCGGCACTTTTCAAAGCCGCATCCGCCTGCTCTTTTAATTTGCGAACCTGCAAAGTGAGCTCACGCTGTTCGGCCTGAGAATTCTTTTGTCCCACAATCTGGTCTTGCACCAGCTTTAAATTATCGGATTGAATCTGAGTCGCCAAGGAAGCGTTACGAGCATAGGTACTAAGGTCAGAGCTGTTTTTACCGGAGATAAAAAACTCAAAAGAGCCATTTAGAGAAGGATTAGTGTAGGTTTGCCGCGCAATTTTCCCGATATTAATCAGGTTGTCGTTCTCTTTCTTTTGCGATACCGCTAAGGCTTTTTCCACCCTTTTAAGCTGGGCGCTAGCCACCTCTAAGTTATCTTGCGCTTGGGCTTGCTCTCGCGCAACATTGGCCTGTAGACGAACTGCCTCATCATAGCGACTTTGTGCTTTTATTCGCGCATCTTTCGCTTCCTCAAGGGCAATCACAGAGTCGGCTAAATCTGCACTCACGTCCTCTAAAGAGGCGCGCAGCTTCGCAGCCTTATCGGAAGCAGCTTTCTGCTTATTAACCTGATCGCTGCGATCAGAGGCTAAGGTAGTGCCACTTGTCCCGCCTAAGACCATGACCAGCGCCAGCCCGAAACTGGCTGCAAAAGTCCCTACCCGTTTCCTTTTCAACATGGCTATACCTTTGCGTATTTAGCCAAAGAAGTCACGGAAGCAATTATTGATAACACCAGCGCCGCCCCCACAATCACGGCAGATAGAACCAGCACTTCCCTAACTCCCACAAATTGGATAAAGGGAATAGTTTTTTGTAACCATCCTTGAACCAGATATTTCACCCCGGCAAACAAAGTTCCGCAAGCTAAAAGCGCACCTAAAATGGCACAAAGCGCGCCCTCTATCATAAAGGGAAGCTGGATAAATAAAGCAGAAGCCCCTTCCATTCGCATAATCTCGGTTTCTTTTTGCCTGGACATAGCAGACAGACGAATAGTAGTTGCAATCAACAAAATCGCGGCGAATGCCATTACCGCAGCTAGCCCCAAAGAAATCCGGGTTGCCTGGTTAAACAGATTCATTAAAGGTTGAACCAGTTGCGATTGGTCTTGTACCTGCTCTACCCCAGGCTGCCCCTCTAACTGGGCAGACACAATCTCGTACTGAGAGGGATTTTTTAATTTAATCCGAAATGCCTCGGGCAGCATCTCCGGCTTCGTGGCCTGTCCTAAAGTGGTGTCGCCATATTGTTTTTGAAAATCCGCATACACCTGATCGTGATTTTGGAATTCAAAATGATCAACATAAGCCGCTAAAGTTCCACGTTCGAGCTCGTCACGAACATCTTGAATCTGTTCCTTAGTGGCTTCCTGTCCGTTACAGTTAGCTACCTGGTCATCTTGAGCGCACATATAGACGCTCACTTCTACCTTTGCGTACCATTCCTTTTGCATAGCGGATACCTGCATCTGTGATAAACCGCCCACGCCCACAAATAACAGGGAAATGAAAGTTACTAGCACTACTGAAATGGTCATTGCCAGATTGTGGCCTAGACCAGAGAACACTCGACCAAGAATAAATCGCAAACGCATTGTTTCTCCTAGCTACGACTCGAACCGTACACGCCGCGATCCTGGTCGCGAATAATTTCCCCATCGACCAATTCAATTACGCGTTTACGCATTTGATTAACAATTTCATCATCATGGGTTGCCATTACCACCGTGGTTCCGGCGCGGTTAATCCGATCCAGCAGTCGCATAATCCCCAATGAGGTTTTCGGATCTAAGTTTCCAGTAGGCTCATCTGCCAGCAAGATTTCTGGACGATTAACCATTGCGCGGGCAATCGCTACCCGCTGTTGCTCTCCCCCGGAAAGCTCATAAGGCATTCGTTTCTCTTTGCCCTCTAGCCCCACCAGGGATAATACCTCGGGGACTTCGGTTTTAATCGCGTGGCGAGGACGTCCAATCACCTGCATAGCTAGGGCGACATTTGCCTGAACTGATTTGTTATCGAGAAGTCTAAAGTCCTGGAAAACCGTTCCGATTTGTCTGCGCAATTTAGGGACTTTCCAGCGGGAAAGCCTGCCCACATCCTT
>CABQYA010000178.1:0-3599 GCA_902468275.1 uncultured Urmitella sp. | reverse complement strand
AGCACTAGCGCTGTGGGGCGCTTTGCTATGGGATTGCGCATCGAAACTCCTGCTGATTTTCAAAAGTTAAAAAGATTACAATTCTGTAACAACTTTACCAGATTTAGGGGTTGGTGCGCTAGTGTGTTTACTCTGTAAAAACGACTGTTCTTGCAGCTTAACTTGATTGTGGCAGAAGTAGCATTAGCGCCTCTAAGGGGATATGTACCCAGTCAGGTCGCTGCGCCGCCTCGTAACGTAACTCGTAAAGCGCTTTTTCTACTTCAAACGCTCTAAGAACCGCCAAAGCCGGGGCGGGTAGCTGCTGATCCGCGAAATATCCCTCCAGGAACGCTAGGCGCGTGCGGTTAAGCCAATCGCCGTTTTGACCGCCCTCGACCCGCGCATAATCAAATGATCGCAGCATTCCCGCAATATCCCGTTCTACCTGGTCAGGGGCAGTCCTCTCCTCTAGAGGACGCAAGGGCTCGCCCTCAAAATCGGTTACGTACCAGCGCCCACCGCTATAGAGGCATTGCCCCAGGTGATAGTCGCCGTGTACTCGTTGAGTGGGAGGCAGTGCTCCCAGCGCGGTCAGAGCCTGCGCCAAATGCTCGATTTCGTTGCCAATCTGAGGGTGGCTAGCAAGAGCCGGATAAGACGCTTTAGCCTGCTCGTACTGGTAACGTAAACGGCTGGCAAGCATAGTTCCCGAGGACGGATTCTCGCCAGCTCCAAAAGCCGCTAATAGATGGCGATGCATATCCGCTGTAAATTCTCCAAGTTCGCGGGCAAGGGTTTCGGGATTCTCGCCACTGCGTGCCAGGGAGCACGCCAGTTTAAAACCGTCTTTTGCCTCGTCAAGGAGGGTAGCTGCGCAGGCGGTAGTCACCTCTTGGGGCTTACCATCTTGATTCCAGAGGTTTAGTAACGAATAGCCAATAGGCTTGGGAATACCCTCCCATCCGGTCTGTGCTAAGGCGTTAGGGATACTGACCTCGGGATTTAGTCCCGATACTAGTACTCGGAAAAACTTGATAATTGTCGGATATTTCCCCCGGATGAGGACGGAAGTATTGGACTGTTCCCCGGTAAGAACCGTGCTGGTTTCGCTGGCTTCCAATAGGTGAGGCATAAAGTTTTCCGGCTCGGGCAGTAACGGAAGCGTCCCGGATTGGTGAGTTAAACTCAGCCAATACTTCACATATTCAGGGCAGTAAGGGGCATCTACCAGGTAGTAAGGAGTACCTTGCGGGCAGGTGGTTCGTCCGGCAATACCGGAACCCTCCCAATTGGAAACCAGCGCTAAAGGCAGGTGATACCACACGTTTTGGGCTTCAAGAATAAGTAGCCTGAAACGTGAATCGTCAAGCTCACGATAATCTAAAACCCGCACTTGGGAGCGTTCTAGACCAGCAGGAAACCAACGCCGCAAACTCAAATAATCCCAAATGGTATCAATAATGGCGTCCCGGTCTGGCCAAGGTAGCCGGAAGTCAGTTACATCAGCGCTCATTATCGTCCTCCTTCAATAACGAGAAATCTAACGCCGGATAGGAAAGCTGAGACTCGGAAGAATCCGGGCTGTCTAAATCATTAATAGTGCTGGTAGTATCCACAATCACCGGTAGGGAAGTACTAACTGTAGCCACTTCGAGGCTGAGTTCTTTAATATCTTCAACCTGTTCAGGAGCAAAAAGCTCCAACCAGTAAAAACCGTGGCGATTCATAGTTACGGTTACGGTTTCATCTGCGCCCACCGTGGGGAACCATCCCCCGTCGAAAGCCTCACGCAAACCCCAAGAAGCCATGCCCGGCAAGAACAATTTCGCTGCCAGCGCGCCCTCGCCCAGATTGTAGACACAAAGGACGGTAGATTTTTGATCCCGGCGGATAAAAGCCAACACCGAATCCTGGTCGGTCCTAACCTGTGAAAGCGAACCTTGACCAAAACAGGTGAGGCGACGTCGTAAATGAAGTGCTTCCCGCAGCCAATGCAATAAGGAAGTAGGACGCCCCAAAGATTCTTGCACGTTAATAGTGCGGTTATCCCAACCAGGGGAGTCAATCAAAGGAACCAAGAAAGAATCCGGCTCGGCAGTAGAAAAACCGGCGGTAGAAGAAGTGTCCCACTGCATGGGGGTGCGTACCCCGAAACGGTCAGGGAGCCAAATGTTATCACCCATGCCGATTTCGTCCCCGTAATATAAAAACGGAGAACCAGGCATAGACAGCAAGAGGGCGTGCGCCAGTTCTACTTTGCGGCGAGAGCCCCCCAGTAAGGGCGCGAGGCGGCGGCGAATCCCCACATTAGCGCGCATACGTGATTCCGGGGCATACCAGGAATACATATCTTCGCGTTCCTCGTCAGTAACCATCTCTAGGGTTAGTTCATCATGGTTACGCAAGAAAGTACCCCATTGCGCACCAGCAGGTAGCTCGGGAAGCTCTGCCAATATTTGACGAAGCCCCCTAGAGGAACCGGTTTGCAAAGCCGCAAATAGTCGAGGCATCAGGGGGAAGTGGAAACAAATGTGGCATTCGGGTTCGGTTTCCGTGCCGAAATAGTCAATCACATCTAGGGGAGGCTGATTGGCTTCGGCCACCATTAAAGTTCCCGGGAACTCCGCATCCACCATTTTGCGAAGTTCGCTCACAAACCAGTGAGTTTTCGGGAGGTTTTCGCAGTTGGTGTCGTTTTCTTCAAATAGGTAAGGGATTGCGTCCAGACGGAAACCATCAACCCCAGTGCGACACCAGTAACGCACCACATTCATTACTGTCGCTTGCACCGCCGGATTCTCAAAGTTCAAATCCGGCTGATGGGAAAAGAAACGATGCCAATAGTACTGCCCGCGTACCTCGTCATAGGTCCAGTTTGAGGTTTCGGTGTCGATAAAAATAATCCGCGCGTCCTGATAATCGGTATCGCTATCGCGCCAAACATAAAAATCCCCGTATTCCCCCTGCGGATCCTTGCGGGAAGCCTCAAACCAAGGGTGCTGGTCAGAGGTGTGATTGACTACGATATCTACCAATACCCTAATGCCACGCTCGTGGGCAGCCTCCACCAGGGCGGTGAAATCTTCCATCGAACCAAAAGCCGGGTTTACGTCTGTATAGGCACTAATATCGTAGCCGCCATCGCGCATAGGCGAAGGATAAAAAGGGGGAAGCCATAGGCAATCCACTCCCAGCCAAGCCAGATAATCCAGACGTGAAATCAACCCCCGGAAATCCCCGATACCGTCCCCATTAGAATCAGAAAAAGCCTGGATTAACACCTCGTAAAAAACGGCGCTGCGATACCAGTTGGGGGATTCAGAAGGAGAAGAAACCGGACGGGAACAAGGGCGGGGAAACAACAGGTTTCCCCGTGGCTCGGTTTCTTCAGATATGCTTTCGCTCAAGCAAGACTCCTTTAACTATTTCCAAGAACTGTGCCAATACCTGTTTAGTCGGATTCCACCGCGAACACGTGGGCTACCCGCTCATAGGGATTAAGCTCAAAATAGTTGCTGGCTCCCCACTGATAGACCTGTCCATCCAGTTCGTCACGAACTTTGAAACACGAGGAGGACGAGTAGCCGCTAATCTTCAAATCCGCTAAATCCAGGTAG
>CABQYA010000177.1:0-3610 GCA_902468275.1 uncultured Urmitella sp. | reverse complement strand
GGTCACCCTGGCGGTCGTCTCCTTGGCTATGGCCTTGTGTTCTTTTATTGCGGCGGCTATTTGCTCCACTATTTTCACTGCTATTCGAGGTGCGGGGTTCGGTTTTGATTTCGGTGGAACGATGTTGGGTCTTGCTGCCACGGCTCTCGGGCTCTTCTCATATGCAATCTTGGGGTCTTTGTTCGGGTATCTGACTAGGTCGATATTGGGTGCTGTGATGCTTAGCCTTGGCTGGACCTTTGGCATTGAAACGCTTGGCATTGGAATGCTGTCCAGATCTTCTGACTTCTTCAAAGTCTTGCACGGGTTCACCTTGACTGGGAATATTGGTTCACTTCCGGCAGCGGTGGACAGAACTGAAGTGCTCAGTCTCCTGTCTTCGCCCGGGGTTAACACCCTGCATTCAGGCCTAGTAGCTGTGATTTTCATATTTTGCTGGCTGGTGGTTTGCGCGTCCGTGGGTATCTCTCTTTTGTGCAGAAGGGACGTAGCCTAGCAAATAACTTCCACTCCCGATGCCGGCTCTGCCCACTCATCAGGGTCGGCAGCATCGTCCTCCAGAGGCTCATCTCGGTTATCTCAATTGGTGCGGAAGGGGCACAGCAGGCCTTCCCTCGGTACGTTGGCGCACGGGTTTAAGGGCAGCTCGGTAGAGTCAGTCTAACTTATGAAGTCAGCTGGTCCGATGTAGGACGAGCGTTGTTCCCGCCTCGTTCGCATCCGGCCCTTTGAGTGGTACCCGCTAACGGAAGGCAAGGATTACACCCCCTCTGCAGCAGAGTGGGCAGAGATCGAGGAATAGAATCACTCAGTCATGCGACGCAAACAGAAAGACAATTCGCTGAACTCACGCCTGAAGCAACAAAACCCCTGATCAACAGGGGTTCTTAGGCTCACGCTGCGGTTATCAAATCCGATGTCTTAATATCCACTTAGACGTTGGATTTGATAAGTACCCTTTTGCGTTAGCGAGTATCGCTTAGAGGGTGTGAAAAATCGCTTGCGTTAACGGGTTTGGGTTTTGCGTTACCTAGTATGATGTTTTCCCTAGTCGGGTAGGATTTTAGGGTTTAACTCGCTAACGATTCTTTCAGGTGAGTCGCAGGCAAATCCTTAGCGAGTTTCTCATTGAGCGGGTCTGGTTTCGCGCCAGCCCTCACGCGGCGTCCACCGCGATTGGTTCCGTCTTTCTCCATTGGCTTCACTCGTGTTCCTATGTTTGTGCAAGTTTTTCTATGCGATGATGAGAGGTGTGCGGCACCTGAAAACAAAAGATCGACTTGCTGTAGTTAAGCGTATTCTGTGGTGGATTGGTCTCGTATTGTTACTACCAGCAGCGGGCGGATGGTTTAGTGACTTTCCAGTCGCTGTTTTTCAGAAATATCCCTATCAAGTCACCTTTTCATCACATATCTGGGTTGACAGAATGATTTGGTCAACAGTTATAGGGTTAGCCTGCTGGGGTTTAGTGGGGCTCATTAACTGTTTGATTTTAATTAATAACACTTTGCCCACAGTTAGATCTCAATCCATAATCGTCAGAGTCTTTGTCGCGCTGGTGACGTCTCTCATCGTATTATCAGCTGGAGCTGCATTAGTGTTCCTACTTGTGGATGTCAGTGGCATCCCTCAGTGAACGAGTTTGATTCGGTCTTTTTGCGTACGGTTGGCCCCGCCCGCTGTCCAGGCACCCACCTTGTAGAGATTTCACCACACCTACCCAAGAAAATGAGGGTAGCTAGCAAATGTTGCCAGCTCCGCTCATTTGAAAATCCGTGTTCCTAGTCGGTTCGGATTAGGCACCATACATGGGAGAAATTAAGCTTTTTCAAATCGCTTTGTCGGATCCATACTTCTAGATTTCCTGCGTCTGAAAACCAGCCGTTAAGCGTAGTCCATGATTCTATGGTTGCCAGTAAAACGTGGGTGTCAGAATCAGAGATAGGAAGAACGGCATTTAGCAGTTCTTCAAATCCTGTCTTTCCGTTCCATGAGTGTCCACCTAAATGGGTAAACGGAACAACATAGTCAGTTTTTTCACTGAAGCGCTGCTCGTGCCAGGTGGCTTGAAGAGCTTCAAGGCAGTGTTCCCACACCTTAAATGCAACTGCACTAGCAGAATCGATATCGGGATATGCGGGTAGGGTGAATCCAGGCATGAGGAGTCCTGGTTGGCATTCCTCCCCGGAGATAGGCTCGGGAATATTGCTTGGATACACTAAATCCAATCCCTGTGTGCTGGGAATATAGCGCACCAGCCAACCAGCGTTTTCCGCATCCTCAGCCTCACTCCCGTAAGTTTCGAGATCATGATAAATCTCTAGAAAACCTTCAGGTAGGCAGGGATAGTTTCCCCAAGAAGCTGCCATTTCCGGATGAGGTTGAGCTTCGCTCAAGCAAAAAGATGCAACATGAGCCAAGGGCTTACCCGCAGCATTGCGCGGCCAGTCAACCCCAGAGATTCCAGGACCTCCAAGCCATGAAATCCACGCGCCGCTGGTGAAGTAATCGGCTAAACCAGTATCCTCTGTTTCAAAGGATGCCTCAGAAAACACAAAACAAGGTTGCGGGTCAAGAATGGTTGTACCCTGATTTGAAAGCCACTTCCTAACTTCCTCTTTGAATCCGCTAACAGGAATCATAAGTTATCTCCTACCAGTTAAATCGACATGCCACAATACTTCAATAGAGCCACACCGACGCTGTGTCGCTTCTCGAAGGGAATGTATCCGCTCGGGGGCTTTGAGCTATTGCTAACTACTTTGACTGTATCGGGCTTGAGGCGGGATTGTCGTCCGCGTCTTGTCCAGCCGGTTAGGATTCAACGTTTGCTAGGTGCTCTTCCCAAGCATCCGCAGCGGTTTGTATAGTAAAACCTGTTAGCTTTTGAGTCATGAGCTCTTCCTTGATGTTCTCGCTTACCACGAGACTAAATCCATATGGATTGCCTGGCGGAAAATACTCTACTTTCTCATCTCCACTAAATTTTACAAGTGAGTATCCCTCAATGTCGGGATTTTGTTTGCGCCTGATAGTGAGCGGTAAAGCTTCTATTCCTTTTACTCCGCAGTCGAGGAAGACTTTTAGCATATTTTGCGAAAACACCCTTTCGCTCAGTCCCGGCCAGAGCCAATCTACAAGACGCCCTGAGTTCCACGGCTCTAGCCAGATCGGGGAAGGTAATCCCTTCAAGCCTTCCTTAACAATTACCTCTTCCCAATCGCGCTCATCCGGAAGAACTGCTGGCTTATTCGGGTCTTTACCATCCCATGCAAGATGTACCCAAAGCGTTCCAGAACTTCCGCTTGGAGATAGGACGTATTTATCGTCGAGTTTCATCTCTACCTCTAACATTTGGGGGGTATTGCCGCAGTACGGCAGTACGTTTATTAAGAACTGCTTTCTTATATGGGCGAGGATTAGATTTGAACCATGAGCTCCATGGGGGATTTCAATGCGGAAATAGCGCGAATTCCATCCATTTGGGATTGAAGCTCGGTAGGGGGGAGATTCTGGATTAATAAGCTCGTGGCTTCATCCTCACCGGATATTACGACGTCTCCGGTACTAATTACTTCATAATCTGCCTTTTCTGCGGATGGAATCGTTA
>CABQYA010000176.1:0-3619 GCA_902468275.1 uncultured Urmitella sp. | reverse complement strand
AATTTATGGTAGAACTTGCACCGGTTATCGACATTGAAAGCCAGATAAAGGCTAGTGCCGGGCAGTAAAACTACCCCCACCAACCAGCTATTCCCAGTATTGCCCATTCCACCGAAGTACTTACCCCCGGCGCGTACTTAGGCTTGGCAATCGAGCTGGATAGATTGCCGGTAAAATATGGGGTAACACTAGCGAAAGGTGAGGGCGTGTTAGATACACAATATGAAGATTTACTGCAAAAAATCTTAGAGAGCGGAAACCAAAGGGGAGATAGAACCGGCACCGGAACTCGTTCACTTTTTGGCGCTCAATTGCGATATGACCTCTCAAAATCATTCCCCTTGATTACCACCAAAAGAGTTTTTATGCGCGGGGTAGCCGAGGAGCTTTTTTGGTTCTTATCGGGAAGCTCCAGTGTAAAACCGTTACAGGAAAAAAACGTTCATATTTGGGATGATTGGGCGAACGAAGAGGGCGAACTAGGACCGGTCTACGGAGTGCAATGGCGTTCTTGGCCAAGTAGACAAGGAAATATCGACCAAATCGAAAAACTGCTTTCTGACCTAAAACAAGACCCGTCCTCTAGGCGGCTACTGGTATCTGCTTGGAACGTATCAGAACTGGACAAAATGGCTCTTGCCCCCTGTCACCTGCTATTCCAAGCATATGTAGCGTCTGGTCGGCTATCGTTGCAAGTGTACCAACGCTCTTGCGATATGTTCCTGGGTGTTCCTTTTAATATCGCCTCCTATTCTTTACTAACCCATATGCTCGCTCAACAAAGCGGATTAGAAGTTGGTGAACTGATTTGGACAGGCGGGGATTGCCATATTTACAACAACCATGTGGAGCAGGTGCGCGAGCAGCTTTCCCGCGAGCCCTACCCTTTCCCCACTTTGCATTTACGCCCCGCAGACTCCTTATTTAGCTATACCTGGGATGATGTACAGGTTGAGGATTATCAGCACCACCCCACGATTAAAGCCCCGATAGCAGTTTAGGAGACAGCAAATGCACATTGGCATGATTTGGGCGCAGGCAGCCCATCGAGTTATCGGAGACGGTCGGGGAATGCTTTGGCACGTCCCCGCTGATTTCAAGCATTTTAAAGCTACTACCCTGGGCAGCCCTATTATTATGGGGCGGCGTTCCTTTGAAGCCCTGGGTAAAAAGCCTTTGCCTGGACGCTTAAATATCGTATTAACTTCGCAGGAAAGCTATCAGACAAAGGGCGCGTCTCTTGCTTTTTCACTATCCGAGGCTTTAACCCTAGCTAAGGATTCGGGCGCTGAGCGCTGCTGGATTACCGGAGGGGCGCGCCTATACACAGAAGGTATGGAAATAGCTGATGAACTCGTAGTTACCTACCTAGATTTAGATGTAGGAGACAGTGAGGATTTTGCTCGTGCTCCCCTAATTTCCCCCGATATTTGGAAAAAGGATTCACTGCGTTCTGACAGTGAGTTTCGCCCTATTTCGGGGGATTGTCGCTGGCAGGTTACCTACTACGAAAGAGCAGAAAATCCCAGCAATTAACACCACTCGATACACCGGTGTATCGTAATCTTTTGGTAAAGATTTCACCAGTAAAGTCCGGAGGTACTATGGGAAAGAAATACCGTTGGAACACTCTTTCCAACATAGTGGTAGTCGTAGGTGTCCTAATTATTCCCCTAATGTATTCCGGTCTATTTACCTGGGCATATGAGGATCCAATGGAACGGGTAGGGACCTTAAAGGCAGCGGTCGTAAACCTCGATTCCCCGGCAGAAGCTAACACTGGCGAAAAAACCCGAACTATTGACCTTGGCAAAAGTCTAGAAACCGAACTTTACAAAGAGGACGCCCCGGGGTTTGACTGGACAAAGTCCTCGCTATCACAGGCAAAATCCGGGCTAAAAGACGGAACCTACAAGGCAGCCCTGATAATCCCCAATGATTTATCTAGCTCGTTTGCAAATCTTGCCAACCCGGAAAACAAAGTACCTACCAAGAAAGTGCGGCTGGAGCTGCGTACCGACGACTCGGTGAATTACCTACAGGGCACGATGGCGGTATCAGCTGCATCTGCCCTGCAAGCTGCCCTATCTCAACAGGGAGCTGCCGGATATATAGACCAACTCTTACTATCAACCGGAACGCTAAAAGAGGGTTTTCTAGATGCCAGCTCCGGTGCCGGAAAACTTGCCGAGGGCGGAAAACAATTAGGGGACGGCGCTGATACCTTAGTGGCAGGACTGGGAGAACTCGCCGATGGGAGCGTTAAAATCCGCAATGGCGCGCTAGTACTTCGCGATGGGGTGAGCGCCTATACCGGCGGAGTTTCTGCTTTAAGCTCGGGACTTGGTCAGCTAAATGCCAATATGCCCAAGTTAGCGGCAGGTGCACCACAAGTTGATGGCGGAGTGGATCAAATCCACCAGCAGGTTTCTGCTATTCAACCCGAGGTTTCCCAATTGGTTAAGAAAGGAAATGACCTAGTTGATCTGCTAGCGCCGCTAGCTAATTCCGACGTTGATACTGCACAAATTGCTAAGTTTTTAACCGAATTTAAAGGAGCGGTTACCGCTTGTGCTCAGGTTCCTCCAGCTGCGCTACCCACAGTTCCCCAGTGCAAATTATTGTCTGATATGGCCAAGCAGCAAGGTTTAACCCTGCAGCAACTAGCGGAAAAAATCACGAAAGCCCAAGACCTACTAGGAATGGCAAATAAACTCTCCCAGCTCAATCCGCAAGAAATCAAACAGAAACTAAACACCGCTGACCAGGGCATAAAAGAACTGAGCCGGCAGACCGCCCTTACCCCTGCTTCCCAAAGCGGAAAAAATAAGCCAACCTTAAGAGATGGCACATTTGCGCTCGCTAACGGATTAGCTCAAGCAGAAAAAGGAGTTAATAAACTAGCTTCCGGCGCTGCCACCTTAGATAAGAATTCGGCTCAACTACGGCAAGGAACAGGTGCTCTAGCTGGCGGTCTTAACTCGCTATCGCAGGGAGCACGAAAAGGTTCTGATGGTGGAAAACAGCTCTCTACCGGTATAAACCAGCTTGGCGAGGGAGCCATACACCTCCAAGACGGTCTCCGCAGCGGAGCTGAGCAGATTCCCGAGGTTAGCAGCACCCAAGCGGATAAGGTTTCTAAATCTGCCAGCACAGTTGCAGATGTTAAATCCGTGCGCGAAAACTCCGTCAGTAACAACGGTGCTGGATTCGCCCCGTTCTTTATGGCACTGTGTCTATGGATTGGGGGAATCGCTATTTTCCTGATATTCCCAGCGTTGGATTTACGGCGTCACCCCCAGGAAAGCTTCTGGCGTTGCGGTTTCCGCTCTATGTCAATAGGCGCACTGTTTGGGGCCCTTCAAGCAGTTACGGTAGTGAGCGGTTTACAATTGTTCTTAAAGATAAATGCTCATAATTTTGCGGCATTAATTCTGATTTCAGTATTAGCCTCTATCGGATATGTAGCCGTAAACCAAGCTTGCGTAGCCGGTTTAGGGTATCGAGGACGCGCCCTTTCAGTAATCTTGTTGTGTTTACAGATAACCTCTACCGGGGCAACTTTCCCGGTAGAAACTGCTCCTAAGTTCTTCCAATTCCTCAGCCCGCTATTCCCCAT
>CABQYA010000175.1:0-3626 GCA_902468275.1 uncultured Urmitella sp. | reverse complement strand
ATGCCTCAGTTATGCCTTAGAAAATGATGAACGCTTCGGAATCTGGGGCGGTCTGTCAGAACGAGAACGGCGCAGACTGCGGCGCAATGTAGGTTAGTGCAGTGGCTGTTGCCTCTGCTAGCTTCGATAACTATCAGCCCCCCAGTGTCCAAGTTTTTTTGGTAACCCGGGGACTTACTCCCTACCTGCAACAATCCCTAAAAGCCTTACAGCGTTCGCGGTATCCACTAGATTCTATAGTGGTAGTAGATACTGATTCTGCCACCGCCCTTAGCCCCGCTGATTTACGTCCCTACGCGCCCTTACAATACACCCAGGTGAAAGCGAAAAACCTGGGACAAGCAGTGAGTGCTGCTCGCGCAGATAACCTAGCAGCAGTTGATTATCTGTGGCTTCTACATGATGATTCTGCTCCCGATCCAGCTTGTCTGGGAGAACTTGTCCAGGCATTCGAGAACTCTACTACCTTGGGGATTGCCGGTCCTAAAGCGCTTGATTGGGATAAACCAGATACCCTTGCCTCGGTAGGTATCCACGCTACCCGCAGTGGCAAACGCCTCTCTCTGTTCGATTTAGGTGAACTTGACCAGGGACAATATGATTCAATCAGTGATGTCCTGGCCGTAGGCAGTGCCGGAATGCTAATAAAAGCCCAGCTTTGGGATCGCTTACGTGCTACCAGCTCTCTACTCAGTCCTTTCACGGAAGCTCTAGAGTTAGGTCGACGCGCCCGAATGGCAGGTTATCGCGTATGCCTAGTTCCTTCCGCACGTATCTACCATGCTCAAGCCGGACTTTATGGGCTGCGCGAATATCTAGATAATCAAAACTCTGCTGACCGTATCTCTAATGAAGAGAGCGAGGATCACGCAGGGGGCAGAACCATCAAGCCTCCCCTCGTAGAGGAGCCAGCGACCACCCCGGTAGCGCCCCCCTTCTACGCAGAAGAAAACCTTCCGAACGAGGGCGCGTCCTCATCACCCAAAATAAAAGCTCAACTCGATTCTGAAGCGAAACCAAGCCTCAAGGAAGCAGAAAAGAGCGCCGCAAATTCTAGCGAACAGGTTGCAGCCGAGGACGAGCAACTGCCACTAGATGTCGACGCACCCATTCCGCACCAACCGGTTTATGTCTATGACCCGCCTCCAATAACCCCCTTGGCGGTGCAGGCTTCCCGCGACAAAGAAAAATCTTGGGCGATTCGGCGCGCAGATAACTATATTTATCGCGCCCTCACCATAAACTCACTGTTCCTACCGCTATGGATACTGTTTCTGCCCCTAAAGTTGGCTATTTTAGCTCTAGGCTACCTGCTTCGCTCTGAAGGTTACCGCGTGGGGGTAGAGATAAATTCTGCGCACCAGGTCATAAAGACGCTAGGTAGGATTCTTTCGGCGCGACGGATTCAACGCCGTCAATCCCAGATTTCCCGGCGCGAACTGGCGCGTCTGGAAATACCCCCTAGTCAGGTGCGACAAAATCGCCGTCTAATCCGCAAAGTTAGACGAGAACACGGAAAAGCAATCTATGCGCTGGGGGCGCTCGCGAAATCCCAATTGGAAGGTATTACCAAACGTGCCCGCGTCATAGCCTGGTCGCTCGCGGTATCTTTCCTGTTTATTTCCCTGTTTGCATTCCGGGATTATCTGGGCGGTATGCACGGGGGTTTCTGGAGTGTACTTCCAGGTAACTGGAATGACTTTTTTGCTCTTGCTACCAGTTATTGGCGTACTTTTTCTACCGGGGTGAGCGGGCCAGCCGATCCTATCGCCTTCCCACTGCTAGTGTTTAGTGCGCCTTTCGCTCTTTTCGGGATTTCCCCTACCACGGTTTTGCGTTGGCTATTGATTCTTTCTCCTCTGGCGGCCGTGATGAGTGCCTGGTTAGCCTCGGCTGCGCTCACCCGAATTAATCTCCTGCGCGCCCTATTTGCGCTTAGCTGGGCAGGGGCGTTGCCTTTCCTGGTTTCTTTGCAAAGCGGGAACCTTCCGGCGGCTGTGAGCCATATATGTTTGCCGCTAGGGATTTGGGGCAGCTTATCTTTCTTTGGTCTTTGCCGTCCCTATCAATTGTCCGGAGTATACGGAACGGAAGTATATTATCCGCCTATCCGTCCTCGGATAGCAGGTGGCGTCGCGGCGTTGAGCCTGAGCGTTGTTTGCGCCGCTGCCCCCTGGATGTGGCCACTTGCCTTCGGGTTCATGCTGCTATGTGTGGTTAGCGTATCCCTGAAGCGACATTTGTCCTGGCGGAAGCGATTTTCTTTCCTGTGTGGTGCTTTGGCTATTTTAGGACCGTCTCTGGCTACTTTAATGCCCTCCCTGATTGGGGCGCTACGAACTCACAATTTGGGTTCTTATCTATTCCTCACCCCCGCGGCTGCGACCCCGATTTCGATGCGGGAACAGTTATTCTCCCTCGGACAAGTCCTCTCTGGCATACCTCTAATCGCGGGGATAGCTACTTTCGGGGGCGTTCTTCTTGCAGCTACCGGAGCTTTATTTACCGGACGTGACCTGATAGCTACCCGCGTAGCCTGGGTGTTTGTTTTAGCAGGCATGGTTATTGGGGCGTGGGCGGCTAGGCAAACGGTCGCGCCCGGGCAAAGGGCGTGGCTGCTTTCCGTATTTTCCTTGCTGCTTGTGGGATTACTGGGAGCTGCCGTGACCGGCATAAACGGAACTGAACTTGGTAAAACTCTGCGCTACCTATTAGGAAGTTTGTTGGCTCTAGCTTTAGTACTGCCACTGGTAACCGTGACTACCTGGAGTATTCCTAACACTAACTCTCCGTTAAAGCCGGGAGGTGAACGCGCGCCAGTTGCATTTTCAATTCTGTCTACCTCTGAAAAACGTACCCGGATGCTCCTGATAGATCGGCAAGAGCAGACCTATCAGGTGTCTATGCGCCGAGAGGAAGGACCGGGGCTGCTAGCAACCAACTGGCAGATGCGTGCCGATTTGAAAACGCGACCCGCCCCGGAACAGCAGGTTTTAACGATGCTAGTTGCTGGCAATGACCAGCAGGTGGCAAAGCTATGCGCCGATTTGGCAATCGAGCAGCTCTTGGTAACTTACCGCGCCGGTTCGGAGGGCTTAAACGCAAAACTTGCCGCCTCCTCCTATTTTCATCCGGTATCCACCAAGGCTGATTACCAGGTCTGGCGTCTGGATACCAGTAAGTTTTCTCCCCCTCGTTTAGCTTCCAGGGTACGAATCGAAGATATAGGTGGGCAAGAAACAGTGCCGTCAGGGGTCTTGAGAGCCCAGAAAAACATCTCTGCGTCCTCGCGCCCCCGCAAACTGCTGTTGGCAGAAGCTCCTCACCCCGCCTGGAAAGCCAGCGTCGATGGTAGACCGCTTCTTTCTGATACCGAGGGCGAATTACAGGTCTTTACCATCCCGGCTAATATCTCTGGTCACCTCGAAGTGTCTTATGGTTCTTCCGGGCGTAACTTGGCGATTACCGCAGTACTGCTGGTGTATCTAGTGGCGATAGCTGCCTGTCTGCCTCTTGGAGAACGGAGGGAGAGGGAATGAAAAAACCAGTAGCCAAAACGATGTGGGTCGCAGCTTCTGCCGTAGTGATTGTGCTTGCAGCCCTAGTGATTCCCGCAGCGAGCTGGC
>CABQYA010000174.1:0-3630 GCA_902468275.1 uncultured Urmitella sp. | reverse complement strand
GAGGGGGCTCGACCTGCGCAGCAGGTCACGGGGCCCCGGAGTGCTTTTACCGAGCCAGCCCGGGATAGAGATACAGATGACAGTAGATGTCGAAAACGGAAGGAAGTGCGAGGAAAAGTTTAATCCGAGCAGGTGCGGTGGCATAAGAATTCGGAAAACGCCGCTACGTTTTCCGATTTTCTTGGGCGGTAGGACAAACCCAGCCCCCGCGCTAACTAACAACCACCAGGCTCATAGCACGGGTCGAGGTCGGGAAAAGATACTAGAGGGACTTGGGTAGATTCGCGACAGCTTGAGCAATAGCACGGGAGCTATATTTGTCCGATACGGCTAGGCGGGCGTAAAACTCGAAAAATGCCTACGGCTTTTTTGAGTTTTTGGGCAGGAGAATAAATATAGCCCCCGCGCTAACCTACAACAACCACGCTCTTAGCGTGGGCGTGGACGGGGAAAGATGTGAGAGGGGGCTAGAGCATAAGCGTGGAGGCGGATTTATGTCGAGGGGTAGGCTCCGGGCATTAAATCCGTGAAAATGCCAGAGCATTTTCCGGATTTCGGGGCGCGAGGCAAAATCCGCCTCCGCGCTCCCCATAATAAGCTTTTAGCAGCTACAGACCCTTTTCGCGGATTGCTTTAAAGGCTTTCCGACGGGTGAGTCGATCCAGGCGATCAAGATAGAGATGACCATCAAGGTGGTCACATTCATGCTGGATACAACGCCCCATTAGTTCTTCCCCCTCGACCACTTTCGGTTTGCCATCCAGGTCAATCCCTTCGGCGCGGGCATACCAGGCACGCTGGCAGGGGAAAAACAAGCCGGGAACCGACAGGCAACCCTCGTCACCGTCTTGATATTCGTCCTTTGAAACCTCTACGAGACGGGGATTAAGAATGTAGTCCACATCCCCATCGATGTTCCAGGAAAAAGCACGCAGCCCCACCCCGATTTGGTTGGCGGCTAAACCTGCCCTTCCATCGGTATCAACAGTCTCTAATAAATCTTCTACCAGTTGTTTCACTCGTTCATCTATTTCTGTTATCGGCTCACAAGGGGTACGCAAAACCGGGTCACCGATAACCCTAATGTCTCGAAATGCCACGATTTATTCCTCCTGGTTTCCATTGTTTGCAAGGCTGCCGGTTACCGCGAGCGAAGCGGGTACTACTTTTTCTGCCCGCGCAAATGCGTCCTCTAAATCGGAGCGCACTTTAGCACCCACAAACTCTACTGCCTGATCTAGCGGGATTTCTTGTCGAGTACCATCGGCGCGGCAACGCACTTCCACATTCCCGGATTTTAACCCGCGCCCTACCACTACTAGCCAGGGCATTCCTAGCAGTTCCGCGTCTTTGAACTTTACCCCGGCAGAAACCCGCTTGCGGTCATCAATTAAAGTATCAATACCGGCTGCCGTGAGCTCATCCCCTAGGGATTTTGCGGCGACAAATAGTTCTTCGTCTTTGCCGGTAACCAAAACATGGGCTTGGAAAGGAGCCACATTGGTTGGCCATTTCAATCCAACTTCGTCATGGTATTCTTCTGCGATAGCAGCCATTACACGCGAAACCCCAATCCCGTAGGAACCCATCGTAACTACCTGGGATTTCCCATTTTCATCTAGCACGTTCAGTCCTAGGGCTTTCGCATATTTGGTTCCTAGAGCAAAAATATGCCCGATTTCAATCCCACGCGCAGTTTGTAACTGCCCTGAGCCGTCGGGAGCTAAATCTCCATCACGCACTTCAGCTGCCTCGACAAACCCATCGGCGCGGAAGTCTCTACCGGCTACCAAATGATAAATATGGGTATCCTCTTTTCCAGCACCCGCAATCCATTCGGTTCCTTCAACGATTCTCGGATCTAGCAGGCAGCGGGGACTGCCAGAGATATTTCCATCCTCGTCAATTTTTCGGTCTGGATGGTCTGGACCGGCGCAGGTAGGACCGGTAAACCCGGGAACAATGCTCGGATAGGGCGCCAAATCTGCTTCGCTGGCCATCTCGACTTCTGCCCCTAGGGAAGCTTCTAGCCGTTTCATGTCGATTTCACGATCCCCAGGTACTGCGAGCAGTAGAACTTCCCGTTTACCATCGGGATAAGTAGCGGTTACCATGAAGGCTTTCAAAGTATCTGCTTTAGTCCACTCCCTGCCGTCTTCGCGCGGGAAATGCTGATTTGAATAGGTAACTATCTCCTCCATGGTGTGCGCTCCCGGAGTTTCACGCTCTATCGCGGCGGGAAGTAGCGAATAATCTTTCGGCTCCGGGGGAATTGTGGTTACTGCTTCCACATTGGCGGCATAGCCGCCCTCGGAGCGCACGAAAGTATCTTCCCCAATGGCACAGGGGAAGATGAACTCTTCGGAGCGCGAGCCTCCCATTGCCCCCGCCATTGCGGAGCAAATAACATATTCTAACCCAAGCCGAGAATAAATACGCTGATAGGCACGACGTTGAGCCTGGTAGGATTCTTCTAATCCCTCGGCGGTGAGGTCGAATGAATAGGCGTCTTTCATAATGAATTCGCGCCCGCGGATTAGTCCTGCCCGAGGACGTGCCTCGTCCCGGTATTTTTCTTTTATCTGGTAGAGGACGACCGGCAGGTCTTTATAGGAAGAATAAAAGTCTTTGACCAGCAGGGTGAACATTTCTTCGTGAGTGGGCGCTAACAGATAGTCGCCGCCTTTACGGTCTTGCAGCTTGAATAAGGACGAGCCGAACTCTTCCCAGCGGTTAGTTGCTTCATATGGTTCGCGCGGTAATAAACCGGGGAACGACACTTCGAGTGCGCCAATACGATCCATTTCTTCGCGTACTACCTGCTCTACACGCCGGATGGTGCGCAGCCCTAGCGGGGTCCAGGTGTAAATCCCGGGTGCGGCGCGGCGAATATAACCGGCGCGTACCAGTAGTTTATGGGAATCAACTTCGGCATCTACCGGGTCTTCCCGCAGAGTTCTAACAAAATAATTCGACATATTATAAGCCACGTTCGCCAGTTTAGTAGATGATGCATAGGAACCTAAACCGCGCCGTCCTTACAGGAATCATGTGAAAGCTTTCCTTACTAGGTGCGTGGAAGCCATCCGGTAAATCCGCGCGAACGAGAAGTTTTTCCTCCTGCCCAAAAACTCGCCTAGCCTGCTCGGATAAAACTTCTCGCTCGCGCTCCGGGTTACTTCCGTAGACCGGGAAGCGACATCCTGATATACGCTCCAAGAGCAAACCTGCATTGACCATGTATCCCTGCAGGAAACGGCACGGGAAATAATAAAATGATAGGCGGCTTAAACGGGGAAAGCTTCGTTTTTCCGAGGGAGTTGACTTTGCTCAAGTGCTTTCAACTTCGGATACCTGGCTACTCAAAAGGAAAGCGGTAATACCCTTGGGCTTAAGAATTCGAAACGCCTCGCGAGGCTATTGGACTTTTTAGCTAAAAGCGGGAACAGACGTGAGAGGGAGAGTGTTAATAAGCGCGTGAGCAGATTTATGCCGAGGGGAAGACACCCTAGCCACCAAGATTCCCCAGAATCGGATACCCGGTAATAAATCTAAAATCCTATAATTCTTGGGGCGTTAAATCCGTGAAAATGCCAAAGCATTTTCCGGATTTCGGGGCGCGAGGCAAAA
>CABQYA010000173.1:0-3640 GCA_902468275.1 uncultured Urmitella sp. | reverse complement strand
GAAAACAATACCCGCGCCAGTTCTACCCGGCGGCGCTGCCCTCCGGAAAGGGTCGCCAGCGGCTGAGTGAGCGCGCCTTGGTTAAGCCCTAAGTTATGGGCAATCTGCATAGCTTCCGAGCGGGCAGCATAACCCCCTAACCGGGTGAACTCTTCATCGAGGCGGGCGTATCTTTCTATCGCTTTTGCCTGGGTTTCCCCGCTGGTAGTAGACATTTTTTCTTGGGCGTTCTCGATTGCCCGCAAAGTGCGATCCAAATCCCGCACCGCCATAATCCGAGAAATTCCGTCCTTTTGTTTCACCCCCACCGCCGGGTCTTGTGACAGATACCCTACCGACCCGGAGGAAGTAACTTTGCCTTGAAAATCGATATTATCGATTAATTCTTGGGCTTCTTCCTCGCTAAGGGAACCGCTGGAGCGATGTTTACCTAGAGCCACCAGCGCCGCAATTAAGCGCATAGTAGTGGTTTTACCAGCACCATTGCGCCCTACTAGGCCGATGCGCATTCCTTTATCAATCCGCAAATTGGTGCGAGACACCAAGAGCCGCTGCCCGATCCGCACTTCCATATCTTGCGCATTAATCACCCCGCGATTCTACCCAGGAGCTGGCGGTAGTTAAAACTGCTACGGCTATTGCCCACCTCGCTGGTTTCCCGTATTTTCGAGGATAGGAGTAGACCGAACCAGATACCGAACCTCAGATATGAAATAACTAGATTACAGATTTAACAGACCAGAAATAGATGTCTTTGCCCGTTAAAATAAGGGTATGAGCGATATTAGTGAATTGCGTAAACCCAAAGCCTGGATGAGCGATATGGATGGGGTGCTAGTGCACGAATCCGTGGCGCTACCAGGAGCATGCGAGTTTATTGAAACACTGAAAAAGAAAAATATCCCGTTCCTGGTACTGACCAATAACTCTATCTTTACTAATCGTGATTTAGCAGCAAGACTAAAAACCTCCGGGTTAGAGGTTCCCGAAGACCGCATCTGGACTTCGGCTAACGCTACTGCCGAATTCTTAAATAGCCAGTCCCCCAACTCGACCGCGTTCGTTATTGGGGAGGCCGGTTTAACCACCGCAATCCATGAAACCGGTTATATCATGACTGAAACCGATCCGGAATATGTAGTCCTGGGTGAAACCCGCTTCTACGATTTCGTCAATATCACCAAAGCCATCCGCCTGATCGAAAAGGGCGCTAAGTTTATTTGCACCAACCCGGATACTACCGGCCCTTCCGAGGACGGAACTCTGCCCGCGGTAGGGTCAGTAGCCGCGATGATTACCAAAGCGACCGGGCGGAGGCCCTATTTCGTGGGTAAACCCAATCCAGTAATGTTCCGGGCGGGACTCAATAAGCTGGGCGCCCACTCCGAGGACGCAGCCATGGTGGGTGACCGCATGGACACTGATATTCACGCCGGAGTAGAAAGCGGAATGGATTCCTACCTAGTGTTATCAGGTTCAACTTCCCGCGAGGACATCCAGAAGTTCCCCTACCGCCCCAAGGCGGTATTTGAGGGAATTGGGGATCTGCTGCCTCTACTTTAACTCTGATTCCTTTTAAATAGTGGGGGCGGGTAGCTTAGCTACCCGCCCCCACTACTGTTTAAAAGCTACTTAACTAATCTGCCCTTTGGCTTCTAGCTCTGCCCGCAAATCCTGGAACGCGGTGTAGTTAGCTAAAATATCGACCTGTCCGGAACCGAACATATTGATGGCACGATAGGCGTTATCTTCAAGTTCGCAGTTTATACCCTGTTTCTCCAAACAAGCTTGCACCTTAGCGGCGCATTCTCCGGAAACAATAATTCTTGGGGTGTCGCGTAGAGGACTGAAGTCAATATCTTCAATCCAGGAAGGATCGGTTCCGTCACCAGTCCGAGCATTAACCGCTAAAACCGCTCCCGTTGCCCCACAGTGACGCATGGTCAGGGCTTCTCGCCATCCTGCGGGGTTCTTAGCTAAAAGTAAAAACCCTTTAACCTGCCCCACTTGGCAGGAGGCGTAGCGTCCTGCCACTTCGGTAACTAGAGGAATTCCCTGGGCCGCGACAGATAAGGGAGCCCCCAAAACACTGGCAGCCGCCAAAGCCATGAGGGCATTCCCACGATTAACCATCCCCGGTAGGTTAACAACTACTGATTCACTGCCCAGCGGAGAAACAACTTCCATGACACTACCCGCAGTTACCGCTTTATCCTCCCCAACTGAGGAGTCATCTAGCTGGTAGCTCCAATCGGGTTGCGGGCGACGGAAGGCCGTTTCGCCGGTAGAAAACCAGTCATCGCCCTCGCGCTTAATTTCATTACCAGAACGTGGGCAGAGCAGGGAATCGTCAATCCAGCGTGTGCCAACACTAACCCATACCTTTTGTTTCCCATCCCAAGCAGCTGAAGTGACCATCGGATCATCACAATTAGCTACTACCGTAGCCTGCGGGCTGAGAGTCACTGCCTGCCGTAAACGTTCTTCCACATGACCGACTGCACCTACCCGATCTAGCTGGTCACGAGAGAGATTCAGATACAGCAACACCCGGGGTTTAACCGCAGCAGCTACCAGGGGAACATGCATTTCATCTACTTCTAAAACCACATAGGGAGCCGTCGGTTTTTCCATCATCGCGGCGATTACCCCATTTTCCATATTGTCGCCACCGCGATTAGTAGCCACCTGCTTACCTGCCTGCTGCAAGGTATTAACCAGCATTTTTGTGGTTGTAGATTTCCCATTGGTGCCGGTAACTAAAGTTACCTTTTTCCCGGCGGCCAGGCGGCTCATAATATCGGGACAAATCTTTTGCGCTACTCGCCCGCCAATCATTCCGCCAGAGCCTTTACCTAAAGCACGGGAGGCAAAAGCGGCAGCTTTTCCAGCAGTAACTGCCAGATTTCCTTTAAAACCAAAATTCATGATTTAAGACTACAAGAATTCTTTCTCACCACTGTTCAGGAAAGCTAGTGAGATTCTTTACGAATTCTTTTACCTAGAGATTACCCAAAGTAGCTACCATAACGGCTTTAATGGTATGCATCCGGTTTTCAGCCTGGTCAAACACTACTGAGCGTTCCCCACAGAAAACCTCATCGGTAACTTCCAAGGCATCTAGCCCCGTTTTTTGGTAAATATCCTCCCCCACGGTGGTGGCCCGGTCATGGAAAGCGGGCAGGCAATGCAAGAATTTTGCCTGTGATCCCGCCGCCTCCATCAGCTGTGCATTCACCTGGTAGGGCAAGAGTAGATTAATCCGCTCATCCCAGACTTCTTTCGGCTCCCCCATCGAAACCCAAACATCGGTGTACAAGAAATCTGCGCCCTTAACCCCAGCAGCCGGATCATCAGTGTGGGTGATTTTCGCGCCAGTTAGAGCCGCAATTTCATGGGCTTTATCAATCCAGCACTGTTCATTCCACAGCTGCTTTGGCCCGATAATTCGCACATCCATGCCCATCATCGCCCCGGAAATCAGCAGCGAATTCGACATATTATTTCGAGCATCCCCCAGATACGCAAAGGAAATATCGCTCAAGTCCCGTCCGGAATGCTCCATCATAGTTAGCTGGTCACAAAGCATTTGCGTCGGATGCCACTCATCAGTCAGGCCATTCCAAACCGGCACCCCCGA
>CABQYA010000172.1:0-3741 GCA_902468275.1 uncultured Urmitella sp. | reverse complement strand
GGATTCGGTACCTTTGGTAGCTATTTCCGGGCAAGTATCGGCCAACGCCATCGGTACGGATGCTTTTCAAGAAGCCGATGTGGTGGGAGTGTCCATGCCGATTACCAAACACAATTTCTTGGTAACCGAGCCAGAAGAGATTCCGGTTACTTTGGCGAAGGCTTTCCATTTGGCCTCTACTGGGCGTAAAGGCCCGGTTCTAGTAGATATCGCCAAAAATGCGCAAGTCGGCGAGCTTGATTTTTCTTGGCCGGTAACCGTGGATTTGCCCGGATATAAGGTGCCAAGCAAACCACACGCTAAACAAATAAAAGCCGCTGCCAAGATGATGGCCGAGGCAGAACGCCCCGTCCTCTATGTAGGCGGGGGAGCGCTGGCGGCCGAAGCGACGGCAGAGCTAAAGGAACTGGTAGAAATTACCGATTTCCCGGTAGTGCTTACTCTGACCGCGCAAGGGGCGTTTCCGTCCTCGGATTCCCATTGCCTAGGAATGCCGGGGATGCACGGTTCGGTGCCGGCGGTGACCGCCTTGCAACGCGCGGATGTGATGGTGGCGCTAGGAACCCGTTTCGATGATCGGGTAACTGGTCGCCTAGATGCTTTTGCCCCGGATGCGAAAGTGATACACGCCGATATTGACCCCGCCGAAATCTCGAAAAACCGGGTAGCAGACATACCGATAGTGGGAGATTTACGGCAGACCCTACAGGGACTACTGCCGAAAGTTAAAGAGGAAATGCAGCGTAACCCGCGGGACATTTCCGGTTGGAAACACCATTTGGATTACATCTGCGAGCGTTACCCGCTTGCCTATGATGAACCAGATGACGGTCTGCTCCCCGCCCAATATGTGATTAAACGTATCGGGGAAATGGTGGGTAAGGATGCGATTTACTGTACCGGTGTGGGGCAGCATCAGATGTGGTCACAACAATTCTTGCCGCACGAAAATCCACGCGGCTTCCTCACCTCTGCTGGCTTAGGCACTATGGGGGTAGCAATTCCCGAGGCGCTCGGGGCGAAAGTTGCCAACCCGGATGCGCAAGTCTGGGCGATTGACGGGGACGGTTGTTTCCAAATGACCAATCAAGAACTCGCGGTCGCTACCTTAGAGAATCTGCCGATTAAAGTGGCGATTATTAACAATTCGGTGCTGGGAATGGTGCATCAGTGGCAAGAACTATTCTTTGACTCGCGTTTTTCAGGCACCTTGCTGCAAGACGGAGAGGGCGGAAAGGATATTCCCGACTTCGTGAAACTGGCGGAAGCCTATGGAGCGTTAGGGTTGCGAGCTCGCACTAAAGAGCAGGTTGATGAGGTAATCGTGCAGGCGATGGAAACCAATGACCGTCCGGTGGTGATTGATTTTCGAGTCTCTACCGATTCCCAAGTCTGGCCGATGGTTCCGGCGGGCGAATCAAATAGCAATGTTATCTATGCAGGCGGGCAAGGGCCGGTCTGGGAAAATGAGGAGTGATAGTGATGGACAATCGTCACACCCTTTCCATTCTGGTACAAAACCAGCCCGGCGTCCTCGCTAGGGTAGCTGCCCTGTTTACCAGGCGAGCTTTCAACATTCATTCCCTAGCGGTCGGAGAAACCGAAGAACCCTCGATTTCTCGGATAACTGTGCAGGTAGATGCGGAAGATTTGCCTTTTGAGCAGGTAACTAAACAGCTAAATAAACTGATAAACGTGCTAAAAGTGGTGGAGCTACACCCCCAGGACTCGGTTACCCGCAAGTTTGTACTGTTTAAAGTGCAGGCCAATGCAGACAATCGTTCCCAAGTGCTACAGATTGTGGATCTATTTCGCGCTTCGGTAGTAGATGTACATCGCGAATCCCTGGTTATCCAAGCTGCCGGGGTGCAATCCAAACTGGAGGCACTGATGGATACCTTAGCGCCTTACGGTATCAACGAAATCGTGCAATCGGGGGCGGTCGCCATTGGCCGTGGCCCGCGTTCAATCACCGATCAACTAAAGGAGAAGTAACAATGGCTGAAATTTTTTACGACACTGACGCGGATATGGCCGCACTTGCGGGTAAGAAAGTTGCCATTATCGGTTACGGCTCGCAAGGTCACGCCCACGCCCTCAACCTGCGCGATAGCGGGGTAGAGGTAGTCGTAGGGCTGCGGGAAGGCTCGTCCTCGGTGGCAAAAGCTGAAGAGCAGGGGCTAGAGGTCAAATCGATTGAGCAGGCAACCGCAGAGGGCGACATTGTAATGGTGCTGGCTCCTGACCAGGTACAGCGGACGGTTTATGCCGAGCAGATTGCCCCGAATCTAAAACCAGATGCCGCGATTTTCTTTGCTCACGGCTTCAATATCCGTTTCGGTTATATTCAGCCGGGTGCTGGCCATGATGTGTGTATGGTGGCTCCGAAAGGCCCCGGGCATAAGGTTCGTGCCTCCTATGAAGCCGGTTACGGGACCCCGGCGGTTATCGCGGTGGAACAGGACGAATCCGGTAACGCCTGGCAGGTAACCAAAGCCTATGCGAAAGCTCTGGGAGCAACCCGCGCGGGCGTAATCAAAACCACCTTTACCGAGGAAACCGAAACCGATCTTTTCGGGGAACAAGCAGTGCTCTGTGGCGGGGTATCGCACCTGATCCAAGCCGGTTTTGAGACATTGACCGAGGCCGGTTATCAACCGGAAATCGCCTACTTTGAGGTTTGCCACGAAATGAAACAAATCGTGGATCTGATTAACGAGGGCGGAATCACCAAGCAACGCTGGTCGTGTTCAGACACCGCCGAATACGGCGACTACGTGTCGGGGCCGCGAGTAATTACCGAGCAGACCCGCCAGTCTATGCGCGACATTTTGTCCGATATTCGCGACGGTTCTTTCGCGCAGCGTTTCATCAATGATCAGGACAACGGAGCTCAGGAGTTTAAACAGATGCGTGCCACTGAAGAAGCCCACCCGATTGAGAAAGTAGGGCGCGAACTGCGTGCCATGTTCTCGTGGAATCAAAGTGATGATGACTACCAAGAAGGACAGGCGCAGCGCTAAGGGCGGTAACTACGGAAATACTTTCGGTTCGCAGTGCTGACCTGTGAAAAGTGTTCGGGGGACCCCGGTGAGCCTTGCAAAAGTTAAGACAAGGACAAAATTGGAATCTATCTAGAGGGAAACGTATCCGATTCAAAAGTTAATGATTGGTAGCATGTCCCCTCTCACATCTTTTCACAAGCCAGCGTTACCGCTTCCAAGATTGATTTCTAGCGGTGAGGTTACTGCAATCGTAGTCGAGTAGTTTGTTTATTCTGCCCGGGCAGCGCTGAGAAAGGTTAGTAAGGACTGTGGAGAAAACCATTAAGCTCGCGGTTATTCCCGGGGACGGGATTGGTAAAGAGGTCGTGGCCGAAGGGCTAAAGGTTATGGATGCTGCCTTGGCAGGTAGCGGGATTAGCATCGATCAAACCGAGTTCAACCTGGGGGCTGCTCGCTACCTGGAGACCGGAGAAATCCTACCCGAGGCAGAACTGGACAGCATAAAAAAGCACGATGTGATTTTGCTGGGGGCAGTTGGAGATCCGGCGGTTCCCTCCGGAGTGCTAGAACGCGGCTTGCTGCTCAAGCTACGTTTCAGTCTGGATCACTATGTGAATCTGCGCCCCGCCCACTACTACCGGGGCGTTCCTACTCCGCTGGCGAACCCGGGAGAGATTGACTTCGTGGTAGTTCGAGAGGGCACTGAAGGCTTGTACTGCGGAAACGGCGGAGCGGT
>CABQYA010000171.1:0-3743 GCA_902468275.1 uncultured Urmitella sp. | reverse complement strand
GGTAATAGGAAGGGGCTTTCTGCCAAATCCCAAGGGGGAGCTGCCAGGGTAATAAGGAAACCTAAACCAATAACTACACTGGAAACCCCCAGGGGCAGCATATTTAGCGAGTCGAATATCTCGGCTGCTTTTTGCAGACGCTGGTTGCGGTAGTAGCGACTGGTTACGGCTGCCACCAAAGCTCCTAGCAGGGTGGATACTATTGCCCCGATGAATGCCGCCCGCAGTGAAACCCCCAGAGAATTGATTACCGGTTGTTCTATCAAAACGGAGGCATCTGCGCGCGTAAGGTCGAGATAGTTTTGCAATGTCCACTGTCCGCGACGACGAAATGACCGCGTAATTACCTGAGCCATGGGCATGACTATCAGCAGCATTATCACCGCGACAGCTCCGGCAATTGCTAAATAGTGCCACCCTTTTGCGGTGCGAACACTTTCAACAGTTTTAAGTCTTGCGCTAGTGCGAGCCTTGTTTTGGTAATACTGGGAAACACTCAGCGCCAGCACCACCATGATTACCTGCAAAAGGGCTAATACCGCTGCGGAAGCTAAATCTAAATCAATTGAGGTTGTTTGATAGATTTGACTCTCCAAAGTCGATACTCCGATACCTCCCAGTATCATTACCAGCGAATAGGACGAGCAGCAGTAAAGAAACACCAGGGAGGCTCCGGAGGCGATTGCCCCTAGTAGCTGTGGAAAAGTTACGGTAAAAAATGCTCTAGTTGGGCTCGCTCCCAGAGTTCGGGCTGCTTGCGGGGCGCGCCCCGCAAGACGTGCCCACACTGGCCCCACAGTGCGCACTATCAGAGAAACGTTGTAAAAGACCATCGCTAAGATAACGGCTCCTTTAGTGCCGTCCAGCTCTAAAAACGCTATCCAGCCTCCCTCAGAGAGCAAAGCTTTAAAGGCTGCCGCAACCCCGATAGTGGGCAAGACAAATGGGATAGTAACCAGTGCCCGCAAAATGGTTCTAAAAGGAAACTCAAGACAATAAAGCACCCAGGAAAGAGGTAATCCAACCAGCACCGAGATTACAGTTCCCCCTATCGCCATAAACAGGGTGTCAGCGATGGCTCGCCAAGTTAGCGAATCCGAGATTACCCGCCAAAAGGTTGTAAGGTAGCCACTTTCTTCCGCCTGACCTACCCCCAACCATAGGAGAGCTAGAACCGGATAGAAGAAGCAAAACACCAAAAATAGGGCAGGAATAACGGTCGCCAGGACGAGCATTGCTCGTCCTGGCGTGACCGATAAGGACCTGGGTTTTATCGACAATCCACTATCCTAGTACCGCCTGTACCTGGCGAATCCATTCACCGCGGTTACGTTCGACTTCCAGCACATCTAATTGCTGCTCATTGTGGGGACGGGGCGCGAACTTTTCTAGCTTCGGATCCAGTTTTACCTGTTCATCAATGGGATAAGTGATATTTTCGGTCATAATAGCATTCTGACCTTCCTGACTATATAGCCAGGTCAATACTTTTTCAGCTCCCGAAGCGTTCTTCGCTCCTTTTAGCACTGCCCCGTATTCGACTGCCGGGTAACAGGTTCCCTCGATATTGGCAGTCGGAGCAGATTTACCGTCCTCAGATACGGACCAGTAGGGAGAGGAAGAATAGGACATGACAATTGGGTATTTACCTTTACCCTCCCCCTGGGTGAATTCTTGATTATAGGCTTCGTCCCAGGTGTTTACGGCTTTAGCTCCATTAGCTACCAGGTTCTTCCAGTATTGCAGGAAGCCATCGGCTCCTTTTTGTTGTACGGTTGCCAGCAGCATCCCCAACCCGGTGTCAGATTTGGCGGGATTTTCTACCACCGTCAATCCCTTATATTCAGGTTTTAGTAGTTCATCATAGTTTTGAGGAACTTTTAAGTTGTGGGTCTTGAAATAGTCAATATCGTAGTTGGCGCACACATCGGAGCGGTCTAGTGGAAGCGCTCCCTCAGCCTGCTTAACCAGGTATTTTTCTGCTGAAGCGGGAACTTTCACCTTATTGGGCGCTATTACCCCTGCTTTCGCAACTTTCACAATGTTATTGGCAGTTAGACCAACTGCCATATCCCCGAGCGGTGAATCTTTCCGCAAAATCAGTTTGGAATCAAGCGTTCCGGACTCCTCACCATTTAATAGCTTAATATCTTGTCCAGTTGCCGCTTTTGCCTTGGCTAATGCCTCTTTACCCAGCTTCCAGCTACCATTGGTAACAATAGTTACAGTGCCGCTATCACTTTTAGCTTCGCTAGAGTTTTTTTCACTCCCGCAGCCACTTAATCCCAGAGCAAGTGCCCCGACTGCCAGTACTGATGCAAATTGCGCTAGTTTGCGCATGGTTCTCCCTCCATTAAATTAGGAGAGGACTTGCCTATGCAAGTAAGAGACTCGACTCCCTGCGCCAGCATTACCTGGTTCAGGTGCGAGGGTCTGTCCACCTGGACACTCTCAGCCTTTCGGCTCCCCTGTCGTTACTGTCAGGTAGAAGCCTATCACCAGTAGGGTTTTCCCCTTAAAAGGTGAGCATTACTGGCTTTCGCCCCAGTTAGTTAAACCCTAATTGCCGAGCTCTAAAGGATCTTTATCGCGTCCTCCGTACCAGCTGTTTGCCCTCCGCATAGCTGCACGTTGAATCAAGGTAACCGCTACTCCCGAGATGGCAGCAAAAATAACGACTTCCAGCAGAGAGGCTTGAGCAGCCTCTTCGCCGTCCTGGGGCGGCTTATGTCCGGTAACCAGTTTCCATGCAGAGTTAATAACCAGGTTAGCTACCAGTCCGGCTCCTGCCAGGCTCACGGCGCTTGCTGCTTTCCACCCAATATCCATTATTTACCTTTCCTGCTTGTTTACTATCTCTAAACTTACCTTATGAGGCTCTTACGCTTGTAAATCTGCCTCGCCCTCGTCTTGAGTTTTACTACCGACCGAATCTGAATCAGGACTACTGTTTTTAGAGGTCTTACGAACCTTATTGCGTCCCCATCTAGACAGCTCGTGGCTTACGTTATCTTTTTCGAGGGCGCGGCGCACTAACTCGCGTTCTTTCTCGCTTGCCTGGTGACCTTGGGTGTTCTCGGCGTATTCAGAAATCAGTTCGCTCCCTTTCATCAAGGATACACAAACCAGACCTATCAGGGACAGCAGCAGTAAAGGCACAAAAATATCCCCGAGAGCGCCCGCATAGGCATCGCGGACAACCTGTTGTTGAGCTGCATTGAGTTTATCTAACTCCAGGGTAGATAGGTTGGCTATCGCGGATGATTTGTCACCCAGCTTCGCCATCCCGGCAGCTACCCGATTAGCAATCTCCCAGGTAAATACGAAACCGCAAATTTGTATCCCGATTGCCCCTCCCATAGAGCGGCAAAAGGTAACCGTAGAGGTAGCCGCCCCCATATCGCGCAGTTTCACTCCGTTTTGCACCGCGAGCACCAGGTTTTGCATACTGGCACCTTGCCCACCTCCCAGCAGGAACATACCTAGGGCAATAAACCAGTAGGGGCTGTTTTTATCAATCAGGGTAATGAAGAAAATCCCCACACACATCACTACGAAACCGCCGACCACGAAGCGTTTCCAGCGTCCTATTCTCGAAACCAATAATCCGATTAAAGTGGAGGCGATAAAGGTACCGACCATACCCGGCAGTAGCGCCATCCCCGCGAGCGCGGGATTCATACCTTTAGCAATTTGGAAGAACTGGGTAAAAAACAGCGGAGGAGCATTAAGCGCAGTTCCCA
>CABQYA010000170.1:0-3768 GCA_902468275.1 uncultured Urmitella sp. | reverse complement strand
AGGTAAAAGAAGAACTTGCCAACTATACGGGTAGACCGCTACTGCGTTTTCCCACCTCAGAGGCGGCTTCTTCGTTGCAACGCAGTAATCCCTGGGTGAAACAGGCGAAGGTTAAACGAGAATTCCCGCGCGGAGTAGCGGTTTACCTCACGCTACGTACCCCAGTAGCAAAAACAGCGCAAGGAAAAGTGGTTGATTTAGAGGGAAAGCTGCTGCCGGCGCAAGGTTTCGATGCTTCTAAACTGCTAGAGGTAGCTAGTAGTTGCCCCCAAAGCGATATTGAAGATTGTCTAAAATCTGTAGCTCAAGTAGTGCAATCCCTACCCGCAGAAATTAAACAAAAGGTAAAAAGCGCTCAAGCAGCTCGTTTAGATAATGTAGAGCTGCAATTGCAATCGGGAGCAAAAGTGATTTGGGGTAAAAATGGTGATAATCAGAAAAAAGCACAGGTATTAACGGTGCTTTTGCAGCGCGGGGGCAGTATCTATAACGTCACCGATTATGCGCATCCTACTATTTCTAATTAGCCCTGCTTTCCCAGGTTTTTAGGGTAAAGCTAGAGGTTACTAGAGTCGAATGGAGAGGCAGTGGGGCTATTTCTACTTGCGGCAAGGACCGGTTTGCAAACTTGATAGCGAAATCAGGGTCAGCCCTGAATGCGGTAGGCTTTGAGAAGGAACTGAAGGGAGAAAAGTAATGACTAAGAGCGCTAGCGATATACCGGCATATCGATACACCGCCCAGATGGCGGGGCAAATCGAAGGAAAATGGCAAAAATACTGGTCAGAGCAGGGTACTTTTTATGCTGACAACCCGGTAGGGTCTTTAGCTGGTCCGCTTGCGCAAAAAGAGTCTTTCTTCGTAATGGATATGTTCCCCTATCCCTCTGGCAAAGGTCTACATGTAGGACACCCTCTTGGTTATATCTCTACCGATGTTACTGGGCGTTTCCAACGAATGCAGGGCAAGAACGTGCTCTACACCATGGGCTATGACGCCTTTGGTTTGCCCGCGGAGCAGTATGCGGTAACCACCGGGCAGCATCCGCGCAAAACTACCCGCGAAAATATCGCTAATATGCGCAGGCAGTTGGCTCGGATTGGGCTCTCTCATGATGAGCGGCGTTCTTTCGCTACCATTGACCAGGATTATTATCGCTGGACGCAATGGATTTTCTTACAGGTATTTAACTCTTGGTATGACGTGGAAGCTCCTCGCCCGGATGGAGGACGCGGTGCTGCTCGTCCAATTAGCGAACTAATCGAAAAGTTTGCCAGTGGAGAAAAACCGCTCCCTAACTGCGAAAAGTGGGAAAATCTCAGCGCTAAGCAACGCGAAGATATTCTTGAGGATTACCGCCTGGCATATCTTTCCTATGCCCCGGTGAATTGGTGTCCCGGTCTGGGGACGGTGCTAGCGGACGAGGAAGTGACCTCCGAGGGACGCTCTGAACGCGGTAATTTCCCGGTATTTCGTTCTCACTTGCGGCAATGGATGATGAGGATTACTGCCTACGGAGATCGCTTAATCGAAGATTTGGCGACTTTGGATTGGCCAGAAAAAGTGCGCACCATGCAGGAAAACTGGATTGGCCGCTCCCACGGGGCAACCGTATCTTTCCGGGTAGGCTCGCAGGAGCTAAAGGTTTACACTACTCGCCCCGATACCTTGTTTGGAGCCACCTTCATGGTGGTAGCTCCCGAGCACCCGCTTTTAGCGGGACTGGGGCAAAGTGAGGTTGCCGAGGGCGAGAGCGCGATTCCTGCCCAATGGCCCCAGGATACCCGCGAGGCTTGGACTAGTGGATTTGATAATCCGCGGCAAGCGGTACGCGCCTATCAAGCACAGGCAGCTGCCCGGAGCGAGCGCGAACGCGGCGAAGATGCCCGCGAAAAGACCGGGGTATTTACCGGTTTATTCGCCACTAACCCGGTCAATAATCGTCCGATTCCGATTTTCACTGCCGACTACGTGATGATGGGCTACGGTACTGGCGCGATTATGGCGGTTCCCGCTCACGATCAACGTGACTGGGATTTTGCAAAGAAGTTTGACCTGGACATTATTTACACGATTACTCCCGCGCCGGATGCGGATAAAGATGCTGCTTGGATCGGGGATGGGGTGATTCAGAACTCTGCTAATGACCAGATTAGCCTTAACGGATTAGGTAAATCCGAGGCAATTGAGAAGATTACTTCCTGGCTAGAAACTGCGGGATTGGGGAAAGCTACTACCACCTATCGGCTGCGGGATTGGCTATTCTCGCGGCAGCGCTACTGGGGAGAGCCTTTCCCCGTGGTCTATGACGAGGACGGGGTGGTGCACGCCCTCCCAGAATCTATGCTGCCCCTGGACTTGCCGGAGGTAGATAATTTCTCTCCGCGCACCTTTGCGGCTGATGATGCTGATTCTTCCCCTGAGGCTCCCTTAGGGCGAGCTGGGGACTGGGTAAAAGTCCAGCTAGACCTGGGTCAGGGCACGCAAACCTACTATCGGGACACTAATGTGATGCCCAACTGGGCGGGTTCTTGCTGCTACGAGCTACGCTACCTCGATCCGGGGGAGAAGGATTTCCTGGCTAACCCCGAAAATGAACGTTACTGGATGGGTACGCGAGCTGGGGCTACTACTGGCGGAACTGACCTATATGTAGGGGGAGTAGAACACGCGGTTCTGCACCTGCTCTATGCACGTTTTTGGCACAAAGTGCTATATGACCTGGGGCATCTGTCTTCCAGTGAACCTTTCCATAAGCTGTTTAACCAAGGCTATATCCAGGCCTATGCCTATACCGACCAGCGGGGAGCGTACGTGCCCGCCGCCGAAGTAGCCGGTGATGAAGCCAGTGGCTTCACCTACGAGGGGCAGCCGGTTAAACGCGAATACGGCAAGATGGGTAAATCCTTGAAGAATATCGTTACTCCAGACGATATTTGCGACGAATACGGGGCCGACACTTTCCGGGTCTATGAAATGTCGATGGGGCCGCTGGATATGTCGCGGCCTTGGGAAACTCGGGCAGTGGTCGGTTCCCAGCGTTTCTTACAGCGGCTATGGCGCAATGTGGTTGATGAGAACACTGGAGAGGTAACCATTAGCGAGGACGCGCTCGATTTGGAAACTCAGCGCGCCTTAGCGAAAGCAATCGCGCAGGTAACCGAAGACTACCGCGAAATGCGTCTTAACCTGGTGGTTTCGGATTTGATTGTGCTCAATAATCACTTGACTGGGCTGAAAGCGGTTCCTCGCGAAGCCGCGGAGGCGTTGGTGTTAATGATTTCTCCTCTGGCTCCCCATATTGCCGAGGAACTTTGGAATAGGCTGGGGCATTCTTCCTCGTTGGCACGTGAGCCTTTTCCGGTAGTAACCGATGAATCTCTACTGGTAGAAGAGGAAATCACGGCGGTGGTACAGATTAACGGCAAGGTTAAATACCGCTTGCAGGTGCCGCAATCCATTTCAGCTGAGGAGCTAGAAAAACAGGCGCTGGAAACTGAAGTGGTGCAACGCTCCCTTGCGGGTGGGCAGCCGTTAAAGGTGATTGTCCGGGCTCCTAAACTGGTGAATGTGGTAATCCCGAAGAAATAGGGCGTTCCTAGGATTTTATTCCTCAAGGTTTTATGTCCCCCGCAGATTCAGGTCGCTGAAAATAGAAGGAGAACTCATGAGCCCGGAAACTTGGACTTTGCGCTCCGGCAATGATTGCTTGGTTGTCTCCCCAATGGGGGCAACGGTTTTAGACTGGCAAGTCTGTGACCTGCGGGC
>CABQYA010000169.1:0-3794 GCA_902468275.1 uncultured Urmitella sp. | reverse complement strand
TACGGGCGATATCTATAATTATTTGCCCATCGGAAGTGAGATTAACCCGCCAGGGATTTTTGGTTACCTCTGCAACCGTTCCCTGATTAAGCCCGTATGCGGTGGAAATATGAGCTAATTTGAAGGAACGTCCCTTTTTAGTCACCTCATACATTTGATAGAGATTTTCGTCACCACTGGCGGCTGAGCCAGTAACTCCCAGACCTTGCGCCCTCAAAGTTTCGATGGTGTGTTTGATTCCCTTAATCCCCTGATCAAATGTGTGATTGGAGGAAGTGGAACAACCGTCATAACCCAGGGCTTTGGTATCTGCGGCCCAACCAATAGGAGCTTTAAATACGGGATAGCCTTTAGAATCCTTATCGGACTTGCCAAAAGGAACTTCTTGGTGGAAAAAAGCTATATCCGCCCCGGCTATCCAAGGACGTATTTTCTCTACCATTGGCGTAAAGTGAGAACCCTGTCCCTGACGCCAACTCTCTTTTACCACCCCGTCATGTGATAACACATCTCCGGTAGCCGCCAAAGATATCTGAACTTCCTTTTTAGGAGGAGGGGTGGAGACGGTTTTAGGGGCGCTCGGGATGGCAGGAGCAACACTGGCTTTAGCCTGATATATTGAATAACCAAACACCCCTCCAACCGCAATCAAAGCCAGAAGACAAGCAATACCTAAAGCCCCGAGAAGAATCTTCCAAGAAACTTCATACCCAGATTTTTGTGACTTTGAGGCATACCTAGCGCGCATAATGGGAAGTGCTATCGGTTAAGCCATGACCTGAAGATGGAGCTAAGCAAACATACGAGGTAATAACCCCAGCACAATCACGCTGATTAACCAAATAATTGCGGTAACGACAGTTATTCGGTTCAGGTTACGCATTGCCACCCCGGAGGAGCCAGCGCTGGAGGAAAGCCCACCACCGAACATATCAGACAGACCCCCGCCTGATCCTTTGTGCATCAAAATGGTAAGAATCAGAAACAAACTGGATAGTACCAGCACTACTTCAGCAATGATTTCAATTACGGTTTGCACTAAATTCTTCTCCCAAAAAGTATGTTTACTGACTTTACTATAACCTATTGGCGGCGGGTCTATTGTGACCCGCCGCCAATAGTTAGGAACTTCACCGCTGAAAGCGGATTGAATTACCAAGTAAAAATGCTAGCCATCAAAGCGAACAATCTTGGAGAACTCCTCGGCTTTCAAAGAGGCTCCACCAACCAAAGCACCATCTACATTAGGTTTAGCCATGATTTCAGCTACGTTCGCTGATTTAACGGATCCGCCATAAAGAACGCGAATCGACTCGGCAACATCGGCTGAATACAGCTGCGAGAGTTTTTCTCGAATTGCTGCACAAACCTCTTCAGCATCCTCAGGCGTAGCGGTTTCCCCGGTGCCAATAGCCCAAATAGGTTCGTAAGCAACTACGGTATTAACCGCATCATCAGCAGAAATGCCTTGATAGGCACCTTCAATTTGTTTTACAACATGATTTACATGCTCTCCGGCTTTGCGAACCTCTAGTCCTTCCCCGCAACAGATGATTGGGGTCATACCAGCTTCTAGAGCCACCTGAGCTTTCTGCCCAACGAGTTCATCACTTTCGCTATGATATTCCCGTCTTTCAGAGTGACCAACAACCACCCAGGAGCAGCCCAGTTTAGTTAGCATCGAGGCCGAAATTTCACCGGTGTAGGCGCCGGATTCGTGTACGGAAACATCTTGCGCTCCGTAAGTAATCTTCAGGTTGTCGGATTCCACCACGGTTTGTACCGAACGAATATCGGTGAAGGGGGGAACCACTACCACATCGTTATGGTAGTCAAAATGGTGATCTTGCAAATCTAAAGCAAGTTCTTGAACCAGACGAGTTGCCTCCAGGTGGTTCATATTCATTTTCCAGTTGCCTGCTAGCAATGGGGTACGAGTCATAATTAATCCTCCAATACGGCAATCCCCGGCAGGGTCTTGCCTTCCAATAGTTCCAAAGAAGCCCCTCCACCGGTAGAGATATGGCTGAACTTGTTTTCATCAAATCCTAGGGTACGAACTGCGGCTGCGGAGTCTCCCCCACCGATTACGCTAAAGCAATCGGAATCAGCTAGAGCTTGCGCAACTGCCTTGGTACCGGAGCTGAAAGCCTCAAATTCAAAGACGCCCATCGGACCGTTCCAAGCAACCGTCTTAGCGGAACGAATCTTATCGGCAAATAACTGCGCGGTCTTTGAACCGATATCTAATCCCATCTGATCGCTGGGAATCGCGTCACAATCAACCAGAGTAGCCGGGGCATCAGCAGAAAACTCTGGCGCTACCAGGCTATCTACCGGCAACAAGAGGTCTACTCCCCGTTCGGCTGCTTTTTGAATATAGCCTTTGACCGTCTCAATCTGGTCGCTTTCCAGTAGCGAAGTACCTACCTCGTAGCCTTTAGCAGCTAGGAACGTGTAAGCCATGCCCCCGCCAATCGCCAGGAAATCTGCCTTTTCAAGTAGATTCGCAATTACCCCCAGCTTGTCAGAGACTTTGGAACCGCCCAGGATTACCCCGTAGGGACGTTCCGGATTATCAGTTGCCCGCCGTAAAGACTCAATTTCTTTATTTACTAAATATCCGGCAGCTGATGGTAACAACTTCGCTACATCGTAGACCGATGCCTGTTTGCGGTGAACTACCCCGAAACCATCAGATACGAAGCAATCAGCCAACTGCGCATATTCTTTAGCTAAAGCCTCACGCTCACTATCGTCCTTGGAGTTCTCTCGGGAATCAAAACGCACATTCTCTAGCAGTACAACTTGACCGTCTTCCAAAACAGAAGCCAGCTGTTGAGCGTCCTCGCCAACAGTATCTTTAGCTAAAGCAACATCTTGTCCCAGCAGTTCCCCCAGCCGTTTCGCTACCGGCGCCAACGAAAACTCCGGATTCACCTGACCTTTAGGACGTCCAAGATGGGCCATTACCAACACCTTAGCTTTTGCCTCTATCAGGGTTTTTAAAGTGGGAAGAGCGGCGCGAATCCGCCCATCGTCAGTAATCTTGCCGTCCTTTAGCGGCACATTGAAATCGGAGCGCACCAGGACTTTTTTACCGGCAATATCTCCTAGGGACTTAATATCTCGTAGCGCCATTATTTGCTATACCTTTCTGCGGTTAAATGCTGAATGAACACCGGCATCAAGTTGTGCCCGCCTACCTGAAACAGGCAGGCGGGCACAACTTAAGCGTCAGTTCGCATTATTATTTACAGGTTCTCTCCAACCAGTTTAGTCAAGCTAACTAGGGAATTGGAGTAGCCCCATTCATTGTCATACCAAGAAACTACCTTGACCTGACCGTCGATTACCTTAGTCAAAGCGGAATCGAAAATCGAGGTGTGCGGATCGGTAACAATGTCAGTAGATACTAGCGGTTCATCGTTCGAGTAAGCCAGCACACCCTTTAGTTCACCCTCGGCAGCCTCTTTCATAGCGGCATTAATTTCTTCCGCAGTGCAGGGCTTGGAGGGGGTAAAGGTTAGGTCGGTTACCGAACCGGTCGGTACCGGCACGCGCAGAGCATAGCCGTCTAGCTTGCCCTTTAGTTCCGGCAATACCAAAGCAACCGCTTTAGCAGCACCAGTGGTGGTTGGAACAATGTTCAGAGCAGCGGCGCGAGCGCGACGCAAATCCTTATGCGGAGCATCATGTAGACGCTGATCGCCAGTGTAGGCGTGAATAGTGGTCATCAAGCCACGTTCAATCCCGAACTTGTCATTGAGTACCTTTGCCATCGGAGCAAGGCA
>CABQYA010000168.1:0-3799 GCA_902468275.1 uncultured Urmitella sp. | reverse complement strand
CAAACCCTTAGAACAGTTGCTGTGGGAAAACCACCAGGCTTAGTAGGGAAATACTGGATCGCTACTGCCCGGTTTTATCTGCGTCCCTTAACGCGGCTAGCTGATCACGCTTACCGTAAATAGCATTTAAAACGTAAACACAGTTTGAATCGGTATCGATACGGTAGTATATCAAGAAATTTTTCACCGCAATACGCCGGATTCCTCGACTGTGCCAAGGCTCGTCGGGTATCGGCTCGAAAATATTTGCTAGGTATGAGAGTTTTCCGATTTCCGCCCGCAAAAACCCCAAATACTCCCGGGCAACTTGCGGAGAAAGTAACTCTTCTGCAATATAATTTCGCAGTTCTAGCAGATCATTCTCAGCGCCGGGAGTAATGAGAATCCGGAAAGATTTCACCTAAATTTCCTTTTCCAACTCGTCAAATACCGAGTTGTAGTCCCGACCTTGACCAAGCAAAGACTGCGAATAGCTGCGCGTCAGTTTAGCATTCAGTTCATCTGCGGTCATTTCATCGGCGGTTTTGAAGTTTTCGGGAAGGGACAGACTAAATGGAACTGCACGCTGCAAAATAATTTGACGATACAGGGAATTAATCACCGCTGAAGTGGAAATTCCCAGCTGATCGAGGATATTTTCAGCAGCAGTTTTAACATCTTGCTCAACGCGCGCGCTCACAGTCACATTTTTCATTTGATTCACCCTCCGAGCATAATTGTAATACATAGTTCTGCAGTTTGCGATACAAACATCTATTATTCGCGAAAACAAGACTGCGGAAGTAATTACATTAAACTTGCAAGAAGCGGATTGAAAGGCAAACGGGAACTCAATCTCTAATCTGATTGACTTCCGCATAAACCTCTGCGCCAACCGCTGTGGGAAAACCACCAGATCTAGTATGCGAAACAATCCCTAAAGTTACCGACACTACATTGAGGTGGCGGGAAAAAAGGGGTATACAGCTAGAACCCTGTCGTCGCTGTGATGCTAAACACGAAATTTAACCGACCGGCATAAGTGGGAATAGTAGAATTAGACCTCGCAAACGCGTCTACCGGAGCGTTTACCGGATTCTTGCACCTTCAATCCATAGAATAAGACTATGGCTAACCGGGATTTGCAGGCGGCAAAAAAAGCAAAAAATGACGAGTTTTACACCCAATGGAACGACATTGAACGTGAGATAAACGCCTATTTGGAATACAACAAGCATGTATTCGACGGAAAAACCATCCTATTGCCATGTGATGACCCGGAGTGGAGCAATTTCACCAAGTTCTTCGCCTTGCATTTCAATGATTTTGGATTGAAAAAGCTGATTTCCACCAGCTATGCACCCAATAGTAACGCTGGCGCCGTTTTCTATCAGCCGACCCTGTTTGAGACCGAAGCCCCGCAATACGATGAAAAGAAATCCAAGGAAAGAGGTCGCTTATTTACCCTCACCTCGAAGGACATAAATAACGACGGAACCATTGATATTGATGACCTCCAATGGTCATATTTAGAGGGCGATGAAGACTTCCGCAGCGAGGAAGTGACCCGCCTGCGAGACGAAGCCGACATTGTCATCACCAACCCACCCTTTAGTTTGTTTCGGGAATTTGTTGCTTGGCTGATAGAAAGCACCGTCAGTTTTTCAATTATCGGAAATGTTAATGCCATAACCTATAAAGAGATTTTTCCGCTTATAAAAGAAAATGCGTTATGGAAAGGTGCAACTGCCAACAATACAGATATGGTTTTCGCAGTCCCTAAAGGGGCACAGGTTAAACAAAGTGATCGTGAAAAAGCAGCACGACTTGGCTACCCTTCTGACCATGAGCGCCAATACACTCGTCTGGGAAATTCCTGTTGGTTTACAAATATTGAACATGGGCGTCGGCATGAGCCTTTACAGCTTATGACCATGGAAGACAATCTCAGATTCAGCCGACACAAGCAAATCAGGGAGAATGGCTATCCAAAATACGACAACTATGACGCCATTGAAGTGCCATTTGTAGACGCAATCCCCTCCGACTATATGGAAGCTATCGGGGTGCCCATAACTTTCCTAGATAAATACAATCCCGACCAATTTGAAATTGTGCGTTTCCGTAAGGGAGACGACGGCAAAGACCTCGCATACATGAGAGAGAGTTCAACCTTACTTTCGGATTATCATTCGGAGGAAGAACTCTTGAACAGCTACGCTCAGAAAATTGGTTGCTCGCCTGAGCATCTTAGCTATTGCTCAGGAATAATGGGCGTTCCCATAACTTTCCTGGATAAGTACAACCCAGATCAGTTTGAAATACTCGGCTCACAACGATGGAGTAAGTCCCCGCGCCTATTGAGCGCGTATCGCGGCACGGCTATGCCCCCAGAAACAGATAAGAAAACTACCATCAACGGCAAAGAAACCTATGATCGCATTTTTATATGCGCAAAGCAGAGAGGCACAAGCTCATGAAAACTACGTTGAAAAAGTACCCGGTCTCCGATATCTTCAAAGGCTTTGTTTATAACGAACTCGAAGGTAAGGGTCTTTACGGGTTATCAGGCAAGTTAGTGATTCAACCTGAATACCAGCGTAACTACATATACAACGACGGTAAGAAGGATGTTGCGGTCATTGATTCCATGCTTAAGGGCTATCCGTTGGGGCTAATCTATTTCGTGATAGAAGACGAACGCCTGGAGGTGCTGGATGGTCAGCAGCGTATCACCTCTATCGGTCGTTTTGTTACTGGCAAGTTTGCCATCAAGGTAGACGGGCGCGAACAGACTTTCAGTTCGCTTCCACTTGAACAGCAGCAGCTGATTTTGAACCACGAACTCCTGGTCTATGAATGTGAGGGAACTGAGAAAGAAATCAAGGAATGGTTTAAGACCATCAACATTGCCGGGGTTCCGCTCACACAGCAGGAACTTTTGAACTCGATTTACTCCGGTCCGTTCGTCACTGCCGCAAAAGCTGAATTTTCAAACTCAACCAACGCAATGCAACAAAAGTGGTCAGCCTACATGAAGGGAGACCCGAAACGGCAAGAGGTGTTGGCTGTAGCTTTAGATTGGGTTAGCAGTTCCCAGCAAACCACCGTAGACGCCTATATGGCCAAGCATCGCCAAGACGAAGGCATCACAGAATTAAAAACCTATTTCACCTCGGTTATCGACTGGGTAGGGTCAGTGTTTACCGGTTCACCGGATAAGGAAATGCGCGGCCTGGAGTGGGGTCGTCTTTACGAGGAATATCACCACCAGGCATATAACGCCGAGGAAATTACCCGTCAGGTTGCGGAATTGCGCGCTGATCCGGCGGTACATTCTTTAAAGGGTATTTATGAATATCTACTCAGCGGAAAAACACTGACGCAGTTACTAGACGTGCGCCTATTCGATGATAAGACAAAGGCGAATGCCTACCGGCTCCAGACTGACAAGGCACAAGCTGAAGGAATCTCAAACTGTCAGCTGTGCGCAGTGGGGAATAATGCAAACCGCACTCGAATCTGGAAGTTAAAGGAAATGGATGCCGACCATGTCAGCGCCTGGAGTAAAGGCGGGGAAACTACTTTAGAAAACTGTGAAATGCTCTGTGCCACCCACAATCGTGCTAAAGGAAACCGTTAATCGTCACTGTCGATAAGTACTCACGATTAGGTAACAGTAGAAAATATTTCCCATCCCTGCACAGCGTTTACGATGTGCAGTGTGGGTAAAGAACCTGCTGGTCTGACTAAAGAGCGCGAACGCAAACCCTTAGAACAGTTGCTGTGGGAAAACCACCAGGCTTAATCCGGGAATGCC
>CABQYA010000167.1:0-3806 GCA_902468275.1 uncultured Urmitella sp. | reverse complement strand
AGTGACTGTGACTGGAGTTCAGACTGTGCTCTTCCGATCTAGTTTTCGTCCGAGAGTGCCTCTGAAGTCGGACTTGATGCGCACTCGCTGAACGAAAAGGGAAAACTAATATGGATTAGCGGTTACGGCGTTCTTTATGAAACCAATGTGGAAAATGGGAAAACCACGGTTCTTAACGACGCATTACGCAAGGAAAAACAAAGTGAGGACTCCAAGTTTATCTATCACTTTTCCTCCGATAAAAACACCGTTACCGTACTGGTCGAAGATAGCCGTGATTCCTTCGCAGCGCCCCGTATTGTAGTTTTTGATAAAAGTTCAGGAAAAATTATCAAGAATGTCCAGATTAAAGGGTTGAAAGGAAAAATATCAGATTCACTAGTGATAAGAGATATAGCCAGTAAACCCCAATAATAAACTCGCTATCGGTTGCTTAAGCAGTTTAAGCAACCGATAGCGACTATTAAAAACCGGTAAAAGCCATATTTTTAAGGTATCTTAGCGGCTAGTGTGAAAGATTTACCGAGAGTTCATACTGGTCTCCTCGATAAAGTCCCTCGGTAATCTCTATCGGGTTATTTTTCATGTCACAACCCAGTATTTGCAGTTGGAAACAGCAAATATCCGATTTGATTTCTAAGGCGGCTCTTTCTGCGGCATCAGCGTGACGGATACGGACACTTATTGAACGCGACTACGCCAGCTAACGCGCGAAAAGTTAAGGTAAATACTATGGAAAAAACAATTCCGGAAGGTCAGATGCTGGCCTATACCATGGCGGGAGCTACAGATAGTTCACTGATTATCGCAACCCACGGGGTTACCGATAATGCGTCCTCGCTAGCCAGCCTGCAAAAATACTGGTCAAATGATTTCCGTGTAGCCTGTGTAGACGCACGTGGGCATGGGCTGTCGCCTCGTTTTAGCCGTGAAGCCTTGCTAGATCCGCTAGCTACCGAAGTCGCCGATATGATATGCACGATTGAGCACCTTAACGGCGGTGAACCCGCTATATTAATCGGGCACTCAATGGGGGCAGCAGTGATGAGCGCGGTAGCTTTCTGGCGACCAGATTTAGTTAAAGCCTTGATTTTGGAAGAACCTGCCTGGCTAACGCCAAAGCAGGCTAGCCAATACAAAGAAGGCGCAACGGAACTGGTGAAACGAATTAAATGGATGCGAGCCGAAGTGTCCGCGGCATTAGCGGAAAACCGCAGTGACTATTCCAGCTGGTCGCTCGCGGAAGCTTGCGGCTGGTTACAGGGGAAACTGCAAGTCGATCTAGATTTTGTTGCCCTCGGGGAAGTTAGCCCGAGGCAGCCTTGGGAACAGATTGCCCGCGCGCTTAGCGTGCCGACCTTGCTGATTACCTCCGATGGTGAGGACGTGTTGATAGGACCGCAGCGGCTAAAAGAAATCGAAAACCTGGGCAACACTAACCTAAAGACGGCGTTTCTTCCGGGAACCCGTCACTGCGTACGCCGTGAAAAAGAAGCCGAGTTCTATGCCCTTTGTGACGATTTCTTAGCTAATCTAGATTATTAGAGTTTCAACGGAGAAGAGAATAATGAATAGCGAAATACTTTTAGATTCCGAGATAGCCGCGGTTCTTGACACAGTTCCACCCCAAATGGCGTGGGATCCGCTGGCAATGCGGGCAGCGGGCGAAAAAATGCTCAGTGGCGAGATTGCGCTACCTGCCGGTATCACCCGGGAAATAGTGCAGGTGGAAAGTAAAGACGGTTACCAGGTTGAACTGCGAGTATTTCGCCCAGAAAACCGTGAACCCCAGGGAGTCATTTACAGCATTCACGGTGGGGGAATGATTGCGGGGCAAGCTCGCTATGATGATGGCTGGAACGGACAGCTAGTGGCAGAAACTGGCCAGTGCGTTGTTAGCCCCAACTATCGCCTCGCCCCCGAGAATCCCTACCCCTTGCCTTTGCAGGACTGTGTGGCGGGCTGGAAATGGGTGAAAACAGAATTTCCGGCGCTCCCGAGCGTAATTTATGGGGATAGCGCCGGAGGTAACCTGGCGGCAGCAGTAACCTTATTCAGTCGCGACCAGGGGATAGCACTTGCTGACCGAGTGTTTCTAATTGAGCCAGTATTAGATGATCGGCTGGAAACAGTCTCGATGCAAGGCGGACAAAACACCCCGGTATGGGATTTGCCCAACGCTAAAGCCAGTTGGAAAGCCTATCTAGGTGGGGGAGAAGCTGATATTTATGCAGCTCCCGGCAGAGTCAGTGACTTATCAGGGTGGCCGGAAACTTTCCTGGTAGCCAACCAATGCGATCCCTTGCGAGATGAAGATATTAGATTTGCGCAGACCTTAACAGAAAGTAATGTTCCAGTGCGCCTAACGTTGCTTCCCGGTAGCTGCCATGGCGTATTAGGGCTGCAAGGTCCGGCGATTGCCCAGCAAGCACGCGAACTGGTGATTAACGCGCTAAAATCAGCGGGGATTTAGCCCTTAACAGCATTTCCTGCTTGTTTGGATTGCTTAATCATAGCCACCCTGAAAGGTCAGCTAGTTTTTTTCAGCCAAGGATTCGTTCCTGAGTATTTCCTTTTGTTAAACTGAGAGCACTCTTGAAACCAAGAGTGTACGTCCTCGACAGTAAAGACGCTGTCTTTGTACCAGCAGCCAGAAAGACACAAAGAAGTGAAGAAAGATTTAAGCTTGCCCCTTCTTGATAGGGCGTGCCTGATGGTCTTTGAAACTAGCTTTGGTTCTGGGGAGCGGAATCGGTATAAACAGCACTGACAGGGAGCGTAGCGGCAAAAATAACAGGTACTTTGGGGAGACGCTTCCCCTAAAGTACCTCCTTAAAAAGGTTTGATTGGGCAGTAGTTGCACGATTGCGGGATTGTGAAACAGGAAGGTGCAGGAAATGTTTAACCGGTCTAAAAAGGTTTTTAGCCTTTTAGGGGCAGGCGCTCTGGCGCTAGCGGCATTATTGCCAGCCGGCATCGGGACAGCAGAGGCTGCAGAGCCGACTAATCACGCATTAGCAGCAAAAGGAGGCAGCGTTAGTGCTTCCGGGAATGAAGTTGCTGATAAATGGCAGGCACAGGCCGCTATTGATGGTAACGACAGCGGGGATTCTCGCTGGTCCTCCAATCACAGTGACCAAGCCTGGATTGCGGTACACCTAAAAGAAGCCATCAAAATCGACCACATAACTATTAAATGGGAAGCCGCCTGTGCCGCCTCCTATCATTTAGAGGTTTCAAATGACGGAACCACTTGGGAAAAAGCCAGCGACACTATCCGTCCTCAGTGTTCCGGTACAGATACCCAAAAACTCAATGCTGCTACCGCTAATGGAACTTGGAAATACGTGAAAATGCAGGCCGAGAGCCGCACCCCTTTCCAAGGAATTAAATATGGGGTTTCTCTATACGAATTTGAAGTATGGGACGGGGCGGAACCGGTAGCTCCTGCCCAGCCGGCTCTAATCCCACTTCCTGCTGAAATGACCCCCGGACAAGGCAGCTTTAGATTAGGCGCAGACACTAAAATCAAAACTGATTCCGCTTCTAAAGCGGTAGCGGAGATGACCGCTAAAACTATGCGTGCCTCCACCGGATTTCCCCTGCCAGTGGGCAAAGACGGACAAATCAGTTTACGGGTAGACACCTCTCTAGACACCACCGGTTTAACCAGTGGAAATATCGAGGAAGCCTATAGCTTAAAGGTCAGTGAAAGCGGGGTAGAGATTGTCGGAAAATCTGCACAAGGGGTTTGGAACGCTACCCGTACCCTGCTGCAACTATTCCCCGCCTTTATCTATTCTCCC
>CABQYA010000166.1:0-3848 GCA_902468275.1 uncultured Urmitella sp. | reverse complement strand
ACCACCGTAAGTGCTCATCAACAGTTACAGTCTGCTGGCATGAGAGGACGCAAACAGCGGAGCGTCGTTGATCAACAGGCTGCGGTGGTGATACTGGAACAAGCGCTAAATATAGAGCGACAAACCGGGAAAACTCCCGGAAAGCCACTCGGTAGCGTACCCGAATGCGAGGAGGCCTAATGAGTCGGGAGTTAGAACCTAATCCGCCAACGCGGCACTTTCCCTCCCGTCGTGCCGAAAAATCGACAGGGTCTTCTTTATCTACAGCTGCGCCTGACGCAGAGCTCGATAGCTATTGGGAACAAGAACCTGAAGGTCAGACAAATCATCCTGCCCCGCCCTCGGGTCGCAGTGCCAGGCGTAAAGCTAAACGTAAGAAGCGCACGATTACTATCACGGTTATTTTAGTGATTATCGGTTTAATTACGGGAGCTTCGGTGATTGCTGCCCAAGAATTAGGGGGAGTTTCCGGGATATTCTCCAGTGGGGAGGATTACGAAGGTAAGGGCTCCGGGGAAGTAATCATCGAAATTCCCGAGGGCGCATCCGGTAAAACCATCGGGCAAATTCTACAAAAACAAGGCGTAATTGCAGACGCGGAAGTATTTGCCAGTATTTTTAAGAAGAACTCGCTAGCGCAAGGGGTACAGGCCGGACGTTTTCGTATGCACAAGCGGATGTCTGCTAGGGAAGCTTTAGCTATGCTACTGGATCCTGCCTCAAAAGCCGATGTTAAGGTCACTATTCCTCCCGGATTTACCCTCAAACAAATTAAAGTCCGACTAAAACAGACCGCGGGTTTTAGCACCGAGCAAATACAGGAAGCATTTGCTAATCCCGCAGATTACGGGATTCCCGGTCAAAGCGAAGAGTCTTTTGAAGGCTGGTTAGCTCCCGATACCTACACTGTGGCTACTAATTACAGCGCTAAAGACTTAGTCGCAATTATGGTAAAAGCCCAGATTAAACGGCTTGATACTGCTGGGGTAGCGCCCGAGGAACGCTCCACTGTGTTGATAAAAGCTTCAATCTTGGAAAAAGAAGTAAATCTTGAAAAGTATTACGCACAGGTTGCCCGGGTAATCGAGAACCGCCTGCAAGATAACCCAGATACCCACGGATATTTACAGATGGATTCGACCGTAGTTTACGGACTAGGACGCTCCGGCGGTATTCCCAATAAAGAAGACCTAGCTAAAGATACGCCCTACAATACCTATAAGCATAAGGGTCTTCCTCCCAGTGCAATCGGCACAGTGGGCGATGCCGCCTTGAAAGCCGCAGTGAAACCAGCTGACGGCAAGTGGCTATATTTCGCCACGGTTAATCTAGATACCGGAGAAACCAAGTTCGCTCTCACCTTGGATGAACAACGCAAGAATGTGGAGCAACTCAAGCAGTGGTGTGACCAAAACTCAGATAGATGCAAACGCTAAGTCCCTGGGTAGCGGTAATCGGTTCTCCGATTAAACATTCACTCTCACCCAATTTGCATTTGTCTGCCTATCGAGATTTGGGGCTGGATATTGATTATCGCCGCTTGGAAATAACTAAGGATAGCTTGGAATCTTTCCTAACTCCCTGGCCAGAAAACCTGGTAGGACTGTCGGTAACTATGCCCCTAAAACAGGCAATTATACCCCTGTTATCTCAAGTTGATGGGCTGGCGAAAGCGGTAGGTGCGGTCAATACCGTAGTGCCTTTCCCCGGAGGAATCACCGCCGGATTTAACACCGATGTGTATGGTCTGGTGGCAGCGATTAAAGAGGTAAAGGGTCGCGACTTCAGCCCCGAAAAAGCTGTAATTGTGGGGTCAGGAGCAACCGCGTCCTCTGCCCTTGCAGCAGTAGTAGAGCTGGGAGCAACCAAGATTAACCTACTAGCCCGCAGAATATCTAAGCCCGGTAACGCGTTGCAGGCAGCAACCCGCTTGGGAATAAATCCCGGCTATATTCCGTTATCCGCGAAGGCTAAAGCCTGTGAAACCATTGAAAATGCAGATTTGATTATTTCTACTACTCCTCGCGAAGTGCTAGACGAGTTTTATGAAACGGTTACTTTTAACCCCGCTCAAACCGTGCTAGATATTGTCTACGACCCGTCTCCTACGCTCCTAATGAAAAGAGCCTTAGGCGCCAAAGCCTGCACCGTAGCTGGAAAACTAATGCTGCTACATCAAGCATTAATGCAGGTTAAACTATTTACCGCCCGTACCCCGAACCTGGAAGCTATGCGAAAGGCAATCTTTTAGGGATGAAAGGGAACAGATGCAGATTTTAGTTTTCATATTGGCACTAATATGTGCGGGAATTGGAAATCTAGCTTATGGATTACCCAAAGTAGAAAAGTATTTTCGCCTTTCTGGGCAAGCGAGAGCATTCTGGAATAAACCCTGGGTAATAGGTCTATTAGCCGGGGTTGTCGTAGGAAGCGCAGTAATTTTACGTTTCGGTTCGATTAACCTGCTGCTGCTATTTCCACTTTTAACTCTCGGTCCGGTTCTTCTGGTAATTGATGCTGCCACCCAAAAGCTACCCCGCTCGATGACTATAGCTTTCCTGGCGTTATCGATAGGGGCAGTAATCTTGTCGGGTTTCATGACGGGGCAGTGGGAAAAACCTGCATATGCTCTTATCGTTTCTATAGGTTCATTTATTCTGCTGTTGCCGGGAACTTTTGTGCGTCGCGGAATCGGAGTCGGGGATTTGCGACTTATTCCGGTATTGGTCGGTTTAGTTACCTGCGTTTCCTGGCATTGTCTGCTCTCGATGGGGATTTTGTCGATTGCTGGTAGCGGACTTTGGGCAATATATCTGGTGCTACGAAGAGGGGCAAATGCTAGCACACGTTTAGCGCTTGGCCCGTGGGTATTGACCGCTAGCTATATTGCGTTACTGCTAATTCCTCATTAAAAAACCAGTTTTTGTAAGGGGATAGCTCCCATGTTTTCCCTATAGGTGGAAAGCTGAAGCTCACATAGCAGCTTCCGTGACAAAATAGGGGCATGTTGCGATGGATGAGTGCGGGAGAATCCCATGGACGCGCCCTGGTTGGAATCCTGGACGGATTACCAGCGGGTATAAAAATTACTACCGCCACCGTGCAAGACTATCTGGCGGCTCGCCGGGCAGGATACGGACGGGGCACACGTCAAAAGTTTGAGCAAGATAAAGCGCAGATGGTTGGGGGAGTTATTCGGGGAGTAACTACCGGTGCGCCGATTGCGCTGATAATAGAAAATAGCGAATGGTCAAAATGGGAAACCGTGATGAGCCCGGATCCGGTATCCGCGCAAGCGCTAACTATTGACGCTGGAAAGGGCGATGAGCGCGAGATAGCCCGCAATAAACCTTTAACTCGTCCTCGCCCCGGACACGCTGATTTTGCGGGAATGCTTGCCTATGATCTTAATGATGCCCGACCTGTGCTAGAACGAGCCAGTGCCCGGGAAACCGCAATGCGGGTAGGGCTGGGAGCCTTCGCCCAAGAGTTTTTGAAGCAGGCAGCCGGGATTGAACTGGTTTCCTATGTGTCTTCGATAGGTAACGTCTCGCTAGCAGCTGAGCACCCAATTCCTACCGTAAAAGAAGCCACGGTGCTGGCAGATAACCCAGTGCGCTGCCCGGACTCGCAGGTCAGTAAGGAAATGATTGCCCAGATAGATGCGGCACAGCAAAATGGCGACACCATTGGGGGAACAATTGAGGTTGCCGCCTACGCCGTACCGGTAGGTTTAGGTAGTCACGTGCAAGCAGATCGTCGCCTAGATGCCCGCATTGCGGCAGCTCTAATGTCAATTCCCTCTGTAAAAACTGTGAAAATCGGGGATGGAACGCAGCCGTATCTGC
>CABQYA010000165.1:0-3866 GCA_902468275.1 uncultured Urmitella sp. | reverse complement strand
GACCGTAACGCCCATAAAGCCCGCCGTTACGTCCTATCCGGGAAGGATTTACGCAATCGAAAGTATCCGCTCCGGCTTCTACCCCCGCAAAAATGTCATCCGGTTCGCTCAGCCCCAGCAGGTGACGCGGCTTTTCCTCTGGTAGCTCTTCACATACCCAGTTCACTATGGTGGCGAGATTCTCTTTCTCTAAGGCTCCCCCAATTCCGAAACCATCAAAACTACGCCCCGCTACCTCCATTGCCGACAGATCCCGGGCAGCTTTACGCCGTAAATCTTCATATTGCGCCCCTTGAATCACCCCGTAAAGCATCTGGTAGGGCTTATCCGCGCGCTCAACGGTAAGTCGCTCATGTTCTGCCAGGCAGCGAGAGGCCCAACGCCGGGTACGTTCCAAGGACTCTACCTGATATTCACGTGAGTTTAGCAAGGTGGTGAGTTCATCGAACGCCATCATAATATCGGCACCCAAATGATGCTGAATTTGCATGGATTTTTCTGGGGTAAAGCGATGGAGAGCACCATTTAGATGAGAACGAAAAGTAACCCCATCATCATCAACTAGGGCGTGCCGTTCCTTCTTTGCGGCCACCGTATGATCGGCACGTCCGGAACCACTAAACTCTCCAGACAGTACTTTTTTATATCCCGACCCGAGCGAAAGCACCTGGAATCCGCCCGAATCGGTAAAAGTTGGACCATCCCAGCTCATAAAACGAGCTAATCCACCGGCTTTATCAACGATTTCGGCCCCGGGCTGTAAATACAGATGATAGGCGTTAGCCAGGAGAGCTGAAGCCCCCAGTTGCTTCATAGCTTCCGGCAACACCGTTTTCACACTCGCTTTCGTGCCTACCGGGATAAAAGCCGGGGTCGGGATATCTCCATGCGGAGTGTGAATAATCCCGGCGCGCCCTCTCCCGCTGGGCAAATCCGCTATTTTAGTGAACGTCAAGACCATACCTTTCATGCTTTTTCACCCTAGAAATCACCGCATAGGTTAGTGGCAGACACAAGATTTCAACTGCACACTTATACAGGTAGCCACCCAGGAAAATATAAATCATTAACTGGGAAAAACTCATGATTCCCGCAAAGGCGATAGTGCAAAAAATAATGGAATCAACCAACTCTCCTGCCAAAGTAGAAGTTACCAGGCGAACCCAGAGATTATTTTCCCCCCAACGTTGCTTAATCTTCACCAATACATAGGCGTTAAGCCAGTTACCAAACATATAACCCGCCATGGAAGCAATCACAATGCGGGGAACGAACCCAAGCACGCTTTGGAATGCATCGTTATTTTGGTAGGAGGCTTCTGCGGGGAGCATTCCCACCACCCAAAAGGTCAGGGAGGCCATTACCGAAATCACGAAGCCCATTACGATAGCACGCTTAGCAGCCTTTAGCCCCCAAACCTCGCTAATAACGTCTCCTAAGACATAGGTTAGGGGGAACAAAATAGCGCCCCCATCAAAAACTATAGGACCAATCTGGATAGCTTTGGTGGCACAAATATTTGCGACTAGGAGGAAGGCTACAAAGAAAATAACGCAAATATCAAAAAGACCGCGCGGGCTGCGAGCAAAAACCGCCTTTCCCGCCGGGGAAGTAGAGCCCTCTTTAGGGGTTTCGGTATCGAGGACGCGAGGCTCGGGGAGGTTTGAATCGGCAGATTTTTCCAAAGTTATCACCTGCCTAATGTAGCAGTCCCCCAGGGGTACTCGTCCAGTTAGACCCAGATTATTATCTGTTACTTTTTTGGCGGCGCCGAGGCCTTTTTCGGGAACGCGGATAGTAGGTTTGAGTTTGGGATGGTTGCGCGAACACCTAAGCGGCGCGGGCAGAGGTTTTATCCGAGTCGGCTAGGCGGGCGTAAAACTCGAAAAATGCCGGTGGCTTTTTCGAGTTTTTGGGCGGGAGGAAAAACCTCTGCCCGCGCCAAGACCGAAAAACGCAAAACTATTTCCTACGTGAATGGTGGGGGTTACTTAGTTTTCGCCATCGGCCAGGCGACGCAGCTGCGGCCATAGCTCGCTGGCGACAGTGCGCCGCAAATCTTCGCGGGTAGTATCATTTACCAGCTCAAAGTTGGCAATGGCGCGACGTTGTTCTTCGCTAGCTTGGGCAGCGATTCTAGCGTCTACTTGTGCCGGCTCTAATCCTGAGCGTTGAAGCAGTCGCTGATAACGCTGTTTGAGGGGCGCACTCACTGCCACAATCACGTCAAAAGCGCGCGCGTTCGGGTTTTCGGCCAGCAACGGAATATCGTAAATACCGATGTCTCCGGGGGTTAGCGACGCGAAGAAACGGTCGGAAAGGAACGCAATATAGGGGTGAGTTATGGATTCTAGGAGGCGGCGGGCATCGGGATTATTAAACACTATGGTTGCGAGCTCGCTGCGATTTATTCCATTTTCCCATTCGGGATGATCAAAAGCGCGGGCAATATCGGGGGCTAAATCTACCAACGCTTGCCCGGCTAGTTCATCGGCGCTACAGGTCTTTGCTCCCAAAGCTTTAAGAGTTTGTACCGTAGTAGATTTACCAGAGCCAATCCCGCCAGTTACCGCCACTGATAAAGCATTAGTGGGGGAAGTAGCTGCCCAGCGCGCTCCCCTATCGGGATTGCGGTAAATCAATAGTTCACTCACCCTGCCAGCCTATCCAGGTAGCTAGCCCAAGCAAAACCGAAAATAACAAAGAAAAATGGGCTGTTGGAGTCAAATATTTGACTCCAACAGCCCAAAATTCAAAGTTAAACCACTATTTAATACCCAAACGGTATTAAAAGGTTTATTCGCCGGTTAGCTTCTCCCGTAGAGCTGCGAGAGCTTCATCTGAAGCTAGAACGCTTTCAGAATCTTCAGTCTCGGTAGAGTAGCTGGCGTTTTCTGCCGGATCCGGGCGAACCGCAGCTGCTTCACTATCAGCTTCCAGAGCCTTAGCAACCTGCTCCTTGTGAGCCTTCCAACGAGCCTCAGCCTGAGAGTATTCCTCTTCCCAAGCTTCCCGTTGTGCCTCGTATCCTTCCATCCATTCGTTAGTTTCCGGATCGAAGCCCTCGGGGTACTTGTAGTTGCCCTCTTCATCGTATTCAGCGGTCATGCCGTACAGCGAAGGATCGAACTCGGTATTGTTGGGATCAACACCCTCGTTAGCCTGCTTGAGAGACAGGGAAATCCGGCGACGATCCAAGTCAATATCAATAACTTTGACAAAGACCTCTTCGCCAACCTTAACAACCTGCTCCGGTACTTCTACGTGACGCTGTGCCAGCTCGGAGATATGTACCAGACCCTCAATGCCGTCCTCGACCCTAATAAACGCACCGAAAGGAACCAGCTTGGTGACCTTGCCCGGAACAACCTGACCGATAGCGTGAGTGCGGGCAAAAGTCTGCCAAGGATCTTCCTGGGTGGCTTTCAAGGACAGCGAAACCCGTTCGCGATCCATATCCACATCCAGAACCTCGACCGAAACTTCCTGACCAACTTCGACAACCTCGGAGGGGTGGTCAATATGCTTCCAAGAAAGTTCGGATACGTGAACCAGACCGTCCACTCCGCCCAAATCTACGAAAGCACCAAAGTTTACGATAGAAGAAACCACACCGGAACGAATCTGTCCCTTTTGCAAGGTATCCAGGAACTGGGTACGTACCTCCGCTTGGGTTTGCTCCAACCAGGAACGACGGGAAAGAACCACATTGTTACGGTTCTCATCCAGTTCGATAATCTTGGCATCTAGTTCCCGCCCAATATAGGGAGCGAGGTCGCGTACCCGACGCATTTCAACTAGGGAAGCCGGTAGGAAGCCACGCAGACCGATATCTAAGATAAGACCGCCCTTGACCACCTCAATCA
>CABQYA010000164.1:0-3996 GCA_902468275.1 uncultured Urmitella sp. | reverse complement strand
GAATTCGGGAAACGTCGCTACGTTTTCCGAATTCTTGGGCGGGAGGAAAAATCTCGCCCCCTCGTTTAGGAGTGTTTCATAGTGTCAGATTGTGTTGAGGTGGAGGAAAGGGGCGCGGAATATCGAAGAGGGGAGGGCTGGATTTGGGTCTAGGGGTAGGCTTCGGGCGTTAAATCCGAAAAAATGCCAGAGCATTTTTCGGATTTCGGGGCGCGAGAAAAAATCCAGCCCTCCCGCCGCAGGAAAAAATATCCCCCGCGGGTTCAACCTTTTACCCTCCGCAGACAATAGCACCCTCCCGATACCGCCAAATCACCCCCAAATCGACCACATTTCCCGTCTCGGGAGGGTGGAACTACATCGTGAGGGTGAAAACGTCACGAAATCGGGCGCGAGCGGTGAAAGATGCGAGAGGGGCTAGTTCCGCTTGCTCCAAGCGGAACGTGGGGTCCCCGGAGCGCTTTTACCGGGCCAGACCCTACTAATCTTCAATAACGATGGCGTGGGCGATTTCCCGGTCAATGCGCCCGAAGTTATAGAACGCGGCGCACGCTCCCTCGGGGGAAACCATGCAGGTACCGATGGGTTTTTCGGGCGAACAAGCAGTGCCAAAAACTTTGCATTCCCAAGGTTTAATCCGCCCAGTGAGTACCGATCCGCATTCGCAAGCTGGGGGATCGGGAACCCGCACGCCTGGCACGTTGTACAGTCGCTCCGCGTCCCAGGCGGCGAAGTCCTCGGAAATTCCCATCCCGGAATAGGGCATCCACCCTAGACCTCGCCACTCGAAAGTGTCGCGGGTGGAAAATACCCGGTCAAGAAGTTTTAGGGCAGCCAAGTTGCCTTCGGGACGTACTACTCGCGAATACTGGTTTTCTACTCGCGATTCACCGCGTTTCACTGCTCCCGATAGGTATTGGTCGATTAGCATGGCTACCGACTGCAATATATCGAGCGGCTCGAAACCGGTTACTACCACCGGTTTGTTGTATTCTTTTGGCAAGAATTTGAAGGCGTCCGAGCCGACGACGGTGGCTACGTGACCGGGCCCTATGAAACCATCAATCCGGGTTTCATCCGCGCCTACGATTGCCCGCAAAGGTGGCTCGATTTTCACGTGGTTAGAGAACACGGAAAAGTTCTTTACCTGCTGTTTCTTGGCAGCTACCAGGGTTACGGCAGTCGAGGGTGCGGTAGTTTCAAACCCGATAGCAAAGAAAATAACCTTTTTATCGGGATTTTCTTTCGCAATTTTGAGGGCATCCAGAGGAGAGTAAACGAAACGTATATCACGCCCTCGCCTGTAGTAGGGATTCTTGAGAGCCCGGTACCCGCATCATGTCTCCGAAAGTTGTCAATATGACGTCCGGTTGATTAGCCAGCCAGAGGGCGTCATCGACCCTTCCCATGGGGATTACGCACACCGGGCAGCCCGGACCGTGAATGAACTGTACGTTTTCGGGCAATAAATGCTCAAGGCCGTGACGGTAAATAGTGTGAGTGTGCCCCCCACAAATCTCCATAAATGCTAACGGTCGTTCAAAATGTCGAGCTTCAGCATTGATGCGTTTTACCAGTTGGCGAGCAAAGGTGGGATCGCGGAATTCGTCTACATATTTCATTGGTTCACTCTTCTTTTTCCACGTGCAGGCTTAAATAGGGGCTAATCGGCGGAGGTGGTCTTGAACTGTTCTAGTTCGTCTTCGAACTGTCCTAACTTTTTTATCTGCTCCAATGTGGTGGCGGCTTCATCGGCATCAATCTGTGACATGGCGAAACCTACGTGTACCAGCACCCAGTCGCCAACTTTCAGATTATCCTCCATCAGTAAATCGGTGGAAATCATGCGCTCCACTCCGGATAGTGAAACTTTGGCGCGGCCGCTTTCGTTTTCGTCGAATGCGACGATTTCGGCTGGTACTCCCAAACACATATGAATCTCCTTTAGCAAGTTTCTTTTCCAGATTACTGACATTTAGTTGAGCTATCAAAAGATGAAAATGACACCCCATTGTGCAATTATCGATATGTGGATCCTAAAAACCGCCTGAATGATGACGAAGCAAAAGTAAACTCCAATATTGCCCGGGTGCGCAGTCGCGGCATGAAACTCAAAGATGAATACGTGACGCTATCGCATGGGGCGGGTGGGAAAGCGTCGGCTGCCCTGGTTGATCAAGTTTTCGTTTCTGGTTATGGTAACGAGGTACTTGCGGAACTAACTGATGCGGGGGTGCTTCCTTTAACGGAAATTCTCGGCGCTTTTGCCGAGGACGAGGACGCGCTAGCAGATTTTTCCGGGTATAAGTTGGCAATGTCCACTGATTCTTATGTGGTTAATCCGATTGTCTTTCCCGGTGGTTCTATTGGGGAATTAGCGGTTAATGGTACCGTGAATGACCTGGCAGTTTCGGGCGCTATACCGAAGGTGATTAGCGCCGGTTTCATTTTGGAAGAGGGATTGCCGATTGCAGATTTACGCCGGGAAGTACAGGCGATGCGAGATGCTGCCGAGAGGGCGGGGGTAAGGATCGTTACCGGTGATACTAAAGTGGTTCCCAAAGGCAGCGGCGACAAACTTTTTATCAACACTGCCGGAATCGGGATTGTGCCGCCTTCGCGCCAACTGGGAGCAGACCAGGTGCAGCGCGGTGACCGGATTATCGTTTCGGGAGCGATTGCAGATCACGGGATGTCGGTGATGATGGCACGCGGGGACCTGGCGATTGAAGCCCCCATTAAATCTGATACTCGCGCGGTTAATCACCTGGTGGAAGCCTTAATGGCGGCGGTTCCGCAGACTCGCTGGATGCGGGACGCTACTCGTGGCGGACTGGGGACAGTACTGAATGAACTAGCGGTGGCTACCGGCTTAGGGGTAGCTATCGAGGACGAAACTATTCCGGTACACGATATGACCCGCGGTGCCTGCGATATGTTGGGGATTGACCCAATCTATGTGGCGAACGAAGGGATGTTCTGTGCGGTAGTTCCCGCTGACCAGGTAGATACGGCGCTGGAGGTGCTGCGGGCACTTCCGGGCGGGGAAGAAGCCGCTAATATCGGACGAGTAGTTTCCAAACCGGAGTCATCGGTGGTGATGGTGACCGCTTTCGGAGGTACCCGGATGATCGATATGTTGGTGGGCGATCCGCTACCGCGAATCTGCTAATAATCTAGGCGAGTGCGTTACAGGCAGGACTGTACCTAGTGGTATTAGCCCTCGCTTGCCCCTAAAACCGTTGCCCACGCCTGTCCTAGGCTGAGACCCCCATCATTTGGGGGTACGGTGCGGTGGGTTAATACCTTGAAGCCTTCCTTACGGAGCAGGTGGGTAAACTGGGTGCTAAACAGGCGGTTTAAAGCCACCCCGCCAGTTAGTCCCACCGTAGTTATCCCGTTTTCTTCAGCTAGTTCCTGGGTTTTATTAGCCAGTAATCCTGCCAAGCCTACATGGAGAAACCAGGCGCGTTCCCCGATTTCTCGTTCGCCCTCGCCTAAAATTTCAAACAGGTCTCGAAAAGATTTGAACGGTTTAGGGCGGGGAAGCGGGTTAGTATGCGCCCAGTTAGTGGCAGCGCACTCTAGCTGCATGGCTGCTTGCGCCTCATAGCTAACGGATGTACAGATTCCAAGGATAGCGGCTGCGGCATCAAATAATCTGCCACAACTGGTGGTGGCGACTACTCCAAAACCGCTGTTTAACTGACTTTTAACCAGCTCAAGTTCGCCGGTATTACCCTGCCTATCGCCAATTTCTTCACTGATTACTTCTGCTATCCAATCCAGATTCCAATCATGGGCGATCCCTAAAGCAACTCGCCAGGGGTAACGAACCGCCCGGTCGCCTCCTACCAAGCTAAATGAGGGCAGGTGAGCGCGGCGTTTCCAGTTTGCACCCGCAATTTCTAGGATTTCCCCTCCCCAAATAGTGCCGTCAGTGCCATAACCAGTACCGTCCACTGCTACTACCAGGGCTCGGGATTGGCAATCTCG
>CABQYA010000163.1:0-4003 GCA_902468275.1 uncultured Urmitella sp. | reverse complement strand
TTACAGGCAGTCGGGAATCCCAAAATGGTGTTGGGGGTATCGGGCGGTCTGGATTCCACCCAGGCACTTTTGGTATGCAACGAAGTTGCCGTCCGACTTGGCCTCGAAAAATCCCAAATTTTGGCCTATACTCTGCCCGGTTTTGCCACCTCGGAAGGAACAAAATCTCACGCATATAGGTTGTGTGAATCCTTAGGTATCAAATGCGAGGAAATCGATATTCGCCCTGCTGCCCGGCAAATGCTCGCCGATATGGGGCATCCTTTTGCTGATGGGCAGGCCCAATATGACGTTACTTTTGAAAATGTGCAGGCAGGATTGCGTGCAGATTATCTGTTCCGAATTGCTAATCATCAGGGCGGATTGGTGATTGGAACCGGAGATTTATCGGAGGCGGCTCTCGGGTGGTGCACCTATGGGGTGGGCGACCATATGTCACATTATGCGGTTAATCCTGGTATCCCGAAAACTATGTTGCAAACTATGATTCGCTGGGCTTGCCGGGAAAATCGGTTCGGTCAGGCGTGCACTACAGTCCTGCAAGATATTTTGGCGCAAGAAATCTCCCCAGAACTGATACCGGGGGGCGGGGAAAAACTGCAATCCACCCAGGACACTATTGGTCCTTACGAGCTACACGAGTTCTTCCTCTATCATCTGCTTTTAGGGCGCACTCCCCGCGATATTGCCTATCTGACTTGGCAAGCCTGGCGGGATAAAGATAGCGGGGTTTGGCCGGCGGATTTACCTATAGCTGACCGCAATCAATACGACCTGAAAACTATTTTGCGCTGGCTGCGCGAGTTCTTCCGCCGCTTCTTTACTTCCCAGTTCAAACGGACTTGTGTGCCTGGCGGGCCAGGGGTGAATGCCGGGCTGGGGCTTAGCCCGCGCGGTGATTGGCGGATACCCTCCGATATTTCTGGGAGGCTCTGGATAGCACAGGTTGAACAATTGCTATCGGATTTAGAGGACGAAAAGTAAGCTACCTGCGATATAGACCGGGAAACCTGGAGTTTTCCGGGGATAGCCCCGCCTCGTCCTCACCGAAAGCTACTACCTGTCGCCATAGGATACGCAGACTCCAGTTGCAGGAGATGGAACACTCTAAATTAACTAAGCGGAGGCGATGGGCTATTTTGGAAGTAAGAAAGAAAACGGTGAAACCGGGGTTTAGCGCAGCATTTTGGTAGCTATCTAAATGGTTTTCACCCTAGAAAATGGCGCATAGCGTCCGAATATAGGAGGAACAGTGAGCGAACGGAACCGGGCTTTAACTGCCGAAACCTTGTTAGAGCTACGTAAAGAGTTTGTGGCAGACCCGCGCGGAAAACTGATGCAAAATGCTGTAACCAGCACCGATATTGATAAGGTAGCGCAAAATCACCAGGTAGTTGCGTTCGCCGACCGTTCCATGTCCCACAAGCTAGATGCGTGGCCGGTGGCTAATCAAAAGAAATCGGGACGTTGTTGGCTGTTCGCCGGTCTAAATCTGCTGCGTTCCTCCATGATTAAACGCCTAAACGTAGAAAATTTTGAATTCTCCCAGACCTACCTGTTCTATTGGGACAAACTAGAAAAAGCGAACTACTTCCTAGAATCTCAGATTGAGCTAGCCGATCGCGACCTGGATGACCGGACAGTGGCTCACCTGTTGTCCGATCCGATTGGAGACGGCGGCCAATGGAATATGTTTGTGGCGCTGGTCGATAAATACGGGGTAGTGCCCAAGTGGGCAATGCCGGAAACTGAATCCTCCTCTAATTCGCGGAAAATGGATTGTATCTTGGAGCGTTACTTGCGGGAGGGCGCCCTCGCGGTGCGTAAAGCCGCGCACAATAATCCCGAAACTGTCGGGGAGGTAAAGGCGCGGTTACTCAGTGGGGTGCACCGGATTTTGAATATCCATTTGGGGACCCCGCCGGAAAAGTTTGTTTGGCAATATAACGATAAAGACAATAAATTTGAGCGTCTCGGGGAGGTTACCCCCCAGGAGTTCGCCGATAAATATATCGTCAATGACCTGCGTAACTATGTATGCCTGGTGAATGATCCGCGCGAAGCCAATCCCTATGGGAAGACCTATACCGTCGATCGCCTGGGCAATGTGCTGGGCGGCGCCCCGGTGCGTTACCTGAACGTCCCCATCCAGGTAATGAAAGATTGTGCGGCTACGGTGTTGCAGGCCGGAAAACCGGTGTGGTTTGGTTGTGACACCGAGCAGCAGGCAGATAGGGAACTGTCGCTGTGGGATAAGAATCTCTATGACTATGGCGCGGTTTACGGAGTGCATTTTGGGATGGATAAGGAAGAACGTCTGCTCTCCCATGAATCTCTAATGACTCACGCCATGTTGTTTGTAGGGGTAGATATGCTGGATGGCGCTCCGCGCCGCTGGCGAGTGGAAAACTCTTGGGGCTGCGAAGACCGTGCCGACCAGGGATTCTATACTATGAATGATTCCTGGTTCGACGAATATGTGTTTGAAATCGCGGTTCACCGTGACCGTTTGCCTGAAGAGTATCGCGCCGTCCTCGATTCTGAGGAAGCACCGATAGTGTTGCCCGCCTGGGATCCGATGGGTTCGCTCGCTTAAAGCCCGGTTGGCATAATAATCCCGCCGTAAGGGGCGAGGATAAACAGGGCTATGGATAGGGAAAACAGGGCAATACAGTCAATCCACCAGGAACGAACTGTGCACCAGGCTTTGGGAGAGCGGTCTAGCAGCCGGTAAACCCCTAAGCTCAGCAGCATTAGGGCGAAAATTCGGCAAGCAAATACGGGGTGTCCGATATATCCGAGGGTGACGATGCAGATAATCCCGATTATCACTAATGCGGTGCACCCGCGTCTCCAAAGCCGATTATTCGACAACCCCATAACGGTAGTTTAACGGGCTTGGTGGTGTTTTGTGATTACCCAGTGCTGCTTACCCTATCCTTGGATGTGCACATTTTAGGGGCAGGGGCAAGGAGCAGGGCGTGCCGGTAAAAATGAAGGGACGGAAGTAAGCATTTTCACCGCCTCCTAAATTAACTACTAACTGCTAAAACAGTAGGCTAGGAAATATGTTTAAGTCTTATCGGGAGATTTTTTCCTACCCTGGCGCTCTTAGATTTTCACTCGCTGGAGCGGTAGCGCGTTTCCCGATGGCGATGGCGGGGCTGTCCACCCTGTTAATGATTTCCACCCTCTACGGGGAATATTCACTGGCTGGACAGATCAATGCTTTAGTGGTTATCGCGATGGCGGCGGCATCCCCAATTCAAGCTCGGCTAGTGGATTGTTACGGGCAAGCCAAAGTTTTACGCCCTCTGGTTGCGTGTTCCCTGGTTTTACTGTTGGCTTTGATGCTCTCGGCGCTATTCCATGCTCCGCGCTGGACACTCTACCTATTTGCCCTGTTATCGGGGGCTACTACCGGTTCTTTCGGGGCATTTGTGAGGGCGCGCTGGACCCATTTGCTGGCGGGGTCGCGTAAGTTAAACACGGCTTATGCTTTCGAGGCCGCTGTTGATGAACTGATTTTTATTTTCGGTCCGATTATTGCCACGGTGCTAGCTACCGTGGTTCACCCCGCGGCTGGGATTGTGGCTTGTTTACTTACTTCCGGTATTGGTGGTTTCTGGTTTTTGTCGCAGCGCGGTACGGAACCGGTGGTGACCGCTAAAGCTGATTTAAGCGACCAGGAAGCTAAACCGTTGATGAAATCGGCAGCCATGGTGATTTTGGGGCTGATTTTTATGCTCTGCGGTTTTACTTTTGGTGGTCTGGATTTAACGGTGGTGGCATTTTGTCGCGAGCAAGGGGTAGCCCAGATTTCGGGGATACTGTTGGCCATGTTTGGGGTGACTTCTTTTAGCTCGGCGGTAATTTATGGGGCTAAAGAATGGGGGATTAGCGCCTTGCGCTTGTTCTTGGGGGGAATCACCTTAATGGCAATGGGTTTTTCTACTTTCTTTTTCGCGTCTAATCCCTGGATTTTGGGGTTGTGTCTAGCCTT
>CABQYA010000162.1:0-4078 GCA_902468275.1 uncultured Urmitella sp. | reverse complement strand
ACTAACCTCGATAACGCCACTTTCCCCGATAAAGTTTATGGATTGCAAAACGGCTCAATCGATGATTTCGTGTTACGCCGCTCTGATGGAGTTTTTTCCTACAATCTGGTTTGCGTGGTAGATGACGCCTATCAGGGTGTGACTCAGGTGTGCAGAGGACGAGATTTAATCCCCTCTACCGCCAGGCAAAACTATCTACACCAGCTATTAGGTTCATCTATTCCCCACTACTATCACGTTCCCCTAGTGTTAAATCGCGAGGGGCAACGGCTGGCAAAACGAGACGGGGCAGTAACTCTACCCCAGTTAAAGGCAAAAGGAATAGAGAAAGCAGACATAATTGAGCTGCTTGCGTCCTCTTTAGGGTTGTTTAGGGTGCGCAGCGCCCCGGAATTCTTGCAAGCCTTCGACCTAGAGAAAATGAGCCGTGAAGATTGGTGCTATCTGGGATTATGATAGAACTAAATCAAATCTGTTAGCCAGAAAAGACTTTATCGACCCCGGCAGATTTAATTATCTCTATCGCTTGCGCTACCTGTTCCTTAGTGGGAACCGGAGTGTCGTCTAGGGAGTACTTTAGCCCCAAATGTTCCCATTTATCCCTCGCCATTTGATGAAATGGCAAGACTTCCAGACGATCCAGGTTAGACCAACGCCTGGCAATGTTAGCCACCTGGCGGATATTATCAGGATCATCAGTTAAACCGGGTACCAGCACAAAACGCACCCAGACAGGGATACGGGCCCCAGCTAGGCGATCGCCAAAAGCAACCGTAGGTTCTAAATCCCGTCCCGTAACCTGCCGGTAGGTGTCGCTATCTCCACTCTTGACATCCAGCAGCACCAAATCAAGGTTATGAAGATCCTCATCAGGCAAATTAGCCCCTAAGAATCCGGAAGTATCCAGACAGGTATGTATCCCCTCTCGCCGGCACATTCGCAACAGGTTACGCACAAACTTTGCCTGCATCAGAGCTTCTCCTCCAGAGATGGTAAGCCCCCCTCCGGTAACCCGAAAAATACTGCTATAGCGTTTTACCAGGTTAAATACATCAGCAATGGTGACAGCATGTCCGTCACGCATTTGAAAAGTATCAGGATTATGACAGTATTGACACCTTAAAGGACACCCCGACAAGAACAAAGTCATTCTGGTACCCGGACCATCTACTGCGGTCACCAGTTCCCAAGAATGAACCGAAGCTAAAGTACCTTCCCGCACCGCCTCGTTGTGTTCGCTATGAGTCATCTCGGGGGCTTCAGCTAATGCCCCCAGCCCCCACCGCCTAGTACGCGGAATTAGTTCCTCTAAAGGCGGGGGTGCATATTCCCCGCTTACCCCATCAGCTGCCGAAACCTCGACAGCACTATTTGGGTTCTTACTCTCCTCTTCCAGGCTAGACATATCTAATACCAAGGTTATTTCCTATCTAAATTGTTCACCCTGCATCCTGCAGAACCTAAACATCAGCAGACCTCAACATCAAAAGGGCGGGTATCTTTGCTATCTCAAAGATACCCGCCCAAATGATTTATAAGCAATAACTTATAGCTTGTTATGGAATGTACGGGAAATAACATCCAGTTGCTGCTCGCGGGTTAGCTTCACAAAATTAACCGCATATCCGGAAACCCTAACCGTCAGTTGAGGATATTTTTCCGGGTTTTCCATCGCATCTTCCAAAGTGTCCCGGTTAAGAACATTGATATTCGCGTGATAAAGTCCCTGAACACCACCGTGAGATTCCCGGCTGGCTTTCATGGATTCCAAACGCTGATCAAAAGTCATAGTACTCATTATTATCTCCTTGCTTTATTCTTCGATTATTTATAAAAGATTAGGGTCATTACAGCACAACCGGGCAGGTAGCGCCCAGATAGAGCTAGCAGCCACACCCCTGAGGGATGAAACCAGCATCCATAATCCCCACCAGGTTCTTAATCTGCTCGTCCTCGGTACGCCCCAAAGAGGAAGGAACAATCGTGTTCGTCAGGGAAATCCCGTCCAATGCATCGTGGTAGTCAAGCTTGCCTACCGAGAGCATCGAAGCCAGCATTCCATGAGAATCCAAACCATTCTCGGGGTTAGCGCCGGGAGCAAACGGAGTTCCCGCCTCGTGACCGGAGGGGAAAGCCCCGGTAGCCTTGCCGTAAACCACATTCGAGGTGATGGTTAATACCGACTGGGTAGGAATAGCATCCCGATAGAGTTTAATCTCTTTAATCTTGGACATTACGGTGTGAACAATCGTGGCCGCAATATCATCAACCCGGTCATCATCATTGCCGTAGCAGGGGAAATCTCCCTCTGTCTGGTAATCAATAACTAGACCAGTTTCATCGCGTACCGGGGTAACCTTTGCATATTTAATGGCAGACAGGGAGTCAGCCACAATCGACAAACCAGCTATCCCGCAGCCCATGGTGCGCACAATCTCACTGTCATGCAGTGCCATCTCGATGGATTCATAGGCGTAACGGTCATGGCAATAATGGATAATGTTCAAAGCTTCTACATAGGTGCCGACCACCCAGTCAAGCATTTTTTCATAGCGTTCCCACACGTCATCAAAGTCGAGAGGCGCATCCCCTTGCACGCCCTCGTAGCCGGAAACGATTTGTTTGCCGGTTACCTCGTCGCGACCACCATTAATCGCATACAGCAAGGCTTTAGCGGCATTAACTCGAGCGCCAAAGAACTGCATTTGCTTACCGACCCGCATCGGGGAAACACAGCAAGCAATCGCGGCATCGTCGCCCCACTGCGCACGAATCTGATCGTCAGCTTCATACTGTACTGAGGAAGTTTGAATCGAAATATGGGCACAGAACTTCTTGTAGCCCTCTGGGAGGCGCGGCGACCAGAAAATCGTGATATTTGGTTCTGGAGCCGGGCCTAGATTAATCAAAGTTTGTAGCAGCCTAAACGAGGTCTTGGTTACCAGGGTGCGCCCGTCCTCACCAAAACCAGCATCAGACCAGGTAGCCCAGTAAGGGTCACCCGAGAAAATCTGGTCATAGGCTTCAGTACGCAAAAAGCGTACTATCCGCAGCTTAATCACCAAAGCATCAATGATTTCCTGCGCGCCCTGTTCGTCTAAAGTACCCTCGGCGAAATCCCGTTCAAAGTAGCAATCAAAGAACGCAGACAAACGACCGATAGACATGGCCGCCCCGTCTTGGCTCTTAACCGAAGCTAGGTAACCGAAATAAGTCCATTGAACTGCTTCTTTAGCGTTCATTGCCGGCTGGGAAATATCAAAACCATAGCTTTGCGCCATAGCTTTGAGCTTCTTAAGAGCCTTAATCTGTTCAGAGTGTTCCTCACGGTAACGTGCCCAATGCTCAGAGAAAGGCTTATCAGCTACTTTGTCTTTCGCTTCCTGTTTCCACTCGATTAATTTATCTACGCCATAGAGCGCAACCCGGCGGTAGTCACCAATAATCCGACCACGCCCATAAGCATCGGGAAGACCAGTAATGATATGGGAAGAACGGGCTGCCCTGATCCGGGGAGTGTAAATATCGAATACCGCGTCATTATGGGTTTTACGGTAGCGGGTAAAAATCTTTTTGACCTCAGGATTAACCTCTTTACCAGCCTCTTTAATGGCGGTTTCCACCGCCATTAGGCATCATGGCACGTTTTAACGGAGTATCGGTTTGCAAACCGACGATTACGTCGTCCTCTTCGCAAATCCGTCCCGGAGCAAAAGCGTCAATATCGGCAGGAGTATCAGTATCTACATCGAAAACCCGTTTTTTGCGTTCAACCGAAAGATAGTTTTCCTCTAGAGATTGCCAAACCTGTTTAGTTTTTTCGGTCGGACCGCTTAAGAATGAAGCCTCGCCCTCGTAGGGGGTGTAGTTCTTTTGGATAAAATCGCGTACATCGATTTCTTTATCCCAGTTACCACTGTTGAATGAGCGCCAGGCATCATTAGCTGTCGCCTCTGTTGGGGTTGCCATTATTTATTTAACTCCTCCGGCGGGATCACCGCGCATAAAGTTTACTTAAGATTGTTAAATCCGGTATCCCTAATTATATTAGGGGAAAACCGCTGCTAACAAGCTTAGT
>CABQYA010000161.1:0-4098 GCA_902468275.1 uncultured Urmitella sp. | reverse complement strand
TCTAAACCGACCGCAATCGCATCGCCATATTCACCAATAACTTTGGCAGTCCACTCCGGTTTCTCGATAGCGGCAGTACCCAGATTTACCCGCTTTGCCCCAGCTGCAAGCACCCTTTCTAGCGAGTCATCATCACGAATCCCCCCAGAAACCTCAACCTTTAGGGACACAGTTTTCACAATTTCTTGCACCACTGACGCGTTATTTCCCCGCCCAAAAGCCGCATCTAAATCTACAAGATGCAACCAGGAAGCACCGGCATCCGCAAAAGCGAGTGCCATCTCTAAAGGATTTCCGTAAACCTTCTCACTGCCAGCCTCGCCTTGATGCAAACGTACAGCTTGACCGTCCACAATATCTACGGCAGGTAACAGCTCTAACATCTATTTCCCCCTATAATGCTCGCGTCCAGTTACGAAGAAGCTCCATCCCTGCTTCCCCTGATTTTTCCGGATGGAACTGGGTAGCCGATAAAGGCCCATTTTCAACGGCGGCAATAAAACGCTGCCCATGGGTAGACCACGAAAAAACTGGGGGTTTCATTCGCGCAGACTGCCGGTAATGTCCAGCCGGGTCAGCTAATACCCCGTAAGAGTGTACAAAATAAAAACGTTCGTCCTCTACTCCTGAAAATAGGGAAGACCCTTCCCCCACTTCCAGCTTTGACCAGCCCATATGGGGGACAATCGGAGCGTTCAACTTCTCTACTATTCCCGGCCATTCCCCCAGACCTAAGACATCTTCCCCGTGTTCGATTCCCCGTTCAAACATGATTTGCATACCTACACAAATCCCCAGTACCGCGCGCCCTCCTGCCAGACGGCGGTCAATAAGGATATCCCCGCGTCGAGATCGCAAATCTGCCATTACCGAGGCGAAAGCCCCAACCCCGGGTACTACCAAACCATCTACTTGCATACAGGTGGAAAAATCGCTGGTGAGCTGCGCATCTACCCCGATATGACGCAGGGCATTAACCACCGAGCGCACATTGCCAGAACCATAATCGAAAACTGCAACCTGTTTAGTCACCATTATCGCCCTTCTGGTCATCTTTGCCTTTTTGACGCCGGACATCTTGCTGGAGACCACGAAGTTGCCGCAATAAAATACCTGGTAAATCGCGCAGACGCGGCGGCTCTACCTGAGGATAATCCTCGGGGGAAGTACGACCAAGTAACAAATCCTCGATACGTTCATCAGCACAAGAAACTAAAGGTCCCGCCGGAATCGTGCGGTCAAAACGACCATCATAATAGACACGGGCACTAATCTGCCCTTGAACACCAGGGTCAGCATCAGACTCAGAACGCAAGGTAGAGACAAATAATACTGCCCCGTAGGGAGTAATTTTCGATACTGCCATGGCAAGAGCCTCCGCCTCTTTAGAAACCGGACGCGCCTCACCTAGCAGAGCTTCAAGCTCATCATCAGGGGTGGTAGTCAGCCTTTTCCAAACCACACAGCCCGACTCGGTTTCCACAATTCGCCCATCTATTTCATGTGCTGCCATCATAGTGGCAAGGGGAAGCGGCTCTAACAGATTAGTCAGCACCAATGCGACATCTCCCGGCTCGGGGGGCAGGTCTTCAAGGTGCTTCCAGGCCTGTAAATCCTGATCAACTTCTTCCTGGAATCCGTCTAGCTCCTCACCATCCAGCCCCGACTGGGCAATGACTTCATCGAAGAAATCTTCCGGTTTCATCTGAGAATCCAAGTCGCCGAAATCATCATTATTACGCGACCAGCCCTCACGGGAAGAATCGCCCCTACCAGAGCGATTATTTTCACTACGTCCCTGATCGTCCTCTGGAATTCCTGAAACCGTCACAGAGCACCTTTCGTCGAGGGGATACCTTCTACCCGTGAATCTTGCTCTACCGCGCCCCGCAAAGCCCGAGCAACCGCCTTAAACTGTGCCTCTACAATATGGTGCGGATCGCGTCCAGAAAGCAATTGCACATGCAAACAAATCTCGGCATTGTAAGCAAAGGACTCCCACACATGCCGGGTTAAAGCCCCAGTAAAATGCCCGCCTATCAGGTGATATTCTTGCCCTTCCGGTTCGGCGCCATGCACGCAATAAGGGCGACCAGCCACGTCTACCACCGCCCTGGCGAGAGCCTCATCTAAAGGAACAGTCGCATCAGCGAAGCGGCGAATCCCCCTTTTGTCCCCCAAGGCCTGTTTCAAGGCTTTACCTAAACAAATCGCAGTGTCCTCTACCGTGTGATGGACATCAACCTCAAGGTCACCGCTAGCCTGAATCTGCATATCAATCAGGGAATGTTTAGACAATGCAGTCAGCATATGGTCATAGAAAGGAACTCCGGTAGAAATCTGGCTCTGCCCGGAACCGTCGAGATTAATCGCTACCGTAATCTCTGATTCTTGGGTTTTTCGCGTTACCTTGCCGACACGGCTCATTTGGTTACCTCCTCCAATGCGGCGCGAAACGCCTGATCTTCCTGTTCGCTACCGATACTAACCCTTAAAAACCCGGCCGGTCCGACCTCTCGAATCAGCACTCCGCGTTCTAATAAGTCATTAAACACTTTATGTCGATTTTCAAATGGACCAAAGAGCACAAAATTGGCTTGAGTTTTCGGCACAACATACCCCTGAGCTGCAAGCCAGCTAGCCAGTTTATCTCGGCGCTTACGCAACTGGGCAAGCTGGTCGAGTTGTTCACTCGCGTGGGACAAAGCCGCGATAGCCGCCGCCTGGGTAAGCGCAGACAGGTGATAGGGTAAACGCACTCGCATAATATCGCAGATTATGGTCTTTGCTGCCACCAGGTAGCCCAGTCGCAAACCGGCCATACCGAATGACTTGGACATAGTACGCGAAACTGCCAGGTGTGGGAATTCTTCTAAGAGGGCGAGGGCGCTGGGCTGACCCGAATCCCGGAACTCCCCGTATGCCTCGTCAATTACCACTACTGTTGCGGTAGATTTACCGTCAATAATGGGACCGGTCTGCTGCGCTACCTGCAAAATCTGTTTCAAGTCAGCTTCAGCAATAACCGTACCCGTAGGGTTATTCGGGTTAGCCAGCAGCAATACGCTAGGGCGCAAATCTTGCAAAGCGCCAGTTAAAACCGCTAAATCAACATTAAAGTCACTTTGACGAGGAACCGTAACATAGCGCGAGTGCGCGCCCCGCACATATTCGGGATACATCGAGTAAGAATGCTCGGTTCCTAACACTGTGCGCCCTGGCCCCGCATAGGCTCCCAGCAACTGCGCCATCACCTCATTTGAGCCGTTAGCGGCCCAGATTTGCTGAACCGGGAAACTATGACCGCATTCTAGGAGCAAATAGTTCGCTAAGGCTTGGCGAAGTTCCACAAAGTCCCGATCTGGATAACGGTTCAACCCTGCCCCTACCCTAGCCACCGCTTTAGCAATATCAGCTACCATTTCTGGGCTGGGAGAATAGGGATTCTCGTTTACATTCAAGCGCGCCTCAACCTCCAACTGAGGCGCTCCATAGGGGGTGACAGCGACCAGTTCTTCACGCAACGGCAGCAAGGGGGACTGATTCATAAAAAATATGTTCCTTTCTTGCTCCCATTCTAAAGGCTTTACCCAGGGTTTTAGTGCGCGTCCTCTGCCAGCTAATTTCTATTGACGAGGACGCCTAAACCCCGCGGATACTGCCTCTGTTTAAGGTGCTAGCTTAGTTCTAGTCAGTAGCAGAGACAATGGTTTCCGCCGTAGACATGGCTTTACCTTTCTCAGAGCCCAGCGAGCCACCTGCCAGCTTGTTCACAATCAGAGCAATCGCGCCATCACCAGTAACATTAGTGGCAGTACCGATAGAATCAATCGCCACATATAGCGCCACCATCAGCGAATACAGTTCGGGAGAAAAACCAAGGAATCCCATCAACACCCCTTGGGCTGCCGCGATCGCGCCTCCGGGTACGCCCGGAGCTGCAACCATAGTGACCCCCAAGATAAGAATCGCCATCGCCATTTTCCCGAAAGAAATAGACTGCCCAGTCATCTGCATAACTGCCAGAGCAAAAGCAGTAATTTTAACCGTTGAACCACCCAGGTGGATAGTGGCACCCAGCGGAACCGCGAAACCAGC
>CABQYA010000160.1:0-4110 GCA_902468275.1 uncultured Urmitella sp. | reverse complement strand
ACAGTTTGTTCCGTTTGACTGTCCGGAGCCTGTTCAGCCCGCAATTTACGTTGCTCGCGCACCTGCTCTTCCTCTTTAGCAGCAGCTTTCGCGAAACGGAAAATAACCACGGCAACTATCGCGCCGACAAGTATTAACAGCACTCCCGCAACTAGCAATGGCCAGAACCAAGGGGTAGAGACTGCCTGAGTCCATTGCATCGTCAGTTGCACATTACCTTCCTCTGACCATGCAATTACTGACCATGCGCCCTCGGAACGATTCCAAGTTTCGTTAATCTGACCGCCATCTGCCTCTTTATATTTCAGCCACATATCCTTACCAGCGGCATCTCCGGGCTGGCGCGAATCTGCTTTTCCGCGGTGCGGCTCGGTTAAAAGAGTGGTTTTATCTTTTTGCCCGGTGACTTCCACATAATTCAAATCAGCTGCCCAGGCGCTAACATCGGCAGAACGTCCAATTGCGAGCGCCACTTTTCCCTGACCGGAAACCGTAATTTTGGTGGCGGAATTGTACAGTTCAAACATTCCCGGTCTGGTAATAGCTAGGGTTTGTTTTTGGGAGCTGGTGGGTAAAGAAGCCGATACCTGTGGGGAGGGTTTCCAAACAGTGGCAGTCCCCACCCCGCAAAGCGCAACTATTGAACCTACGATTACCAGTAGCAGTGGAAGCCAATATCTACGTAAGAAAGTGTTCACCAGTTTCCCCCAACTGTCATTTACCAACTATTTATAACTGTACTTTCTTTATGCCCACGATGCTTACAGCTCGTCCAGGGTGTGACTAGGGTCAATTTTAGATTAATGTTTGGTTTGAAGCGTTAATAAGTGAAAGACTAGGCAATGATACGGGGTTTCGCGCTATTGAAACAATGGACTAAAATGTTCCAGGTAGTGCCTAATCTCAGCAGCTAATCTTCAGGGAGGACCAGGTGGAAGAACAAACCGATTTCCCGATCGTAATGCGCGGTTATGATCGCGTTCAGGTCGATTTACAGATTCAGACTTTGAACAACCAGATTAGCGAGTTGCAACAGCGACTCGATACGGTTGATCAGCGCAATGTAGATTTAGGTGAACAGCTCGCAGAAGCGCAAAAGCAATTGCGCTCGTCTGATCGCAGCTCCTATACGGGGATTGGTGCTCGGATAGAACAGTTGCTGCGCAGCGCAGAAGAACAGTCTACTGCCGTCATTAACAAGGCTAACGCCGAGGCAGAGCAGCTGATGGAAAAGACCCGCAAGAACGCTCAGGATATGTCCGAGCGGGCAGAGGCCGAGGCAGCTTCCTTAATTTCAGAGGCGCGGCGCGAGGCCGAAGAACGTACCACCACCGCGGCCACTGAATCCGAGACAGTGCTGACTAACGCCCAGCATCGGGCGGATGAACTGGTTGCCGCGGCAGAGCGGGAAGCTTCCTCGCTGCGGGCAGAGACCAACACCCAGGTCTCTGACCTGAAAGCAACTGTTGATCGCGAAACTGAATTACAGCGGGCTCAGGCTGAAAAAGACTATGTAGAGATGCGCGTAAAGGCAGAGCAAGAGGCTTCCCAGCTGCGTAATGATGCTACTGCGGAGGCACAGGCACTGCGCGAGTCCTCTTTGACCGAGGCTACTAAGACTCGGGAAGAAGCTAAAGAACAGGCAGAAAAGACTTTGGCTGATGCTCGCAAACAGTCTGAAAGCATTTTGAAAGAGGCGCGGGAAAGCGCCGATAGTATCCGTGCCGAAATTCAACAGATGCGTCAAGAGGCCGAAACGGAGATTGCGGCAGCACGGGCAGCTGCTCGCGAGGCTGATGCTCAGGCTCATGAGCAGTCTCGTTCCGAAACCTCCGCGATGGTGGCTGCTGCTAAAGCCCAGGTGGCAGATGCCGAGAAGCATTTAGGTGAAACTTTGCAGCGGGCAGAGCGTCTGCTAACTGACACTGACGCAGTAGTTCGTCGCCGTCAGGAAGATGCCCGTCGCGCGGCAGAAGCTACGATTGCGGCTGCCGAGGGCGAGGCCGAGCAGGTGCGTGAAGCTGCTCGTATCGAAGCTCAGGCAGAGCGCGCTGCCGCACAACGCACGGTGGAGCGCTTGGAGCGTCAGCGCGAATCCATCGCCGCTTACCTGGAAGAAATGCGGGGCTTGCTGGGCTCTGAGACCGCTACTGGTCTCGAGGGACTAACCCCCATGCAGCAGCTGCCGGCAGTACTAGCACAACCGGAATCACAGAGCGAGGGCGAACAGCCGGTTTCGGTGGAACCGCCGGTATCGCCAGTAACCCCCGATGAAGAATCGGCAGCTACCGATTTGTTCACCAGCGAGAATTAAGCGAGCATTTTATTTAGCTGAACTTTTAGGGTGTGCCTTTGATTTTCCAAAGGCACACCCTAACTGCATCTGTGCCTTTCCCGCCAGAATGCTTAGATTGAATAGTAGGATGGACAGTGTATTTTCATTCTTTACAGTTCAAAATCCAAGGAAGCGTCGAAGGATTTTTTTCTGCTAATGAACAAGAGTTAGACATTGCTGACCAGTTTTCCCATCTATCCCAATCGTTGGGATTTGAGGGGGAGTCAGGTATTTATGCAGGTTTATGGGCTACCCAGTTTGTCTACAATGATTATTCTCTTCTTGAGGGTGATTTTTTAGCTAGAGGTTTACATCTCGACCTGCTTTGTGACAGCGATTATCCCATCCCCTTTAGCGCCATTTTCTTGTGTCTGGGAGAAACTCTAAAACGAATAGCTTACTGTATCGTAACGGAGCTCACTGTTTCGTGTGAACCTTATTCAGTTAAGGCGAATATACCTAAGAGAAAAAGCAGAAGTACTCTTGAAAAACTCAGCGAGTCGAAAATAATAAACCACGCCCTCCCGGCTACCCAAGTCTCAACGATTAGGTATTCTTGCACGGGTAAGCGGAATACTCTTCTAGCATCTGGGGCGATACCTTTTACCATGACCCGATGTTACTTACCGGAACTTGCGTTACCTTTTTCTGCAATCTATTCGCAATGGGGAAAGAGAATGCTGAAACATGCAGAAACGATTCAAATTGTAGCCAATTAGCATATTGCTTTTTATTTCCGCCTTGACGCTTTCGGGTTGTAGCCGCGAATCGGGCAGTAGTCTCCCTAGTAAGCAGTCGACTATCGTATTAAAAATATCTCAGGGTGACCATGTAGAAGTTGTTCCCGAAGATAGCACTTTTAGTGGGTGGATTCTTGGGGGAGTTCTTTCGGGAGAGCCCTAGTTCTTAAAGGAATGTACAGGGGCGGGGATGCGTCCTCCGCGAGTCGCAAACTTTTCTGAGGAGAGCGAGGTTACTTCCATAATTGGTGCCCAGCCCAGCAGGCCTCCGAAATTCGCTTTTTCGCCTACGCCTTTACCCGGTACCGGAATCACCCGCACCGCAGTGGTTTTCCCATTGGCAACTCCGATAGCGGCTTCATCAGCAATCAAACCGGTAATAGTAGCGGCAGGGGTGTCACCGGGAATCGCAATCATATCCAGTCCTACTGAACAAATAGCGGTCATGGCTTCTAGTTTTGCCAGACTCAAAGAACCGCGCTGGACTGCTTGAATCATATTCGCGTCCTCGGAAACCGGGATAAAGGAGCCAGAAAGTCCCCCTACCAGGGAACAAGCCATCAGGCCGCCCTTTTTAACCGCGTCGTTGAGTAGAGCCAAAGCCGCGGTTGTGCCCGGAGCCCCGACGGCTTCTACCCCCAGCTCTTCTAAAATCGCGGCCACCGAATCGCCTACCGCTGGGGTAGGAGCGAGCGATAAATCCACGATTCCGAAACTGACGCCCAAACGCTTCGCTACGGTTTGCCCTACCAGCTGCCCCATGCGGGTAATCTTGAAAGCTGATTTTTTAATGGCTTCTGCGCATTCTTCAAAAGGACGTCCACGCACTCCTTTGAGCGCCCTCTCTATTACTCCCGGGCCTGAAATCCCTACCGATACCACCGCATCGGATTGGCTCACGCCGTGGAAAGCACCCGCCATAAAGGGGTTATCTTCTACCGCGTTGGCAAACACCACCAGTTTTGCGGCTCCGATTCCGTCTTTATCGGCAGTTTTATGGGCGGCGGCGAGTATCTGCTCACCCATTTTGGCGGT
>CABQYA010000159.1:0-4127 GCA_902468275.1 uncultured Urmitella sp. | reverse complement strand
AGTACCGCAGGAGCAACATTCTTACCACCAGCAGTAACAATGATTTCTTTGGCGCGTCCGGTAATTTTAACGTTTCCATCCGCATCAATCTGCCCAAGATCGCCGGTTTTGAACCAGCCGTCCTCGGTAAAAGCTTCCTTGGTGAGTTCTGGTTCCCCGTGATAGCCCCGCATAATCGAGCTGCCCCGTGCTTGCAGCTCTCCGCCCTCTCCTAAACGTACTTCGTTACAAAGAAGCGGCTGCCCCACATACCCGGTTTTGTTCCCTATCCGTTCGGACATGGTTAGCGGACCGGTGGTTTCGGTAGCGCCATATCCTTGCAGGACTTCGATTCCACACCCGATAAAGAAGCGACCGAGACGTTCAGCCATGGGTGCACCTCCAGAAACGATTCCCTGTAGGTTCCCCCCTAGCAGTTTACGGATTTTATTTAGAACTAGCTTGCGTGCCAAAGCTATCTTTATTTTCTGAGCGAAAGTGATTTCTTTACCCGATTCTTGCAGGCGCGCCCACTGCTCCGCAGTGCGGGCAGCCAGGCGGAAAATCCGCAGCTTTATCCCCGAACCAGCGGTGGCATCAGCAGCGTTATAGACTTTTTCCAGCACCCTGGGTACCACTAGCAGCGCATTCGGTTTAAACGTCTGCATATCTTGCACGATAGTCTTCGGATTCGGCAAAAATGCGCCAGTTCCATGACCAACCAGCTGTTGATAACCCAAGAAACGGGCTAAAACATGCGCAACCGGCAGGAAGTAAATCACCCGCGCCCCCGGATCAAAAACCCATTCATTCCAGCTACGCTTTTCGATTACGGAATTCATAGGGCGCAGGAAATTAGCGTGAGTCATTTCAACGCCTTTAGGGAGTCCGGTTGTCCCGGAAGTAAACACAATAGTGCAAAGATCCTCAAGTTGAATCTGTTCCAGGCGCTGATCTAACTGGGCAGGGCTAAGCGCACGACCGTGTTCCAATAATCTAGTTAAACCAGAATCATCTAAAGAGAAAACCTCTGAGATTTGTCCGGCAAGTTCTGGTTCTTTAGCTAATTGGCGCACCATTACAGCTTGGGCCGTAGTATCGGTAATTACCGCCTTTACCTGTGCTTTTTGGGTAATCCATTTGATTTGTTCATAGGAGTCAGTTTCATAAATTGGAACGGTAACTAGACCAGCAGCTTGGGCTCCCAAATCCATAATCATCCACTCGTAGCTGGTTGAACCTAAAATAGAAACTGCTTCTCCGGGTTTAAGCCCCAAGCCTATCCAGCCAAGACCGGCGGCACGGATATCGCTAGCCAAGGCGGAAGCAGATATTTTTTCCCAGGCAGCCCCTAGGGCTGAGGGGCGCTCTACCGCAATTTCACGAGGACGTTTGCGCCCACGGTCTAATACAGCCGCGACCACCGAGGTGAATTGCATTAAATCGATAAGCGGTGCTCCCATTGGCGAATCTCCAATTCATAATAGATTACGCTTCCGTAGGCTAGCATAGGAAACTTTATTTAGCCGCCTAAGTAGGTAGTTTACGGGACTTTTTTACCTTGCATATCCCAAAATACCTGATAATCCCCAAGCTTCAAGACATAGGATAATCATAACGTTTCTTAGGTTTCCTTCCCTAAGTAGAGGGGAAATAACTAACGATTGCTACCAAGAAATCGTCGGCGGTTTGCTACGAACTCCATTCAGACAGCTTTTCCAAAACCTTAGAGAAGTTGCCGAAGATATTGCCCGGTGTAAGAAGCCTTCACTTTTGCTACTTGTTCCGGGGTGCCTTGCGTGACTAACGTACCCCCGCCGTCTCCGCCCTCCGGACCTAAATCTATTACCCAATCGGCACACTTAATTACATCCAGATTATGCTCGATTACGATGACCGAGTTGCCTTTGTCCACCAAGGACTGCAACACCAGCATTAATTTGCGAATATCTTCCAGGTGTAGCCCGGTGGTGGGTTCATCGAGGACATAAATGGTGCGTCCATTGGAGCGGCGCTGCAGTTCACTGGCTAGTTTTACCCGCTGGGCTTCTCCCCCAGAAAGGGTGGTGGCGCTTTGCCCGAGGCGCAGATACCCTAATCCTACCTCTACCAGGGTGTTCAAATGTCGGGATATCTTGTTGATTGGCGCAAAGAATTCTGCCGCTTCGCTGATGGGCATATCGAGCACTTCGGCTACTGATTTGCCCCGGTATTTAATTTCTAATGTTTCCTGGTTATAGCGTGCGCCCTCGCATACTTCGCAAGGTACATACACATCTGGCAGGAAGTTCATTTCAATCTTGAGCGTGCCATCGCCTTTACAAGCCTCGCAGCGCCCTCCTTTGACGTTGAAAGAAAAACGCCCCGGACCGTATCCGCGCAGTTGCGCCTCGGGGGTTTGGGCAAAGAGGGCGCGCACCGCGTCCCACACCCCGGTATAGGTGGCGGGGTTAGAACGGGGATTGCGTCCAATCGGACTTTGATCTACGTGCACCACCTTGTCCAAGTGTTCGATACCTTCAATTCCTTTATGGCGACCGGGAACCACTTTTTTGCGCTGTAACTTCGCCGCTAAAGCCTCATACATTATCTGGTTAATCAAAGTAGATTTTCCAGAACCAGATACCCCGGTTACCAGCACTAACTTACCTAAAGGGATGGATACGTTTAGGTTCTTAAGATTGTTTTCGCGGGCTCCGATAATTTTCAGCTGCCGATTTTTTTCAATCTTGCGCCGTTTTTTGGGGACTGCAATCTGCTTTTTGCCGGTTAGATACTGTCCGGTAAGAGAGCGCTTACAGTCAGCAATCCCCGCTATCGACCCCGAATAGAGGACTTCTCCCCCGTGTTCTCCGGCTTCCGGCCCGATATCGACTATCCAGTCGCTAGCGCGGATAGTGTCCTCGTCATGTTCTACTACCAATAAAGTGTTTCCGAGGTCACGGAGCTTCTTTAGGGTTTCGATTAGTTTGTGGTTATCGCGCTGGTGTAACCCAATAGAGGGCTCATCCAGGACATAAAGTACCCCTACCAGACCGGAACCAATCTGGGTGGCGAGACGAATCCGCTGGGCTTCTCCCCCTGAGAGTGTGGCGGCTCCCCGCGCCAAGGTCAAATAGTCTAGACCCACGTCTTTTAGGAACTGTAACCTTGCTTTGACTTCTTTAAGAATCGGTTCGGCAATCTTCTTCGCTGCCCCCTCTAGGCACAATTTCGATAAGTAGTCACTGGAAGCAGCGATAGACAGCTTCGTCAATTCTGCAATATTCAGCTTTCCAATCCTCACTGCCAATACTTCCGGTTTGAGGCGGTCGCCGTGACAGGTAGAGCAGGGAACTTGGCGCATATACCCCTCGTAACGCGCGCGCATTACCTCGGATTCAGTTTCCTCCCGTTTGCGCATAATCCAAGGGATCGCGCCCTCGAACCCGGAAGAATAGGTGCGCATCCTGCCCCAACGATTCTTAAACTTTACTTTTACCTGGTAGTCGCGTCCTTTTAACAGTGCTTTCTTTTGGGAGGACGAGAGGTCGCGGAAAGGGGTGTCTAGGTCGAATCCAAGCTCGCGCCCTAGCGCGGAAACCATGCTGAGCAGATACTTATTCTTGGTGGACCAGGGGGCAATCGCGCCCTCAGAAATTGAAAGCTCAGGGTTGGGAACCACCAGTTCCGGATCGACTTCCAGGTGAGACCCTAGACCTGAACAGTCTGGACACGCTCCATAGGGGGCGTTAAAAGAAAAAGTTCGCGGCTCTATTTCCTCGAGTTGTAAGGGGTGATCATTGGGACAGGCGCGATTTTCAGAAAAACGCCGATAGCGATTTACATCTGTCTCATCCAAGTCTACGAAATCGATTACCACCAACCCTTGCGCTAATTTAAGCGCGGTTTCTATCGAGTCGGAAAGCCGAGTCCGCACTCCCTCTTTTATAACCAGGCGATCGACCCGCACAAAAATATCGTGCTTAATTTGGCGTTCTAGCTTGGGGGGCTGGGTCAGGCGCACGGTTTCCCCATCCACCACTGCCGCCGAGAACCCCTGGGTTACCAAGTCGGCAAATAGCTCGCTGTATTCACCTTTGCGCCCGCGTACCAGTGGAGCTAAGACTTGAAATCTGGTTTTTTCGGGTAAGGTCAGCAGCTGATCA
>CABQYA010000158.1:0-4164 GCA_902468275.1 uncultured Urmitella sp. | reverse complement strand
GGCAGTAACCGCTTCGGGAGCCGACGGGGAGAACCATAAGATCCTGCTGACCGCCCTAGCCACTATGCGCATTCCCCTGGAATACCTGGCAGACCTGTTCGCCGCCGGGGATCCGCGACCGGTGGAGCGCTCCTTGCGGCGCCTAGCAGCTATGCGTTCCTATATGCGCGATATTAACCTGGGCGATCAGCCAAATCCGGAAATCCCGGCTGCGGTAGGCATGACCGAAGAGCAAGTAAAAGCCATGTACCGCCTGCTATCGATTGCTAAATATAAAGATCGCTACGTAATTCCCACCACTCATCCGGAAACTGCCCGTACTCCCAGTGAATATATTTGTCCGGTGGGTCAGGGGGCATCCTCGGGTAAAGTCCCGGTGGAAATTGGGAGGGCACCACGGTGAGCTCCAAGATTTCTTTTATTCCTACCCGGCAGGAGGCGCCCCCGGTAAGTGCGGTGACACTCGCGCCAAAGCAACGCTCGGCTGCCCTTATGGCGTGCGCACTGCTCTTGGATTACCCCGGCGATAACCTAGAAGAAATCCTGTCCCAGGTAAAGGCGGAAGCTGAACTCTTACCCGCGGAGATCGGTCACGAACTTGGAGAGTTTTGTTCCTGGGCACGGATGCGCGGGGTACGCGGGGTACAAGAGGACTACGTGGATACTTTTGACCGCAAACGTCGCTGCGCCCTAGAGCTAACCTATTACGCCACCGGAGATACCCGGCAACGCGGGATCGCGCTGACAGTGTTCTCGGATTTATTTAACGCCGTAGGTTTTGAACCTCCTCACCGCGAATCCCTACCTGACTATTTGCCGCGGGTTTTAGAGTTAGCAGCCCGCTGTGAGGGCGAAGATTTCTCCTTAGTCTTAGGCGCAATTGCGGCTAGCCGCGAGGGTATCGAAGTACTGCACGCTGCGCTGTGCGCGCTAGATTCCCCCTGGCAGAAAGTGGTCGCTGCCCTACGTATGGTCTTGGGGGAAGCCGATAGTGAAACTACCGCGCGCATGGAGCGCCTCATCCGTCAAGGCCCGCCTACCGAATTGGTGGGCTTGGATGACAGTAATAACTTGCCGTGGCCACAGTTAGCCCCGGTTGAATCAGACACCGCGAGCGAAGGGTGAAGTAATGGACGTGTTGTTTTGGGGAGTTTTTCCCTATATTTGCATTACGCTACTAGTTGCCGGTCTCATTTGGCGTTACCGCTCGGACCAATATGGATGGACTTCTGAATCCTCGCAGCTGCGGGAAGCTAAAATTCTGCGACTGGCTTCTCCCCTATTCCATTTCGGAATCCTATTCGTGCTGTTAGGGCATTTTATGGGGCTGTTTATCCCCGACTGGATGACCGAAGCTATGGGGGTCTCCCAGCATCAATACCACCTATTAGCCACCGTTGGAGGTACCGTAGCCGGGATTGCGGCGCTAGTGGGCTTTTGCGGTTTGCTTTGGCGGCGCTTCGTTAACCATTCGGTCCGTTTCGCTACTACCGCTCGCGACCTGGTTGCCTATGTGTTTTTGGCGATTCCTCTGACTTTGGGGGCGATAGCAACTGCTGCTAACCAGCTCTTTGGGGCTGATGGCGGTTACAACTACCGTAAAACGATTTCGGTGTGGCTGCGATCCCTGTTTATGCTGCAGCCTCGGGTAGATCTAATGGCGAATGTCCCGCTCAGCTTCAAACTGCATATTATTGCCGGTTTACTATTGCTAGCAGTATGGCCATTTACCCGCTTGGTGCACGTCCTTTCCGCTCCGGTGGGTTATGTTACCCGTCCGCCGATTGTTTATCGTTCCCGCCGCCCCGCCACTGCTGCTAGCCCTGAACAGCCGGGTTGGACTCCGGTGCGAGCTACCGCTGCCGGTGGTGAGGACGCTGGCGGGGCGCCTGCACAGGGGGCTTAAATCAGATCACTTTGCCCGAGGGTGCCAGTTCGCTTTTTGAGCTATCCGGCGCCCTCGATAGGTTTTATCATTAGATTTTTCCGCGTACACCAACCGGTTTTACTTAACTATCTACACCTGAATCTACTTTTTTGAATCAGGAGTTTTATTTGCATTATCCCCGCATAATACCTATTTATAAGGCATTTTTCCCGTTTCTGCGATACCCTAGTTTTATGCCAAATTATCGGATATCTACTATCGCCAATCTTTTGGGGGTCAGCGATGACACCATTCGTCGTTGGCTGGATGAGAACTTTATTCAAGCAGTTTCTGGATCTGGTCCTAAGCGGGTAGACGGCGCCTCAGTAGCTCGTTTCCTTCAGGAGCGTCCCGCCGGAACCCTACTGGGGGACGATCCCAATGAATCAATTCGTAACCATTTCCAAGGACTAGTGGTTGCCCTTAAAAAAGGTCAGGTGATGAGCCAGGTAGACCTGCAATGCGGACCCTACCGGGTAGTATCCCTGGTTTCTACCGAAGCGGTAGAAGAACTGAACCTAGAGATAGGTTCAGTAGCGACCGCCCAGGTAAAAGCCACTAATGTTTCAGTGCAACTTCCGGAAGGAGATAAACTGTGAAAAGATTTCGTCTGGCCGCGTTAGCAGCCGGGCTCGCCCTCGCGCTGGGAGCTTGCTCGTCCTCCGGCGGCACTAAAACCAAAGAAAGCAAAGCTCCAGCAGAAAAAACCCAGTTAACGGTCTTCGCGGCGGCCTCCTTAAATAAAGCTTTCCCGGAAGTTGTAGACAAAGTACTAAAGAAGTCAGATCCCAATATTGAAGTAAAGTTCTCCTTCGAAGGTTCATCTACCCTGGTAGATCAGCTAAAGAACGGTGCTGCGGCCGACGTGTTTGCTTCTGCTGACGAAAAGAACATGACCAAGGCGACCGCTGCGGAGCTAGTTAGCGATGTCAAACCCTTCGCTTCAAACACTTTGGAACTAATCGTCCCTAAAGGGAACCCCGCCAAGATCACCGGACTCGACGCCTCTTTGGACGGTAAGAAACTAGTCGTGTGCGCCGAGGACGTTCCTTGCGGTAATGCCACTAAAGAGCTGCAGGAAAAACTGGGGGTCACCCTGAAGCCGGCATCTGAGGAACAGAAAGTTACCGATGTGCGCGGCAAAGTGGAAAGCGGAGAGGCTGATGCGGGACTGGTTTACCGCACCGATGCGCTGGCTGCCGGTGACAAAGTGGAGATTATCAAGGTTGAAGGCATCGAGCAGGTAATTAACGCCTACCCGATTTCCTTGGTGAAATCCTCTAAGAACCAGGAGGCCGCGAAGAAGTTTATTGATGCGGTGCTATCTGACGAGGGGCTAAAGATCCTAGAAAACTACGGTTTCTCTGCTCCGCTGTCAAAAGATAAGAGTTAAAGCTTCCCTTGCGTAAGTCTTTTGGTGCTAATCAAGCGGCGGGATCCCCAGCTTGGCTGGCCGTTCCCGCCGTCTTAGCGTTACTTTTCCTGCTGATACCTTTCGGCGCCTTAGTAATGCGGGTGCACTGGGGGCAGATCCCCCAACTCCTTGCCACCAGCGAAAGCCAAGATGCCCTCTGGTTATCCTTAAAAACCTGCCTGATTTCTACCGGGCTGTGTATCGTTTTCGGGGTGCCTCTGGCGCTGTGGCTTTCGCAAGCGCGAAATAGCTTCTTTCCCCGCCTGGTACGCACTATCGTCACTCTCCCGATGGTATTACCCCCGGTAGTTGCCGGTTTGGTACTGCTGATTACCTGGGGACGCATGGGGATTTTAGGTTCAAAACTGGATCTATTAGGGATTCAGATTGGTTTTACCACCCTTGCGGTGGTTATCGCCCAAACTTTTGTGGCTATGCCCTTTCTGATTACTTCCCTCGAGGGGGCGCTGCGCACTCGTGGTTTCCAATACGAGGCTGCGGCTCGCGGTTTAGGGGCTTCTCGCACCCGTACCCTGCTGCAAGTAACTTTGCCTCTTTCCGCCCCGGCGATTGTTTCTGCAACCGCTTTAGCGTTTTCGCGTTGCCTCGGGGAGTTCGGCGCGACGATTACTTTTGCCGGTTCCCTGCAAGCTATCTCTCGCACCTTGCCTCTGGAAGTTTATTTACAGCGAGAAACTGACACTGACCTAGCGCTTTCTTTATCCTTAGTGATCATTGCCCTGGCGATTGTGATAGTGGGCGGCACCCAAGTGCTTTCCGACTATTGGTACGCGCGCCTAATGGGACGGTACCAGCAAAGCGG
>CABQYA010000157.1:0-4165 GCA_902468275.1 uncultured Urmitella sp. | reverse complement strand
TATAACTCTCATTTAGAGAGGCGTTTCCCAGAGAACAAGAAAGAAGTAAACGAAATCTTACGCTTACTGGCAGATGGGGGTCTGACTGCCAAACATCAGGTTCCCGATGGGGATTGCGCTTGCGCATTCCATCTATATGGCTCTGATGAATTAATTAAGGCGCGTAAACGCTCACTGGTGGGAATCAGCGGTCTTGGCCCACTGGGGATTACCCTAGCTCGCAAGTTAGTGGCTTGCGGAATTGATTCTTTAATCCTGCGCGACTCTTCCCCGGTGAAAACTCGTGATTTATGCGTCTATAAAGACAACTATTTAGGGGCTATGCGTCAAGATGTTGCTCCTTTGGTACTAGGAGTCAATAAGCAGCTTCCTAACCGCCCAGTCACTTTAGAAATAGCAATCTGCTCGTATCTAACCAATCCCGCCTGGGCAAAAACCTGTATCCGCAGTTCAATCCCCCATTTGCCTATTATTAAACGCGAAACCGAGATAGAAGTCGGTCCACTTTTTATCCCCGGTAGAACCTGCTGCTTGCACTGTCAGCACTTAGCGAAGCGGGAAATAGACCCGGAATGGCCGCTATTAGCATCCCAGCTTGCGAGTGCCGAACCGGTAATGGCAGACACTTCTCTAGCTGAATACGCGAGCGCCTTTGCCACGCGAGAAATCCTGAACTACCTATCTGGTCTACCAATCTCGCTGGTGGGAGCCTCTTGGGTTTTCAATCCTGCCGATCCGCTTCCCCAAGTGAGGAAATGGTATCCCCACCCCAAATGCGGGTGCGTAAAATCCTAGTCTTTCAGGTGGTCCAGGTTAGAAGCGGCAACCTGGTTCGGATCTTCGCCGCGCACAACTTTTAGAATCGCGGCTCCAAACTTATCTAACTTTACAGGACCGATTCCTCTCAGTAATGACAGTTGCTTAAGGGTTTGAGGTTTAACGGTAGCAATATCTCTAAGGGTAGTGTCTGAAAGTACCGTATATGCCGGTTTTTCGAGCGAACTGGCAAGCAGCAACCTCCATTGCCTAAGGTGCTCAAATAATTCCCGCTCCTGGTGACTAGCCTGGTTTAGAAAACTTTTAGTCGCCGTGCGTTTGACCGGGGCAAGAGAGCTTTTTACCACTTCTTCTTTTGGCCAAACTGGCGAAAAGAACCGGGAGCAAGTTCGGCTAGCTTTCCGGTCTAGGCTACGTTTCTGGGCGTAACTGATGAAAAGCTCATCTCGTGCCCTAGTAACCGCCACATAGGCTAGGCGGCGCTCTTCTGCTAACTCTTTGACCGTTTTTGCCTGGGTGATTGGCACTAACCCCTCACTAACGCCCGCCAGGAAAACCGTGTTCCATTCCAAGCCTTTAGCGGAGTGAATAGATGCTAAAGTAACCCCTCCTCCGGCCGGATCTAGTTGCGCATTGGCCAGTTCTTGCCATTCCTGTAAGAGCGAGACGAGGGTTAAACCGGCCGCTTCTCGTAACTGCGCTTGCGCTACCAGGGTATTTAGAGCTTCCCAACGTTCTAATACCGCCCCTTGGGTATCGGGAGCTTTATTTGACCACCCCAGAGGACGAGCTAGTTCCGCTATGATTTCTCCGAGGTTTCCTTTGGCTCCGCGGCGGGCTATCATACTTGCTTGCTGCATTAGAGAAGCTATTTCGGGGCGTTTGAAGAAACCATCGGCTCCGCGTACACAATACTTGATATTTTCTCTTGCCAAAGCGGCTTCAAACAGGCTCGACTGGGCATTAGTACGAAACAAGATAGCAATCTGGCTGGTAGATACGCCCTCGTTTATTCGCTCTTTAACCAGTTTCGCAATCGCATACGCCTCAGCTTCATCATCGGGATATACCTCATAGCGCACCGCTTTGCCTGATTCGCGCATGGAAGTGAGCCTTACAGCCTGGCTATTAGTCTCTTTATCACGCGAAACCACTCCATTAGCTAAAGAAACTATTTGAGGAGTGGAACGATAATCACGCGAAAGGGTAACGGTTTTAGCTCCCGGATATTCGCTCGCAAATCTCACTAGATAGTCAGGACTAGCACCGGCGAAAGAATAAATGGTTTGCGCCGCGTCCCCGACCACGCATAAATCCCGATTTGTTTCCCCTAACCATAAGTCCAGTAAATGCTTTTGTAGCGGAGAAATATCTTGATATTCATCAACTATAAAAAACCGGTATTGCCGGCGAATCTGAGCGGCAATATCGGCTCTTTCCTCAATCATGCCACAGGTCAAAGCCAGCACATCTTCAAAATCAATAACTGAGCGTTCCCGTTTAACTTCCGCATATAAACGCAAAATATCGCTCATATCATAGGTCGATATTCCCGCCGGTGGCTGCACTCCTGCCTGTTTCACCCATTTTTCATATTCGCTGGGCTGAACCATAGATACTGCCGCCATCTCTATTGCAGCCGAATAGTCGCGCAATGCGGCTCTATCGTGCGGTAAACCTAAGCGGGAAGCTACCGCCTTTACCAGGGAAGATTTATATTCCATAATTTTCGGCAACTGTCCCCCAACAGCGGTGGGCCAAAAATATTTAAGCTGCCTAAGCGCGGCCGAATGAAAGGTTCTAGCCTGCACGCCCTCAACCCCCAAAGAACGCAGCCGACTGCGCATTTGGGCAGCCGCCCGGGTAGTGAAAGTAACCGCTAACACCGAGTAAGGGTCATAGACCCCGCTTTCTACCCCATAGGCTATGCGGTAGGTGATTGCCCGGGTTTTACCGGTACCCGCCCCAGCTCTGATACATACTGGACCGCGCAAAGCCCGAGCGGCACTCGCCTGGTCGGGGTCTAGATGCTTTAGTAGTTCTTCTGCCGGTTGCACGTTTTTTCCTTAAAGATAACGGGTATCAGGGCGAACAATTGTCTGACCTAACCAATCTTCAATCAGGTTCGAGGCAATAGTTGCCGGACCGGGAGGACTAATTTCTTTTCCTGCAACTAACTGTTTAAATTCGGCGCGAGAAACCCACATAGCGCGATCTATTTCGGTGTAATCCAAGATGAAATAGGGCGTGCGGGCGCGAGCAGAAAAGCCCAGCATTAGTGAGCGAGGATACGGCCAAGGCTGGGAGGTGAGATAACGAATATCATCAACTTCTAGACCTACTTCTTCTGCACTTTCGCGACGTACCGCTCCTTCTGGAGATTCCCCTACCTCTACATATCCGGCAATTATTGAATAAAAATCACTGCTCCAAGCGGTGTTATGGGCAAGGAGGAGGCGGTCGCTATCATCTCGAATCGCGACAATGATAGAGGGATCTTGGCGCGGATAACTGATGAAAGCACAGTCAGGACAGTGCATTTCCCAGCCCCCAGCATCGACGGTTAAACTTGCGCCACAGCGAGAACAAAAACTCATATAGGAATGCCAAACCGATAGACAAACCGCGTGCGCAGCTATTGCCGCGTCCTCTGCAACTAAAAATGCACCCACTTGACGCAGGGGCATTAGTTTTAAGGAGCTGGTGGTATATTCCGCGATTCGGCTCAGCTGCGCATCAGTAATAAACAAGACCACGCGAGAAGTTGCGCCATTGCGACCTAAATACCAGGCTTTACCCTGGTTAAAACGCTCATCCCAGGACTGAATCTGCCCTAACATTTCGCGTTCTTCACTTCCAAGACGATGCAAATAGCCCGACCCTAAGGGCGCATCTATATGGGAGCGACTAGCCAGTATTTCCTGACCGGCACTCACCCCTTTAGGTAATTCCATCAGCACCCGACGTTTATCTGATACCGCAAAAACCTCGGTGGTTCCCTCCCGTAACAAACTGGGAACGTGCACGAATTGGCGACATCCGGTATCCAAATCAATGTAGGAACGTGACAGAGCTGGAGTGTTCATATCTTCTAACCTAACTGTTTTCCCTCCTTTAGGCATCAGCAAGCGGTTTCCGGTAAGTCAAAACTGCAGACTAAGGTGAGCTATTTGACTTCGCAATGCTAGAAAAAAGCTCTCCACGTATAATCGGCAAGGTGAGTAGTGAAAAGTTTACCCGCGCCGATGGGCGCGCTTTTAACCAGATGCGACCGTTAAAGATTACCCGAGGATGGGCAAAGCAAGCTGAAGGCTCGGTGCTTATCGACTGCGGAAATACCCGAGTTCTGTGTAACGCATCCCTAACCCAAGGAGTACCGCGGTGGCGG
>CABQYA010000156.1:0-4183 GCA_902468275.1 uncultured Urmitella sp. | reverse complement strand
TAGCTTCAGACGGTCAGCTTTAGTAACCAGTTTCTGATTCCAAGTCTTTACGGTAAGTAACTGGGCAGAATCTAAATCAAATAATCTTGATTCTAGAGGCAGGGCTGCTTTTTGCGGTAACGGCAGCAGGGATTCAACTTGAGTACTATCAACCTCGAACCCCATTTTACCAGTAGGAATATATACAAACTTATCCGCTACCATTACTGCGTTACCTTGGCAGAGGGCGGAAATAACCTGGGGACGATTAGCCTCGGGCATAGTCAGCGCCGCCGCAGATTGTTCCCCCAGCCCTTCAATGTCTAGTGCCCCTCGCGAAGCTAAGAAAATAACTCGTTCTTTTATCTGTTCGGGACAATGGCGCTGATTAGGGCAACGCAAGTCCTTGTCTCCGTCCTTTTCAGGCCGAATTTCGCTACCGCAGGAGGGACAGGTATTTGGCATTTGCCATTCGATTTCACTACCGTCTCGTAAATCCACTACCGGGCATACGATTTCGGGAATCACGTCCCCGGCTTTGCGTAGCACCACGGTGTCGCCAATTTTCACGCCCTTCCGGCGCACCTCATAAGGATTATGGAGGGTTGCTCGCTCCACATTAGACCCATCTACCAGCACTTTTTCCATTACCCCGTAGGGGGTTATCCTGCCGGTGCGCCCTATCCCAACTCGGATATCTACCAGTTTGGTGTGAACTTCTTGCGGCGGAAATTTATAGGCAACCGCCCAGCGCGGAGCGCGCGGGGTAAAGCCCATTTCATCTTGGGTTTTAAGGTCATCTATTTTCAGCACTACCCCGTCTATTTCGTGGCTAATATCGGGACGTTGTTTACCAACACTCGAAATGTAGCGCTGAATATTTGCCAGACCGCTTAGGGATTTAGTGTAGTCACTGACCGGCAATCCCCACTGTCGAAGCTGGCCATACCAGTGCATTTGGGTATCTGGTGGGTTGAAGCCTGCCTCTAAATCCGATTGCTTCCAGCTAACTTTTCCGATTCCGTGAGCAATTAACGCTAAAGGACGAGTAGCGGTTATTTGCGAATCTTTTTGCCGCAGCGAACCGGCGGCTGCGTTACGAGGATTAACAAAAGGTGGCTCCACCTTGGTGGAAAGATCAGATTTTTGTCGCTGGGCGCGCCAAGCCACAAGGTTACCTGCTTTTTTTGCCTGGTTATATTCTTCCCATTCCCTGCTGCGCTGTTCATTTAACTGTTTAAAAGCCGCCAGTGGGAAATAGATTTCTCCGCGGATTTCACATATCTCCGGCACAACTTCCCCCTGTAAAACTCGGGGAATATTGCTGATGGTAAGGATATTGGCAGTCACGTCCTCACCTACGCTGCCATCTCCGCGGGTAGCTCCCAAGACCAGCTTCCCGTTCCGATAGGTAAGATTAACCGCTAAGCCATCGATTTTTACTTCCGCGCTAACCTGGGGATTTTCTTTCCCAGTTGCCTGCGACATTCGCTGATACCATTTCGATACTTCTTCGGTATCAAAAACGTCGTCTAGGGAAGCCATACGTTCTAGGTGTTTTACCGAAGTAAAGGTTTTTTGCGCACTCCCCCCTACGGTTTGGGTTGGAGAATCTGGGTTTACTAATTGCGGGAATCGTCCCTCTAAGTCTTCTAACTGGCGAAATAGCTCATCATAACGAGCATCGGAGAGGGTGGGTCGGTCACGGTCATAGTATTCAACTCGGGCTTGATTAATCTGTTTAACCAGGTCTTGCCATTGTTTTTGCGCTTTATGTAGTTCATGCTCATATTCGCTCGTCATAGCTTTTATTTTCCCCTTTTATTTAGAAACTAAAAAGTTTCCCTCCTCAATAATCAAGTTATCCACAGGGAGATAGAAAAGGTGGCAAGCAAAGCGCTCTGGTAGCTAGATTGACAAAGTGGCAACCAAATCAGTGCAAGATGCCTTAGCAGCTCCCTGTCATTTACAGGTAGAGCGTGGCCCGGCTGCCGGAATAGTGCTGCCCTTAAACCACTCCTACTGCCGCCTAGGACGAGCCGAGTTAGCTGATGAAGCCGTTTCGCGCGAGCACGTCCTCTTTATTAATAAATCAGGGAAGATTTGGGTGCGTGATTTGGGCTCTAGTAACGGCACTTTTCGCGGCCGCGTAGTTTCTCCGTTTACCAGGTTGCGTTTTCAACAAGAACTGGGAGCTTCCTCGCGTATTAGAGCCGGAAACACGGTGTTAAAAGTTGCCAAACGTCCTCGGGTGCTCGCCGTTTCACCTCCGCGAGCCCAGTTTAATGCTGCCTCTTGGCGACAGTGGTTGTTCCTACCGATGTTCCTGTTCCTACCACTCTCATTAGCCTCGATACTACACATTCCCCACACCTGGGGTGGCATTATCTTAGGGGTTTGCCTGCTGATTACCGTTGGGGTCTGGTTTTATCGTCGTCCACGTCCAGTGAGTCCCGCGCAACTATTACTGACCGCTACTCAAAGTAGCTGCCCTAATGCGCGTCCCTTTGCTTCTAACCCAAAGCAGCAAGTGGGCGCGTGGGTAAGTCCCCACCAGGTAGTTCGCGCCCATAGTGGAGATAAACTCTGTTTTACCGGTAGATATGCCCGTGAACGCGCCTTTTGGTGGGCGGGGCAAATCGCTTGGCAAGAAGAATCTAAATATCGCTTGGATTCCCTTACTTCCCCTGTGACAGGCGAACCCCCTGAGAGCATCAATCCTGAAGATGCCCACGGTAATTGTGACCGGGTAATTGTGGTTCCACCTGATAGAACACCTTTATCTTCAGCTGGGGACATTTGCGTAACTTGGGCAAATTCACCCGGCGAAGCTCCCGTGTGGGCAAATAGAATAGTGCCGGTACCTAATGGGCAGCGCGCAACCTTTAACGCAGATTTACCCAGTTCTATTTGGTGGCAGTTCCTGGTGAGCACCACATACACAGCTGCTAGCACCCAGCTACCGCAGCAAGTTCCCTTTAGATGCTTGTGGCAAGAGGTATTGGACGACGATAATCCGATAGCCAAAATCAAAAATACTTGGAATCGTTCCGACTCTTTGCGCGCTCCAGTGGCTAAAGATGTTACTGAGATTGTTTACCTGGATTTGATAAAAGACGGTCCGCACGCGCTGCTAGCGGGTACTACCGGTTCCGGCAAGTCAGCAGCCTTAACTACCTGGTTAATCTCGATGGCGCTGGCACATCCTCCCAGCAAACTGCAATATGTGTTAATTGACTACAAGGGCGGGGACGCTTTTAAGAAACTGCAAGCTCTTCCCCACGTCCTAGGGATTTTAACTGATTTAGAGCCTTCCCTTACCAGACGTGCCCTATTGTCATTAAACGCAGAAATCAAGTATCGGGAGCAACACAAAAGTCTCTCTCACCCCCGGATTGTGGTGGTAGTTGATGAGTTTAGAGTATTAGCTACCGATCACCCTGATTTATTGGATTCCTTGATTAGGCTGGCAACTTTAGGACGCAGCTTAGGGATTCATTTAGTTTTAGCTACCCAACGCCCGGCAGGAATAGTTGATGGTCAGATCAAATCTAATATGGCGTTAAGAGTTTGTTTGCGGGTGCTAGAAACGGCAGATTCTTGCGACATTCTAGGAGATGGACGCAGCGCGCAACTGCCGGCAATTGCTGGACGTGCCTGGATAAAATCTGCGAGAGAAGCGGCGGGAAAGCTCCTACAATTTGCTTGGATTTCCGAGGCTTCCCAGATTGAAACCATCACGCATTTATGTCGGTTGAGCTGGAAGCCTACCTGCCCGCCTCGTATTCCCTGGGCTCCACCTCTTCCCCCAAAGATCTCCCTTTCTGAACTGCCCCCTGCCTCTAAGGGCGCAACGTTAGGCTTAGGAGATTACCCCAGCCGTCAAAACACTGCTCCCTTAACGGTTTCGTTGCCTTTTTCTCTTCACCTGGTGGGTTCAAAGGGGTCAGGTCGGACTTCTTTAGCTTTAATGCTGGCACTACAGCTGGCTAATGCGGGAGAGGAAGTTCATGTTATTTGTCCTTCTATTCGCGAGTTTTTCGGTTCTTCCTTTCACGCTATTCGCCGCGCTTCCTGGCCGGGAACTATTGCTACCAGCCCCCAGGTAAGCTTGGAAACCTTGCAAAGGGCTTGCCGGGGACAGCTATCGGGGACATTGATTATTGATGATTGCGAGGACGTGCTGGATAGTTTAGAGCGAACC
>CABQYA010000155.1:0-4247 GCA_902468275.1 uncultured Urmitella sp. | reverse complement strand
AGAATCTCGCGCCAGCTATGCCCCTTGCGCGGAGGAGAAGTTTTATCCGAGCAGGCTAGGTGGGTATCTGGCGGTTCTTGTTCCCGTATAGCCCCTTACTTAGGTGGTACCAGCGAGCGGGGAGCCTGGGTTTTATCCGAGTGGGCGCGGTGGGCATAAGAATTCGGAAAACGCCGCTACGTTTTCCGAATTCTTGGGCGGGAGGACAAGCTTTCCCCCGCGCACCCCGGTTATCGAACCCGGATTCCCGGAGTGCTTTTACCGAGCCAGCCCCGAACCGAGCTACTGATTATGTTCACGCCAATGCGGTGGCATTTCGGATAGATAATCCACCTCGCGATGACTCTCAGTATCGCAAGCCTCGTCCTCGTCAAAGACAGAATCAACACTTTCCTGCCAGGAGGTAGGTTTCCCCTCTCGCATACGGATACAATCAACCTCACTGTAGGTACGTACCGCCGGATGTTTCATAGCTAGCTGTTTCGCTTTACCACGTTTGACAATATCGCGTCTACCTGGCTGTCACGCCGTTGCAAACCTAATTCAGCAAAAAGTAAATCGACTTCCTCATCCAGGCTGCGCCCTTTGCTATCGGAACGAATCCAGGCTAACAAATCATCAAGCTGATCATCTCCATATGCAGTTAGCGGTAATCCTCTAGAAAGCGGAGGTCGTTTGACGGAGCGATTCGGAGCATCGTCTTCTTCTGGCATCGGCGCAAGCGCCGGCGAAAGCTCCGCGGAAGGAGCTTGCACAGCCGGTTCACCAGCGGGAACAGGAGAAGCTGCAACTTGGCGGTGGGCTTGAGCTTTCTTGCGTTCTTCAACTACATCTACCACTAGGTCAAGTAGGCGTTGGGCTTGAGCCGCCGGATCCATAAATACGGCGGTAGAGTAAACCATGCTGACTACCCAACCATATTCTTTAAGCCGGTCAAGCCAATGCCGTTCGCGACGTCGTAAAGATTTTTCTGCCACATAGTCGGGGTTATCTGTGAGCACTGCGACCAACAATTCATCTGGATAATCGGGATGCCCGATCGCTAAAGGAATCCGCATACCGTTCTTTGGCCCCAGATTTGGGATTACGGTTAATCCCACCGAATATAGTCTTTCTGCAAGATCTAATAGGAGGCGGTCAGGTTGCGATTCTTCTTCGCCCATTGCTTGAGCTGCCTGGACTGGACCTACAGTTTGCGACTGTGAGCGGGCAGCTTGCAGCAGGTCATACAGCATTTTCGAGCCGGCGCTATGAAGCCGCTGGGAATCAATTGCTTGCGCGGATATTGAGGAAATAAGTGACAGCTCTTTACGTACCATAGATAGCGCATCTACCAGTAGCGCAGTGCCATCAGCTGCTGATATTACCCCGAAATTATGTAGCACCTGTCCGTGAGGAGTTTTCGCAAAACCAATCGATAAAATAACGTGGTCTCGGCGCAAACCGGCTGCTCCGGCGGCATCTACTATCACGAATGGTTCTTCTTGGTTATTTGCTAAGAACTTATCTAGTTTGGGGTTGCGGGCAACTTCACTCATGATAGCAGCGCTAATTCGTTGCGCATGTTTGACCGTTAAGGCTACTACCCCTAGAGATTCTTTCGGTTGGTTCGCGGCGTGCTGGCATACCTGGCGCACGACCTCTTCAACCTCTTGTGAAGAGGTTTCTACACATTGTGCCCCTATCGCGGGCATTCCTCTGCCATCAACTACGGTTAAAGTGACCGGACGGGAAGGACGAGGGACCGTTACTGGCATCACGTCTCGTCCATAGTTGTGTTCAGCTAGGAATGAGGCTACCCATTCGTTTACCCGACTGCGGGTAGGAGGGGCAGTTAGCTGTGGGAATATACCGGCGAAATCTGATACGGTCCCCTGTTCACTACGACGTACATCTCCTACAACTACCACTTGTTTAGCGCGAGCAACTGCCGGGATAACTTCCGCTAGATTGGCGTTTTCTATCCCGTCTAAGACCAGCAAATCTACCGGATGATCATTACCAAGAATCTGCGGTATCATCACTGGCGGGATAGCCCGGATAGGACGCAGACGTTCCACAATCGGGAATTGTCCGATTATTTCTGGTAAATCGGTGCGTGCATCTTTGAGAACCTGCTCTAAGTCGGCAATGTTTTCAGTTTGTGATTCCACCAGTTTTGCCACCTGGCGCTGAATATGTTCTAGAACTTGAGCAGAGAGCGAATTAACTTGAGCAAGATCTAGTTCTCGTAGGCTGGCAGCTAGTTCTTCTAAATGTTCACCGTCAAAGTGGGCGAGTCTATCATCAAGACGCAGCATTTCCGCCAAAGCCGAAGCCCACCAGGCTAAATCTAGCTCCATGCGCACTAAATCGGCAGGGACTCTTCTGGCGCGTAAATCTTCTACCAGCTCGTCTACCCCGAAATCGTGTAGCTCTTTCAAAATCGCTACCCGTTGGGGCAGTCTTTGAGCACCTTTTTCATCTGCTGAAAGGCTATCCATCAAACTGGCTAGTTTATCTAGCGGCATTTCTGATAAAACACCAAAACCAGTTGAAAAGAAGGGTTGCAGTTGAGAAAGATGAGTACGCAGTGCTTCCTCAGCTTTTTGCATCTGGTCGAGGCGACCAGGAAGTACCGGCCAGCCCCCGCCAGGAGAATATTCACGCCAAATCCGTCTTTGCTGTTGTACCCGGATTAGCTCCCGATGCAAATCTTCGACTTTACGTCCCGGACGCACCATATCTTTAGCCTGTTTTACCAGGTGACGACGCTGGGATTCTTTCATGTTCAGGGCGCGTTCTTTACGCCATTTCTTGGTCGCGGTCGCAATCACCATATCGGCTGCTGAACGTTCAAAAACCTGGGGTTTGAAAACATCCATTGCTTCGCGTAAACCGTCAAGCATTTTCAACTGATCATGCCACTGGTTGAGGGTAGTGGCTCGGCGTAAACCGGTTTCTTTTTGTGTTCGGTCAATATCCGCGCGTACTTGCGGCAAGGTTCTACCTGCCAATTGATTAACGCCATCAACGGCGGTATCAACCATTTCTGGCGAAGACACCACCACCGAATACCAAGGGTTAGTGGCTCGGGTTTGCGAGAATATTCCTTCTCGCTGGGCTTGTGCCAGTAGCTCTTGAACCCGTTTTGCCCCATCTGAGGCAATATGATGCAAAGTTTCTAAATCGAAACGCACTTTGGTTCTAGGCCCAGGTTTCATAGCAGTTAAATCTGCTAACACCTGGAGCGCATCATAGGCGGAGACTTGCCAGGGGTCACGTTTACAATGCAATTGCTCCATATATCCGCCCAGTTGGGAACGGATTTGGGAAAGCTCGTTACGCATCTGAGTGGTGGCAGCTTCCGCTTCGGTATCTATTGCGGGTATCGCAGTGCCAAGAGTTTCTAGCAGCTTTGCGGGTACAATATCGCGCCACCGGCTGCGATTAGATAAATCCAAGGTGAGGCTGTCTAAACCTAAACGCCCGAGAACCGCAAATACCTGTTGCAGGCGACGGCGCGCTCCCGGAACGTAGGCTATGGTTCTTCCCGCGCTGGCTCCATCAGCAAGTATCGCTGCCACTGTGGAGGTAACTTCTGATTCTGGGGGCGCATCTAAGAGCAAGTTTGCCCCGGAAGCGACCGCATCTAGCACATTGTGTTGAGCGGGATCCAGGTCGCCAACTCCGTGTTCTGCCAAGGGGTCACGGTCGGTTACTACCGGATCGGGCAGTGGGGACAGAACCGCTCCCGCAGCCTGGACATCTCCGCACAGCGCTGCGACTACCGGTGAGTGTTGCAATAAATCTTTATTAAGCGAAAAGTCTTTTACCAGGTTAGATAAGGGGTGCAGATACTGTCCGACAGTCAAAGAATCATACAGGTCAAATCCCAGCAGGTGTCGCAATCCCAAACGGCGCAGCTCATGCAATGCGTTCGTAGGGCTAAATGCGACCTCTGTCTGCAATCCCTGCAATATGGAAACGATTTCACCCTGTTCGCCTTTTTCACGCAGTGCAGCTTCTAGCGGGGGCCATACTTCTACCGCAGTATCTAAAGTGAGCAGCACATCCTCGTCTGCGGTTAAGGAAATCTCTACCGGGCATAACAGAGCCGGCCCGGTGATGGTGCGCGGTTCGCTGGCGCGAACTTTTTCAATATCGTAAACTGCGCTCTCTGTGTCATCTGGTTGCGGAGTATCCTCATTGGAAACCACAGTTGAGCTAAGGGTAGAGGCAGCGGCCGCCGAGGTTTTCGTAGCCGA
>CABQYA010000154.1:0-4315 GCA_902468275.1 uncultured Urmitella sp. | reverse complement strand
CCGTTTTTTGCCCTCCGCCACCATACCGGGAGAAAAATCGCAACAAGTTACCTCGGCTCCCGCACGATAAAAACTGAGTGAGGACGTACCGGTACCAGCCGCAATATCTAAAATTATCTGCCCTGGGCGCGCAGCCACAACTTTAGACAGGCAGCGCCGCCAAATCCGGTGTTGCCCAAAAGTCATAAAATCGTTTGTCATGTCATAACGGGCGGCAACCTGATCGAACATTCCGGAGACCTCGTCCGGCTGCTTATCTAAACCAGCCGCTAACTTTGAATCGTTGTTAGTCAAAATGATTCCTTCCAAATAGGACATCTGCCAGGTTAGTCAGAAATAGTCTCAGTTTCCACCTATTGATCTAATCCTTTAAGTTCCAGTCCTCGCCGCCTAGCCTTAAACTTTTGGAGAATCTTGCTGATTCGCGAGCGACGCCTAAAATCTATCACCGGCCAGCCGCGTTGAAATGCCCGCACCCGCAACCAAATATCAGGATTAATCGCCGAGGGTTTACCCACTAAAGTCAGCAGAGGCATATCATTATCGGAATCTGAATAGGCAAAACATTGGGTAAGGTCGTAGCCCCGTTCATTAGCCAATGCCATTACTGTTTCCCGTTTTCCTTGGGAATGCATTAGCTCAGATGCGAGCTGTGGTTGGTAAATACCGTCCTTAACCGCAATCTCGGTACCGATACCTCCGGTTAGCCCCAGGCGCTCGGCCAACATTTGCGGTAGCTCTGCGGGTGCGGCTGAAATCAACCAAATATCGTGACCGGCAGCCAAATGGCGTTTGATTAACCCTTGCGCCTGGGGGAACAGTTTTTTCTCTAATAAATCGCATACCTGCTCCGAGATTGCCATTATCTCTTGACGGGAATGCCCCGCCATCACTCGCAAAGCTCGATTTTTTACCTGTTCTATACGATTTTGATCTTCGCCCAGCACAACGTACATGAAAGCGTGCCGTGCTGCGAAGAACAGGTCGGATACCCCAAAGAATCGGTGGCGGAACAGCTCGCGGGTGAGTATCCAAGAGCTGGCTCCCCGAATTACAGTTTCGTCTACATCAAAGAAGGCTGCTACTCTCGTTTTCGCTTTCACGTCTCTACCCTACCTATTTGGCGGGGCTACTCGCAGCCAGTCTTATGCAAGATTGGTTTGTTAGAGTGGTGTCTATGCAGAAGCTGACCACGATTCATTTAATGCGCCACGGGGAAGTGGATAATCCTGACGGGGTTCTTTATGGACGTTTACCCGGTTACCATCTAAGCGACTTGGGCAAGCAAATGGCGCAGATGAGCGCGGAATATCTATTGGAAAAAGGGGCTTATTTAGAGGCGATTATCTCTTCTCCCCTAGAGCGAGCAGTAGAGTCAGCAACTCCGGCTTCCCAACTGTTTGATTTGCCGATTAGCACCGACAAGCGTCTGCTCGAATCTATGAATATGTTTGAGGGCGAAGTGGTCAATGGCAACCGCGCCGCCCTGTTTCACCCGCGGAACTGGCCTCGTTACCGTAACGTGCTGCGTCCGTCCTGGTGCGAGCCTTATGCGGTTCAAGCCAGTAGGGTTAGGGAGGCGGTGCGTTCAGCTTTACATTCGCCGATTAAGGATTCTTCCCGCTTGGGACACTCGGATGATGGTTCGCAAATCCGGGAAATCTTGCTGGTTTCTCACCAGCTTCCTATCTGGGCTTTTCGCCTTTTTGTGGAGGGTCGCCCGCTTGCGCATCTGCCTAACCGGCGTCAATGCTCCCTCGCTTCTCTGACTTCTCTAACGTTCCTTGGTAATACCTTGATTTCTTTGGATTATTGTGAACCGGCAGCGCCTTTGCTCGCTCGCGCCAGCGATATGGTGCCTGGCACTTCGGCTGCCGCTTTAAATCAAGGTAACTAGACCCTGCCTAGCTGGATTTATTTTTATCGGGCTACACCTTAGGAATGTAGCCCGGTTGAAGCGGTAGAGCTTTATTCCGGGGAGGACGCTTCTTCCGGGGGGTTGCTGCCCGGATTGGTCTCGCCCTCGTCACCTTCCGGCGCGGGGGATATATCTTCACTCGCAATGTTATTTTCAACGCTGCCGGTGGATTTTTGGTCATTAGCGGCAGGGGGTTGGTTTTTCGCGGCACGTTTTTTGGCTTCTTCTTCCGCCTCGCGCGCCAGACGTTCACGCCGCATTTTTGCCTCAATCGAGAACAGGAAATCGGGGTTATCGTCAGGAGCTTGCGGTATCTCCGGTTCGCGCGATTCGGAACGCTCGGTGCTACCCCGGAAGATTTCTAGCGGATTTTTAGGGATTTCGACTCTCCCATCAGAGCTTTCGGCTTTACTAGCCCAGGAAATAACAATCCAGGCTAAGGGGCCGAGTAGCGGTAACAGAATAATTATTAGCAACCAGAATGCCCGTGGCAGCCTCCCAGGTAAATCTGTTTTAGCTGTGCGTAAGCAATCCACCAGCGCATACACGGCTAGCAGAATTTGTACCAGGGTAATAACTACCGCAACCATGTTCTCAAGCCTAGCAACAACCGAGCTTTTAGCCACCTATAGCCCCAGATAGGCCCATCCTAAACCGATAGCCACCCCATAAATTAAGGTGATTTGCCCCACTTGCTTCAAGGTTTTTATTAGTTCTTTTCCGCTAGCCCCGCGCAACACTGACCCCATTGCCAGACTCATCAAAACTGCCATTACCACGCCGAACACTATTGCAATCCAGCGAAGATTAAATGAGACTACCCCCAAAATCAGTGCTACATAGAGGTAAATAGCAAACAGGTATCTTGAGACCTTATCTCCCAACTTCACCGCTAGCGTATTTTTTCCGCTTTGGCGATCGCCAGCAATATCGCGAAGATTGTTCACTAATAGCAATGCGCAAGAAAGCAACCCAATCCCGCTGGCCGCTGCCCAGGTACGCCAAGGAAGAGAGGCGGTTTGCACCCAAATAGTGCCCTCGGTAGCTAATAAGCCAAAGAAAGCAAATACCATGAGTTCCGAAATCCCAGGCAGATAGCCGTAAGGATGTTTGCCACCGGTATAGAACCAGGCTGCTAGCACCGCCAAGGCTCCGAGCAGAATCAACAGGTAGCTTCCTGACCAAATACACAGCCCCAAACCAGATATCGCCGCCAAAAGATAGCAGCTGATAGCGGCGGCTAGTACCGCTTTGGGGGCAGCTAAGCCCTGCCCGGTAAGGCGGGTAGGGCCAACCCGTTTCCCGCTCGCATCGGTTCCGCGAATCCCATCGGAATAATCATTAGAGAAGTTCACTCCCACCTGGAAAGCTAACGCAACCAGTAGGGCGAGCAGAGATTTACCTATCGAGGCTTGCTGTAAACCAATAGCCGCCCCTATTCCCATTACTACCGGTGCTAAGGACGCGGGCAGAGTTTTAGGACGGGCAGCTTCAATCCATTGCGAACCAGTAGCCATGGATTACTAGATTCCTTTCTTTAAATTCCGATTTAAGTCTCGCAGTATTCACGCACCCAGCGTTAGCGCGTGTCCTTTACACAGGTGGCTGTCCCCTATTGGGGCTATCTAATCCAGGCTTCCCCGGCTGACACCCGGCGCGCCGCCAAGTCCCGACAGGCACCGCGATCTGGGTTTCCTTTCAGGTCGAGCGGGATTTTGTCTACCAGAACGAGGGCGCGGGGAGCGTGTGCCCGGTCTAGCTGCCCGGTAACCAGCGAACGTACCAGCATAGCTAAATCTGTAGAAGGTTCTGATTCGTCCTCGGTCGGAATAGTTGATTTATGAGGGTAATCGCCTCGGTCACCGCGTTGCGTATCTGCCGGTATCTTTGCCGCCGCAATCTCCATTTCCTCCATATCACCGTCCAAGTCCTCAGGTAATCCCACTGAGGCTGCTTGCCCACTATTGGCGGTGGGGAAATATATTTCTCCCTGTTCCGTAGGGTTCGCTGTACCCCGGGCTACCTCGTAGATTCCCGCTGGTAACTGTCCGGTCTCGGCGGCGGCAACCACATCGACATCGGCTCCCCTGATTTTGGCCGCCATGGCAGCCATTGCTGCCTCTAGGGGGGTTAGCTGTGCAGAGGAATCTTCTTCCCCTTCAGCGGGTAGACCCGCTAATTTTCGAACCTTCTCGGAATCAACCTTGACTTTTGGTTGCTGAGAGAACAGAGGTGAATTTTCGGATTTAACTTCCAGATTATGCTGGGGATTTAGGAGCTGGCGAGCAACATCAGCTGCCGGTTCGATTACGGCGGTCACCAAAGAACCCCATTTGGAATCGGGAACCCCAACTACCACCACCTGTTCGACTTGCGGCAAATCGCGAATAACTCGCT
>CABQYA010000153.1:0-4337 GCA_902468275.1 uncultured Urmitella sp. | reverse complement strand
GGGCGGGACGGGCAAACGTCTGGGCGGGTGCAGTAAACCTGATCTCCTGATTGCCGGGGATCGCCTTATCAGCTGGACACTATCTTTCTTGCCGAAGGTTCCCACCGTGGTGGTGGCTCCCGAGGAGGTTGAGGTTCCCGAAAAAGTTTTCCTCACCATGGAGGAGCCTCCCGGTTCGGGACCGGCAGCCGGGATAGTTGCGGGCTGGCACCGTTTATCTGCCTCGTTCGTGTTTTCGCCCTCCGATATTATCGGGGTTTGCCCGGTAGATGCTCCCCTTTCCGGTTTTGCTTTGCGGCAGCTTGGCCGGCAACTCCAGGAGATGAATGAAGACGAATCTGGCAAAGAAAAAATTCTTTTAGGGCAAGTCGGAGAGGTTACCCAATATGTCCTAGGGGCGTTTACTATGAGGGCGCTCACGGAGATGGCGCAATCTAATCCCCTAAACCGTTCAGTGCGGGGATTACTAGGGGAAATCGGTTTTGCCACCCGTGAGATTTCCGCTAACTATGCCCGCGACCTGGATACTCCGGCAGATATTCCCCCGGTGACCGAACTGCTACGCATTTCCCGCTAGCTGGGTGAGATCGCTGGTTCGGGTTGAGCGCGGCAGTTGATTGCTTTTGCCTATGCGCGAGGGAGCAGCTTGCTCCTCCAATAGCCTTGCTCTTTGCGCGAGGGAGTAGATTGCTCCTCCTGCCCAAGAATTTGGAAAACGTAGCGCCGTTTTCCAAATTCTTATGCCCACCGCACCCGCTCGGAACAATCTACTCCCTCGCAAGGGTCTGGCTCGGTAAAAGCACTCCGGGGCCCCATGAGCCTCGCCAAGCTCGGCTCAAGCCCCTCTCGTATCTTTTACCGGCCGCGACCCTTGAGCACTAGGCAGGAGGAAAAACTTCTCCCCGCGCCTTTAGGGGCGTAACCGAATACCTAATCCAGGGGGAAGGCTTCGGGGTCTAGCTGCTCTAAAAGGTGAGGCAATAACGGACCGAGGACGCTAAGGGTGTCACGGACTCCTCCCCGGGAGCCGGGCGCATTGGCCACGATCGCGCCCTTGGCGCCGCGAGCGGTAATTCCCACCAGACCGCGCGAAAGTGACGCGAGCGGAGTGGCTTTTAAACCCTGCTGACAGATTTGCCAGGCAATCGCGTCCAAACGTGCCTCCAGCAAGGGGGCAGTTGCTTCCGGTGTCAGGTCACGTTCGGTAATCCCCGTACCGCCGGTAGTGATTACTACTCGCGCGCCCTCGGCAATAGCCGCGCGAATTTCGTTTTGCACCGACTCGATTCCGTCGCTCACTACCCGCACTCGATTCACATTGATTCCGTACTTACTCAACAGCTCTTGCGCTAACGGCCCCGACTTGTCCGGACGTTCGCCGATTTTACAACGGTCTGAAACCGTTATTACCGCACCTGCGGAACAACCGCGTAATTTTTGCAGTTTTTTCTCTTTTAAATGCGCATGCGGGTCTACTGACAAGGCGAATCCCTTCTACTAATTACGCAAATGCAAGCTTGCGATTACCAAATTATTTTTCCACAAACCTGGTCACCATCATAGGAAACTATATCGCTGTAACCTGCACATACTATCGCGAGGCATCATAACACGGAAATTGCGGGAAGAATCTGAAAGGCTACAGAGGTTACCCAGTATTAAAGGAAGTTTTTAGGTATGGAAGCTACGAAGAAGTCTAAATACGTACTAACCGACTGGGAACCGAACAATCCGGATAAATGGAACTCTGGTCTTGCCTGGCGTACCCTGGCGATTTCCACCTATTCCCTAATCTTGGCGTTCAGTGTTTGGTTCCTGGTCTCCGCAATCGCCCCCAAACTTAACGAGATCGGATTCGACCTCACCAAGGCACAGCTTTATTGGTTGACCTCGATGCCCGGTCTGTCCTGCGGGTTCTTACGTTTGATTTACACTTTCTTGCCACCGATCGTGGGTACCCGCAAACTGGTGGGCTGGTCTTCAATCCTTTATATGATTCCCATGTTGGGTTGGTTCTTTGCGGTACAAAACCCGAACACCCCTTACTGGTGGCTATTATCTTTAGCCTTCATGTGCGGCATCGGGGGCGGTTCCTTCTCCGGATATATGCCCTCCACCGGCTACTTCTTCCCCAAGCGACTTTCGGGGACTGCTTTGGGACTGCAAGCCGGAATCGGAAACCTCGGGATGTCGATTATTCAGCTGGTCGGCCCGCTGTTAATGGGATTCTCGTTATTTGGCCTCACCTGGATGAGCCCCCAGCAGACCGCGGACGGGGCAAGTATTTGGGTGTTTAACGCCGCAATCTTCTTCGTGCCTTGGTGCATCGTCGCCGCTATCTTGTCGTTCACCCTGTTACGTGACGTGCCGATTAAAGCCAATATTCGCCAGCAGCTCGACATCTTCAGCAACGCCAACACCTGGTACATGACGGTGCTGTATGTGATGACCTTCGGACTATTTTCGGGGCTATCGGCAGTATTCGGTCTGCTCATTAATGACAACTACGGTGCCGAATCTCCCCTGAAACTGGCAGTCACCGGCGCCTCCTTCGCCTTCCTCGGGCCACTGATTGGTTCGGTAGTCCGCATGGTCTGGGGGCCCTTCTGCGACAAAATGGGCGGAGCAATCTGGACTTTCATTTCTGGGGTGGGAATGGCAATTACCCTGGCTATCGCCGGATTCTACCTAAGTAACCCCCGCGGCATGAGCGACTTTTACGGTTTCCTGATTGCCATGCTAGTGATGTTCTTCTTCGCTGGTCTGGGCAATGCCGGCACCTTCAAACAGATGCCGATGATTATGCCCGCTCGCCAAGCAGGCGGCGCAATCGGATTTACTGCCGCAGTAGCATCTTTCGGTCCCTTCGTAGTGTCGGTAGCCCTCACCATGATTTCCCCGGCCGTCTTCTTCTATGGCTGCACCGTCTTTTGCATTATCGGTTCAGCGCTCTGTTGGTGGCAGTACGCCCGCAAGAACGCACCCTTCCCCGGATAACCAATTATTCCCGACGGCGCAGCGTCGTCCTCGGGAGCAAAACTTAGTAAGCACAAAACTCAAAGGAAAATAAAATGGCTGGTTCTTCGTTATTAAAACTAGGTGCGAAGCTTAGGCGCGGGCAGGTAAGCCAGGATGCTCGCCAAATGTTCCTGGTCGGAGGGCGCGAAGCGGATGCGTTCTACCGGCAACGTTTCAGCCATGACAAAGTGGTGCGTTCTACTCACGGGGTCAACTGCACCGGTTCTTGCTCCTGGCGAGTGTTCGTGAAAGACGGGTTAATCACCTGGGAGGCGCAAGCGGTCGACTATCCGTCTACCGGCCCAGATATGCCCGACTATGAGCCACGTGGCTGTCCGCGCGGAGCCGCGTTCTCGTGGTACGAATACTCCCCCACTAGGATTCGGCACCCCTATGTACGCTCGGTGCTGCTAGATGCCTACCGCAAAGCAAAGCAAACCCATCCTGATCCGGTAGATGCTTTCCGGGCAGTCGCCTCCGACCCGGTAGCCTCCGCCGCCTATAAATCGGCGCGTGGCAAGGGCGGAATGGTGCGTACCAGCTGGGAGGAAGCCCTAGAAATCGTGGCCGCCGCCAATGTGGCCACCATTAAAGACTACGGCCCAGATCGGATCGCCGGATTCTCGGTGCTCCCCGCCATGTCGATGGTTTCTTTCGGGGCAGGTGCCCGTTACCTACAGTTAATCGGCGGGGTAAACCTATCCTTCTATGACTGGTATGCAGATCTTCCAGTCGCCAGCCCCCAGGTCTTCGGAGATCAAACCGATGTTCCCGAGGCCGGAGACTGGTTTAACTCCTCCTACCTGCTGGTTTGGGGTTCAAACTTACCGCTCACTCGTACCCCGGACGCACACTTCATGACCGAGGCGCGTTACCACGGGCAAAAAATGGTGTCGATAAACCCTGACTATTCTGATAACACCAAGTTTGCAGATGAATGGTTGCGGGTTAATCCCGGTACCGATGGGGCACTTGCTACGGCGATGGGGCACGTGATTCTAAACGAGTTCCACGTGGGTAAACAGTCTCCCTATTTCTTGGACTATATGCGTAGTTATACCGACTCTCCCTTCCTAGTAAAACTAGAGGAAACCCCCGAAGGGTTAGTGCCGGGCAAATTCTTAAGCGCCGCTGATGTTTCCAGTCTGCCGGCAGAAACTAAAGAAAAACCCAAACCAGAATTCCGTTTCCTGGTGATGGATGTCGACGGAGCCGTCAAAGATCCGGGTGGCACCTTGGCTGACCGTTTCACTCCGGAAGGTAAAGGCCATTGGAACCTAAAGATGGAGGGGGTAAACGCCCAGCTCAGCCTGTATCAG
>CABQYA010000152.1:0-4441 GCA_902468275.1 uncultured Urmitella sp. | reverse complement strand
GCCAATAGCACAAGCTCTGGGAGCCTCCCCGCTGGTTATCCGGCTAATGCGTCCTATTTTGCAAACCGTAAATCCCCGCCTGCGGGAAGCCGCTGCCACCTTGGGGGCGCGACCTTTGCGGGTTTTCTTTACTATTGATGGTCCCTATATTTGGAGTGCCCTGGTAGTAGCTTTCGGTTTTGCTTTCGCGGTATGTTTTGGCGAGTTCGGGGCGGCATCTTTCTTGGTACTTCCCGAATCTTTAACCTTGCCGGTGATGATTTATAAACTTTCCGGCAGTGCGGGGCCGGCCGAAAACGGAATGGCAATGGCAGCAGCGGTAATTCTGTGTCTGACCTGTTCGGCAATAATGAGCGCGGTGGAAGCGCTGCGAAAGAGAAAAGTTGGTGAATACTGATGGACGGTTTAACTATTTCCCAAGCAAGAATCGAATATGGGCAGGTAGCGGCGGTAAAAGACGTTAGTCTAAGCATCCCGCTTGGTACGGTTACGGCGCTACTAGGTCCGTCAGGATGCGGTAAATCCTCACTGCTGCGCGCGATTGCGGGATTAGAACCTTTGGCTGGGGGCAGTATTTCGTGGCAAGGACGCAACCTGGCGCAAGTGGCGGTACACAAACGTCACTTCGGGATGATGTTTCAAGACGGTCAACTTTTCCCCAATCGCAATGTTTTCGGAAATGTAGCCTATGGACTGTCACAGCTTCCTAAAACCCAAAGGCGCAGGAAAGTTCGAGAATTGCTGGAAACTGTAGGGCTTGCGGGGTATGAGGATCGGACGATTGATACTCTTTCGGGGGGACAGGCACAAAGAGTGGCTCTGGCGCGTTGCCTAGCTGCCCAGCCAGAACTGTTGTTGCTCGATGAACCCTTGTCCGCCCTCGATAGAGCCCTGCGTGAGGAACTTTTGATAGTTTTGCGTCAAATAATTGGTGACCTGAAACTAACGGTTATCTATGTAACCCATGATCAAGATGAAGCATTTTCGCTGGCTGACCAAATCGTAATCATGGACAAAGGACAGGTTCTAGTTTCCAATGCCTCCGAACAGATTTGGACACACCCGGGCTCTAAAATAGCTGCATCTTTCCTGGGATACCGCCCGTTTTTAAACCCGGCAGCAGCAAAAGATTTCGGGATTGAAATCGAGGACGGAACAGAGCTTGGTTTAGCCCCCGGGGCTTTAAGGATGGGTACTGATGGGCAGGGGATACCGGCTAGAGCCAATAATTTACGGGTAAGGCGCGGAAAGTATTTAGCGGAAGTAACTTGGCATCACGGAAACGAAGAATACAGCGGACAGGCAGAGGCGGGATTGGAGATGCAGCTATCTAAAAAACAAGCCCATCAAGAGGTGGCTCTCCAGATTTACCGCGATGGAACCTGTGTAGTGCCCGTGGCTACTTGACCGGTACACAAGGCAGATATTTTCGGGTCAGCAATCGCGCTAGTTACCGTGATAGCACTGGTAGCCTTAGAATCTTCCAGGCATTTGCTGATGTAGTCTTTCGCGGTTTTCCCCCGTTCAATCTGCCCGGTATCAATAACCCGGACAATCTTTTCTGCGCCCTCTAATTTGCAGGAAACACGAGAAAAGTTCACCTGGTAGGAGCTGCCAGAACCATCTACATTACTGACCCGGATACAGGAATCAACCGGGAAGGTTAGACCTGGTTCTGCTGAGGTAATCGGATTCGCAGCGCCTTTAGCAATTGAATAGTTTTCCTGGGAGTGCAGTCCCCAAGCCCGTAATCCCTGTGGGCTGAGGGTGCGTAATTGTTTAGTGTCTTTTATGGGTTCTAAACGAGAATTCTCGGAGATTTCCTGACTCCATAGCTCAATACCATCGACGGTAGAAACTGCCTTTAACTGCCCATTTTCTGTGGTGTATAGCAAAATGTCTTGATGTATTCGTAAATCTTTAACATTTTCGCTAAAAGACCACAGTTGCGCGCCATTTTTGCGGGAATAGCATTCCAATTCTTTGTTGCTCGCAATATATAGGGCGTTCGGGGTCTGTAAAATTTGGCTGCCGGTCTGAAGCTTCATCTCGCTTTCGTTAAAAACCGCCCGTAGGGATCGAAGCGTCGTCCAATCCATTTTAAAGAGCTTTCCGCCCTTTTGTACCATCTCTGTCAAGTGACCCGAGTTGTCAGCTGGCACGGTTGTTCCCTCGGGTAGGACGCTCACATGACCGCGTTGAGGCTGAATAAAGAAGGAGCGTACACAACCGTCCTTAGGGCTGAGTGCCCAGGCAGTATCGTCAGCATTTCGGATGATTCTTCCGGGGCTTGCCACTTGAATCTGATTAGTTTCCGGATTTACCAGGTAATTGATTCCTTTATGGCCGATAACCCAAAGTGTTTGTGAGAAAGTTTCAAAACTTTCGGGAGCTTCTCGTGTAGGGTTGCCATCGAGGCTACATCCGCCAACATCAGGTTGGAACTGCTGGTCAGAGGGCTTTTGGGAAACCAGTCCCTCGGTTAATTGTTCACCTTGCTCCGATAGACGCAGCAGGGAAAGGTCGTCACCAACCAACACTATTTGGGTGCCTTCGGTGGCGATATTTACGTAATAGTCGCTAGATTCCCAAATCCACTTGGCAGTGCCCATTTTTAAATCAACCATGGCGATACCGGATCCATTACCAGAGCGGTAAAGACAGGGCAGGAAGCGATTATCTCCTGATTTTCCTCCGAGCGGTTGGCGGGCACAGGCGGTTAAGGGGGCGTTCAAATCGACTGACCAGCTAGAAGTGCCGTTTTCTGCCAGTTGCACAATGGCTCCACTGCCAGTTTTGGTAACCCCAGCCATAACGCGGTATTCACCGTAAGTTACGGGTTCTAGTGGGGTTTGCTGACCAAGGAGGGGAACAAAGGCGCTGATTCCATAGGCATTGGCTTGAAAGTCTTCCTCTAATGCCGGTTTCGTTTTGAAATAACCGGTAGCAGCCGCCTGGCGAGCAGAATAACGGAACCACAAAAAAGCTGCTCCACTGATGATTGCCACTAGCGTCAGAGTAAGAATCGTTACGACTAGCCGAAACAGTCTACGTTTAATGCGCCCAGAGCCAGCCACCCAATCCTCCCTCCTCTAAGTGAAATCTAACTTAGTTAAGTTTAACCCGCTGCTGTTCTTTATCGACACTAGCAGCAGAGGATAGGGTTTGAGGAACTAAACGAGTGAAAAACAAGAAAGAAAATGAGATATGGCATAGTTATCTAACGGGTTTCAAAGTTACGACGTGCACCGCGAAAATATAAACCTGTATTTTTAATTCAAGCAGGGGTAAAGCGATTCAGAAGTAACCTATTTATGGTTAGAATGTAACCATAAAGTTTGAGCCTAAAGACTAGGTGCAACTGAGGCAACATATGCATGAAAATCCAGGTAAACAGGTAACCCCGCGGGTAGCGGTGATTATTCCCGCCAAGGACGAAGCCGAGCGGATTGGGATGACTGTTCGGGCGGTAAAAGCCCTGCCGTTCGTTAATCTGGAACTAATCGTAGTAGTAGATGACGGTTCAGCTGATGACACTCGTGAGATTGCTCGCCAAGCGGGTGCAGTTACTGTCCGTCATACCGTCACCAGAGGTAAAGCCTCCTCAATGGAAACTGGGGCGAAAGTGGTTGCCATGCGGGCTATTAGGGGGAAAACTCCTCCGTTATTACTCTTCCTAGATGCCGATTTAGGGGAAAGTGCGGCCGAGGCAGCCCCACTGATAGAGCCAGTAGTTAAAGGCGAGGCAGATTGTACGATTGCGGTTTTACCCAAGCCGGCAGGTGCGGGCGGTCACGGATTTGTGCTGGGGCTATCTAGGTGGGCTATTAGGCGCACTACTGGCTGGAATCCGCAAGCACCTCTCTCTGGACAACGTTGCCTAACCAGCGCTGCTTTCCAAGCTGCTGTACCCCTGGCAGCAGGGTGGGGAGTAGAAACCGACATGACCATTAGCTTAATCACAGCTGGGTTTGCGGTTAAAGAAGTTCCCGTAAACTTTACCCACCGCGTTAGTAGGCGGGATTTTAAATCCCAAATGCACCGCCTGCACCAGTTTATTGACGTGTTGAAAGCAGTGCTAAAGCTCCGGGCCCGCCGGGTTCATATTAAACGCCGTAAGTTTTTGGAAGCAGCGCTAAACCAAAAACCAGGAATGGTTTATCGGGTCGCCCACCGTGAGCAGATACCCGAGTCCCAAAAGACATTATGACAATATGTCAGGGAATCTCGCTGCGCGCCACGTTTTGCGCAGCCATATTCTTTTGGATCGCTAAGGGTGAGTAACATTTTCCTAGTATCGTGATAGCAGTGAAAAAGGAAGTGGAGATGAGTGCTTCAGTAACAAGCTATGCGTTCTTAGGGCCGGTAGGAACTTTCTGCCACCAGGCGTTACTGCAAGTAGCGCCAGACAATGCCCAGCTGTTTCCCTGCGCTGGAGAGC
>CABQYA010000151.1:0-4466 GCA_902468275.1 uncultured Urmitella sp. | reverse complement strand
AGCGTCTGGAACATGTTCCGGAAGCGGTGCAGTGGCTAGATGATGATGAAAAGCTCACTCCGCGCACTTTTAGCCAGCTTTTCACCGAGATGGAGGCACTATCCCGCCGTCACCAAACTACTGGTGAGGCGATTGATCGGATTAGGCAAGCTCGGGGACGAGAATTGTTGCGTTGCGCCCTTAGAGATGTTGTGGATTGTCTAGATCCGATTTCTTCCCAGGCAGCGATTACTGACATTAACGATGCCACTATCGCTAGCGCTAGTGAAGTTATTTTGCGAGAGCTGGCGGAAAAAGAAAAGCTATTGCCTCGCATTGCCCTGGTGGCGATGGGGCGCGGGGGAGGACGCGAATGTGCCTATGCCTCAGATGCTGATCTGTTGGTGGTTCATTCCCCTCTGATTGATTCGCGTTGGAGTAGCCCTGGGGCGGTGACTTCTACTTTGGCTCCTATTTTGACCCCGGGGCAATCTCCCACTGTCTTGCGGTCAAATGCTAAACTTCCTGCTCCGGAGGCTGCTAGGATTGCAGCTTTGTTTGCTACCCGTTTGCAAGAGGAGATGAATCGCTCGTCTACTTCTCCCAGTCTAAAAGTTGATTATTCGCTGCGCCCCGAGGGAGCAGATGGGGCGTTATCTCGTTCTTTGGATGCTTTGCGTGACTATTATGAACGTTGGGCTGAGCCCTGGGAGTTGCAGGCCTTGCTGCGAGCTCGGGTATTTTGCGGGGATCGGGATTTAATGGATAGTTTCACCAAAACTATTAATCCGATTCGCTACGGAACGGCAATAGACGAGGGTGGCATTCGGCAGATTCGCCTGCTCAAGGCACGTATGGAAAATGAACGGGTTCCCGGAGGGCAAGACGCTTCTTTGCATGTGAAACTCGGCCCGGGAGGGCTTAGTGATGTGGAGTGGATTGCCCAATTATTACAGTTGCAAAACGCAGCTTCTTGTCCCAGCTTGCAGGTAACCGGTACTTTACAGGCACTAGAAGCAGCCAGGGCACAAGGTTTAATATCTGAGTCTGCCGGTTCTTATTTGCGGGATGCTTGGATGATGGCGTGCCGAGTTCGCTGCGGTAATGTGCTGGTAACTAACCGTATCAGTGGCAATAAACTTGATTATTTACCTACGGCAGCCGGATATGCTCGTGCCTTGGCTCGGCTGCTCGGCTATTGTCCGGGAACCGAAAATGATTTACGGGAAGATTATTTACGCAGGGCGCGCCGGGCTCGCGCAGTAATGGAAAGAGTGTTTTACAACTCGTAAAGGAGCGGTTATGAAACTGGTGTTAATGCGTCATGGGCAAACTAACGCCAATATTACTGGTGCGCTTGATACTGCCGAACCAGGTTTCCCACTTAATGCGGCGGGACGGAAGCAGGTGCAAGCAGCAGTAAAGACTTGGGAAGAACTCGGTCTACCAGATCCCCAACTGATTGTGACTTCTAATCTGATTCGCACCCATCAAAGCGCAATCCCCTTTGAAGAACATTTCGGTCTTGTCCATGTGGAAAGCGCAGACGTGAACGAGATTCAGGCGGGGCGCTTGGAAATGGATACCGATATGGAATCGGTTGAGAAATATGTGCGCACGATTGGCTCTTGGATGCAGGGGCAGACCGATTTACAAATGGAGGGGGCAGAAACCGGTGCTCAAACTTTGACTCGCTTTAATCGGGTAATTGCTAAGGTTGCGCAGCAGGTAGCTAGTGATGGCTGTGCGCTAGTTATTGCGCACGGGGCTATTATTCGTTACTGGGCTTATATGAATACCCCGGAGATTACTTTTGCCCTTGCGGCTACGAAACCGGTTTCTAATGCGTCTTTATCTGTTTTTGAGGGCGAGCCGGGGCGCTTTTCTGCTCGGATTTGGTCTTCGCGTCCGGTAGAGCACTGGCAGGTAGATGAGAACCTTACGCAGCTTCGACCTTCAAAAGAGCTATTGGATAAACTGCTGGGCAGCCCCAAAATGCCTGGAAAGTAGTTAAGAGCAGTTGGGGCTGCCCAGTTCTTGCAGTTCTTGATTTAGCTGGCAGATATGTGGCTATTATTCCCGCGCGAAAAGCCTATTCAGGCTTATTTTCCGCGCAGCATTCTCCGGTTTATCTTAGTTTTTGCCGGATCAACCCCACCAGGTAGGCGATATGCCTTGTTCTGTAAGGATTGAAGCCTTTGAGCAACCACCGGCACCTCGTCCTTACTGATTTCTTTCTTTAGGCGATTAATAGTTTTTAGCAGTTTAGCTAGAGGAACTTGGTTTTTGCCCGAGCCGGATTGGACTTTATGTATCGGCACGGAGGGGGCTACCCGGTGACATTTGCGTTCTTGTTCATTTAGCAGTTCACTGGCACGCGAGGAGGGACCTTCTGAAATTAAAACGATACCCGGTCTGCCTACTAACCGATATACCAGGTCTTGTTTACGGTTAAAGGCTACCGGTTCTTCCTCTACAATCCAGCCGCGTTTAATGGAACGTAAAATCGCGTAAACGTTGCCTTTTACTCCCTCTAGCTGTTTGTACATGGCGCTATTAGCTAGCCGGGTGAGCAGGGTAGTAGCTAGTAGCATTCCCAGCGACAGGGCGATAACCATGTAAAAAATGGTGCGACCGACGCTTAGTGAGCTGATTAGAGAGATTACCAGCACTATTAGGGGTACTGACACAATTGTGGCGAGCAGTGCCCAGCCAATCCAGGAATAGGATCGTTTCGTTACGCGGTAAATGTCCGCGAGGTTATTCCACCAGTGTTTCTTTTTCTGCGGGTTATTTTGTGTAGTCATAATGGTCTAAGCCTATCGAAAAAATTGGAAAATCTGGTATTAGCGAAGTAATCCCCAGGCACTGATTGCTGCGAGCGCTACTGGAGCTTGTGGAAAACAAGGTGACAGCTAGAATCGAATCTGCTGGGGTGAGGGTATGGAAACTAGATGCATACTCAAAAATGCCGCTAACCCCAAAGTTAGCGAACCAGAAATTAGGACGGATAAAGCGGGCAGACAATGGCTTGCCATTTCGGTCGATACTAATGCCTTATCGATATTGCAACAGATAGTGCCGAGCGGAAAACCGCAATTTCCCTGTCCACATCTGATAGAAGACGCTCAAGGAAAGAACTGGCTCCTGCGACCGGTTTTAAGAACTGGTAGAGGAGGAGGTGGGGACGCAATCGAGAATTCCCTTTCTAAGGGCAGGGAGCTAGAAAAGTCTATGGTTTTGGTATCGGGTTCTGCTCGGGAAGAAAGCACTGCTAACGCTTTAGACTCTACTGTTTTGGTGGGTGATATTTCTTCGCCGAGATTGCGGGAGAACATCCAGGATTTGCCCGCTCAGGGGGTGCTTAGGAAAGGCGCCGCAAGCTTTTTGGAGCCAGCTGCTAAACCCAAAACTTTCTCTTTTGTACCCGCAGAATCTAGTAATAATCCGCTATTTAAAGCGAACAAAGCACTTCCTGGGGCAGGGGAGAACTCTAGCGCTTTGAGAGGGAAAAATTCGCTATTGCATAAGGCGGGTAATCCTCTGATCATTCAGACGGAAAAGCCCTCACTTTTAGGGTTCTCTCCTGCGGGTAGAAAACAACCATCTTCGTTTGCTCCCCAAGTCGCAGTAAATGAAGCAGGGGTGATAGCTCCGGCTAGTTCTAAAAAGAACGCGGTTGGGGGATTTGGTTTTACCGATTCTTCAAATTTGGAAGATGACTCTTCACTAAATACCGCTGAAACCTATCTATTTAAACCAGCTTGGGAGCGCCTGAAAGCAAAAGCGAGTGGGAAAGTATCCAGTAAAGCAGCTGATAAAGGTGGGGGCGATAAGGTGGCAATAGTTGCTGAACCCCTAGAAGCCTGGAAACTGTGGATGCGTCCTTTCCTTGCCTTTATATCGGTAGTTTTAGTGTTAGCGGGTTCTTGGCAGTTAGCGGGAGGTCTATAGCCAAACCTCCCGCTAACTGTGAATTTTTTAGGTAATATCCGGAATTATTCCCCTTGACCAGCAGCTTTTATGCCTGCGACTAGAGAGTTACGGATTTCTTCCATAGTGTTAGTAACTCCATTTGGATTGGAGGGCAACATCAAAGTTTGGGACTTGGAGTATTTTGCGACCTCAGCCAAGGTATCGAAGTATTGGGTCATTAACAGGATTTGCTGCGCCTGATCCCCAATGCCGGCATCGCGCAAGGATTCATACTGTTCAACCAAGCCTTCCACGATAGCTCGCCGTTGTAGGGCAATGCCTTCACCTTGGAGACGTTTCGATTCGGCGTCCGCTTCTGCTTGTTTAACCAGTTTGATTTTATCGGCTTCTGCTAGCTGGATAGCGGCTTCCCGTTCACGCTGTGCCGCGTTGATAGAGTTCATAGATTCCCGAACCCGTTGATCGGGATTTATGTCGGTAACCAGTGAGTTTACGATTTTAAATCCGTAACGTGCCATCTGCTCTCCCAAAGAAATCTCAATCTCTTGAGA
>CABQYA010000150.1:0-4481 GCA_902468275.1 uncultured Urmitella sp. | reverse complement strand
TGAAGCCTTGCGGCAGCTACAAGAATATCTGGACTTACCAGAAGCCCCCTTACGAATAGAAGGCTACGATATTTCCCATACCCAAGGAACTAACCAGGTAGGGTCAATGGTTGTTTTCGAGGACGGAGCGCCCTTAAAACGCGCCTATCGTACCTTTAATATCAAAACTACCCCCGATGATTCTTCAGACGACACTAAAGCTATGAATGAAGTGCTTACCCGGCGCTTCCTACGCCTAAAACAAGAAGAACAAGAGGCACAAGATGAGCTTAATAGCGCTGAAAGTCCTAAAGATCTAAAGTCGAGACGTTTTTCCTACCCTCCCGATTTAGTGGTTGTTGATGGAGGCGCTCCCCAGGTTAATGCCGCCCATAAGGCATTATTAGAGGTAGGGGCAAATGTGAGCGTTATAGGTTTAGCAAAACGCCTGGAAGAAGTTTGGATTCCTGGCAGTGATTTTCCGGTAATTTTGCCCCGTACCTCACCGGCTCTATATCTATTACAGTATTTGCGTGATGAATCCCATCGTTTTGCTATCGGTGCTCATCGAAAGAAACGCGGAAAATCGGTGCGCCGCTCAGCTCTCGATAAAGTCCCCGGTCTGGGGAAGGTGCGTCAAAAAGCACTGTTACAGCACTTTGGTTCGCTAAAACGTTTAAAGGCAGCAACCATAGAAGAAATATCCGAGGTAGAGGGAATCGGGCCAGCAATAGCGAATCAGATATTTCAATCTTTTGCCGATAGCCGGTAAGGCTGGCATCTTCGTAGCATACTTAAAACATGAATGAAGATTTTCACTACCAATCGTCTCCGCCAACCGTACCTGAAGGCGTTCCCCTTTTGGATGAGGCTGCCCCTCCACGAAATGCCCACGTACCCGAGATGATAATCATTACCGGAATGTCCGGGGCAGGACGTTCCCGGGCTGGTCAGGCGCTTGAAGATCTTGATTGGTATGTGGTTGATAATCTCCCGCCTGCCATGCTTTTGCCATTTGCCGACATGATGACTCCCCAGGGAGAAGGCATACATCGTTTGGCGGCGATAGTGGATGTGCGCAGCGGAGATTTATTCTCTAAATTTCAGCGTGCCCTAGATGAACTTTCGCTTAGGAATATTCGCTACCAATTGGTGTTTTTAGATGCCGATGAACGGGTATTGGTGCGCCGCTATGAATCGAACCGGCGTCCCCATCCGCTCCAGGGGGGAGGACGAATTCTTGACGGAATTCGCTCAGAGCGGCAGATATTAGCTCCCATCCGAGCCCGCGCCGATGCCCTGATTGATACCACCAATATGAATGTGCATGATTTGAACCGGCATATGCGCGATGTGGTAGCTGGTGAGGGCAAACGCCCGATGAAGCTCACCGTAATGTCTTTCGGTTTTAAGAACGGGATTCCCCTGGACGCGGATTGGGTCTGTGACGTGCGCTTTTTAGCTAATCCCTATTGGGTTAGCGAGCTGCGGCATTTAACTGGGCGTGACGCGCCGGTAGCGAAATATGTTCTTGAACAAGCCGGAGCCGAGGATTTTGTTAATAATATGGTGAATATGCTCACTCCTATTTTTGAGGGGTATTTAACGGAACTAAAACCCTTTGTTACTATCGCGGTTGGCTGTACCGGGGGGCAGCATCGTTCAGTAGCTTTAGCGGAAAGAATCAGTGAACTTTTCCGCCTCCAAGGATTACCGGTACGCACCGTACACAGAGATATGGGGTTGGAATGAGGACGCTACTAGATTCCGATGGTTGGGTAACCAGGGGGCAAGCTGGACCCAAAATTGTGGCACTGGGGGGCGGTCATGGTCTGTCTGCTACCTTGCGAGCCTTACGACATATAACTCGCGAACTTACCGCTGTGGTTACCGTAGCTGATGATGGGGGTTCTTCGGGGCGTCTACGCAAAGAACTCGGGGTACTTCCTCCCGGGGACTTACGGATGGCGCTAGCGGCTCTATGTGACGATACTGATTGGGGATTGACTTGGCGTGATGCTATGCAGCATCGTTTCAGCTCTGATGGGCCTTTAGATAACCATGCGCTTGGAAACCTGTTAATCGTCACCATGTGGGATTTGTTAGGCGATGTGGTGGAGGGTCTTGATTGGGTGGCAAGATTGCTCAACTGCGCAGGCAAAGTATTGCCCATGTGTGCAGAGCCGATGGAAATTGAAGCAGACTTAGTGCGCGCGGGGAAAAAACGCACTGTTCATGGGCAAGCTAAAGCTGCCAAAGCTCCCGGAAAAGTAGTTGATGTTCGTCTCAGCCCGGTTCACCCGAAGATTTGTCCGCAAACCATTAAAGCGATTGGGGAGGCAGAGGGGATTGTGCTCGGCCCTGGTTCCTGGTACACCTCGGTGATTCCGCATTTGCTGGTACCCGAGCTAGCCGAAGCCTTGCAAACATCACCAGCTGGAAAAGTGATGGTGATGAATTTGCAACCCCATACCGATGAAACCGAGGATTTGACGGTCTCGGGGCATATTGAGGCTTTCCGTCATTTCGCGCCTGATTTAAAAATTGATGTCATCATAGTTGATCCCACCGCTATAGAAGATGACGATAATTTAGAACGCGCTGCGGATTCGGTGGGTGCAAAACTAATTATGCGTCAGGTGAGGGCGGGTTCCGCCTCGGAAAAACACGACCCGTTACGCCTGGCAGCTGCCCTCAGAGATGCCTTTGAAGGATACCTGTCAGAAGTAGGAGTTTTCGAGCTTTAGTTACAATATTGGCTAGTTAAAGAAAACCTTGATGGCATTCGAATAGCTGTAGTTTGGCGGCGAAAGGAAGAGTAAATGTCTTTGACCTCAGATATAAAAGATGAGTTAGCGGAAAGAATTCCCGCTAAGCAGTCTGAGGCGCAGGCGCAAACCGCCAGCATCTTGCGGTTTGCGGGCGGTATTCACCTGATTAATCGCAGCATCGTGGTAGAGGTGGAAGTAGACAATGTTGCGGTAATGCAAAACCTGGTTACGTGTCTACAGCAGCTGTTCGATGCCAACCCGGATGTGGTGCGGGTAGGGGCTAGCGGTATTCGCTGTGATGATCGCTATGTGGTGCGGGTAGTGGAAAATGCTGCTACTTTAGCTCGCCTAACCGGTTTAATTGATCGCGCCGGTCGGCCGGTACGTGGATTGTCTCCCCGGCTGGTATCTGGTGCTTTAGAGGTTTCAAAGGCTACCTGGCGAGGGGCGTTTATGGCACGTGGCTCCCTGGCTCAGCCCGGACGGTCCGGCTCTTTAGAGATAACCTGCCCCGGTCCAGAAGCGGCTTTAGCACTGGTAGGAGCGGCTCGTCGCCTCGGGGTAAATGCCAAGTCCCGGCAAGTTCGAGGTCTAGACCGAGTAGTGGTTCGCGACGGGGAACAAATCTCTAAGCTTTTGGAGGTTATGGGAGCAAGCCAAGCGCAAGCAATATGGGATAAGAATCGGCAAACCAATCAAGTGCGCGGTTCAGTTAATCGCTTAGCGAATTTTGATGATGCGAATTTACGTCGCAGCGCCCGGGCAGCAGTTGCGGCGGGAGCGAGGGGGCGCCGAGCCTTTGAAATTTTAGGAGAGGATATTCCCGCTCATCTTTTGCAAGCCGGCAGATTGCGGCTTCAATATAAGGAAGCTTCCCTAGAAGAGCTGGGACAGAAGGCAAATCCGCCCTTAACTAAAGATGCCGTAGCCGGCAGGATTAGACGTCTGCTGGCAATGGCGGATAAGGCTGCTCGCGAGCAGGGAATCCCCTCTACCCAGGCGGCAGTCGATGAAGATGATGGGCTTATCTAGGGCGGATTCTAACTATCGCGTAGCTATTAGAAAAAGATTGCTAAATAACGACAATAGACCTAAGCGTAAATCAGGCATTCCGTGTAGAGTGGTCTTTAAGAGGACGGCTCAAGATGATCGTCCCCAGGGCTAAGGCTGCCCGGGTTTCCAGGTGGCGGTAAGCTCTGACCAGTAAGCAGACTCCGCTGGTTAAACCAGCAGTTCAGGAGGATAACAGTGACCATTCGCGTTGGAATCAATGGCTTTGGCCGTATTGGCCGTAACTTCTTCCGGGCCGTTCGTGCTCAGGGTGCTGATATTGAAGTTGTAGCCGTAAATGACCTAACCGATAATAAAACCCTTGCTCACCTGCTAAAGTATGACTCCATTTTGGGTCGTCTAGATGCAGAAGTAACTTATGACGAAGAATCTATCACCGTTGGTGATCACCGGATTGTTACCTTTGAAGAGCGCGATCCTGCCAACCTACCTTGGAGCAAAGTTGGAGCAGATATCGTAATTGAATCTACCGGTTTCTTCACTGACGCTACCAAGGCAAAGGCTCACCTAGAGGGCGGGGCAAAGAAAGTTATTATTTCTGCTCCTGGCAAGAATGTTGATGCCACTTTCGTAATGGGTGTGAACCACACTGATTACGATCCTGAAAAGCACACCGTTATTTCTAACGCCTCTTGTACCACTAACTGCCTTGCTCCGATG
>CABQYA010000149.1:0-4481 GCA_902468275.1 uncultured Urmitella sp. | reverse complement strand
TAGTACCGTATCTATCTGCTCTAAGAGGGCGTCAATAGCGGGTACGTTTATCTGGGCTTGACCGTTTAGCGAATCTTGCTCGCTGTTTTCGCCCTTCGGGCCGGGGGCATTTATTTGTTCTTGAACCATTTTGTCCTCCTAATATGGGTTAAGCCTACGATTTTTCGGCGATTTTTTCCCATCAAGCCTTTTGACCGGCGGTTTTAACAAATGCCAGTGCATCGGCACTGCGCAATGCCGCTATTTCTTCTTGAGTTGCTTCTCGGTCGGGGTCGCCTAAGGGAAAACGTAAAAGGTGTTCGCCCCCTAAATCTAGAAGCAGCGATTGCCAAGATGCTTTCTTTACCTGCGGAAGTTTCGCAACTGCCATACCACGCACCCAGGCTCTTCCTGCCTGGGGAGGCTCTAAAACCGCTTGCGATATTTCTTTGGGGTTAAACAGTTGCTCAACCATTCCAGCTGCACAAAGCTGTTCAAATATTCCCGTCCGCAGCGCTGCCCACTGCAAATCTAATGCCTGGATTTTAGGGTTATCCCACTCGCACCCTAAACGTTCACGCATTCGGGACAGCAACTGGTATTTTGCTACCCACTCTATTTGGCGAGCAGCTAGCTGGCGATCTGTTCCTAAGGATTTCAAGAGGGCGCGCCAGCTATTAAGAAGGGTACTGGTGTCCTCGTCAGCGCCGCCGGCTTGAGCAACCATCGTATCGACCGTCTCTAAAATAGCATTTTGAATCTCTAAAGCGGTGAGCGGGCCGCAAGCGGTCTGGATACGGTGGGTTAGCGTCAAATCATGAGATACCGCCCAAGTTTCTTCCACCGGGTCAGAAACGATTCTTAGGTTTTCTAGGGCGCGTATTTGGGCAGCATCGGCGTTTTCGATTAACCAAAGAAAAGCAGCGGTAGTACCTAAACGGATATAAGTCGAATAGTGGAAACGGTTCGCGTCCCCGCCAATAATATGAAGCCGCCGCCACCGGCTCGCATCAGCGTGCGGTTCGTCCCGGGTATTAACAATCGGACGGTTAAATGTGGTTTCTAAACCAATATCGTTTTCTACATAATCGGCGCGTTGAGAGATTTGAAAACCGGGGATTTGGGAACGCTGCCCGATACCGACCCTCCCGGCTCCGCAAATAATTGGACGGGTCAGAAGGAACGGAATCAAATACTGCGCTAGTTTATGAAAATCGAGGTCACGGCGTACCAGATAGTTTTCGTGAGTGCCGTAGGCTGCTCCTTTGCCATCAACGTTATTTTTATAAAGCTGAATGTTTTCGCCATTTTGCTCTGCCAGCTCCATCGCGCGGCGAGCAATCTCGTCCCCGGCCGCATCATAGAGCGCGCCTTGGCGAGGATTTAGGGTTTCGGGCGAGGAATACTCTGGGTGCGCATGATCAACGTAGAGGCGCGCGCCATTAGTAAGTACGCAAGCGCTCGGCTTAGGCATTGCAGCTTCTTGCTGACTTGGACGCGCTACGGCCTTAATCCCAGGACCGGAAGGCGCCAGTTGCTCGGGATTATTGGTTAGCTGCGAGGGATCTGCTTCCCGGGGATTAATCGAAAAACCCCGCATATCTTGTAGGGGATTTTCTCCATCGTAATCCCAGCTAACGGCTTCCCCTGGACGCGAATGGTCACGGTAGGCACAAACGATTTGGCTAGAAATCGCTACCGGATTGGCATAAATGTTACCTGTCTGGATAATCCCAAACTCAGTTTCGGTTCCCATCGGGCGTTTAACAGCGCTAACTACCATAAGATTCTCCTATTGCAAGCTGCGTACATCAACGATTCGCCCTCCCCTAACCCCTAGGCTTCTAGCCCACTGTCCCGGGTCATTAGAAGTGCCCAAAGCGGCGGTTTCTCGGATTTCCTCTAGGGCAGCCCATTCAACATGAGGCCAGCTCAAGCCGCTAACTGCCTTGCGTCCTTGCAAAGAGTCTTTAATAGCTGCTTTCTTTGCCCGTTCAACAATAGAGGCAATCATTGCCCCTGAAAGCAAGGACGCAGCATAAATGATTTCGCGTCCCCCATCTTCATAGACGACCTCGTAAAGCTGGGTGCGACTAGATTCTTCTCCCAGCAGCGCCACCAGTTTCTCGCGAAGCTGCTGGCGGGTGCTGTTTGGCGAAGTTTCGTCACCGCTTCGCAGCGGAACCGAGTCCCCTAGATGGATATCAAAGATTTCTCCCGCCTGAAGTAGATGGGGGCGGTCAATCCGTACCCGCACATCCAGTCGGCCCGGACGCAGCACCGCCGGGTCAATCATGTCCTCACGGTTGGAAGCCCCAATAACAATCACATTAGATAGGGTGTCTACTCCGTCAATTTCTGCGAGTAGCTGCGGAACAATCATCGTTTCCACATCGGAAGAAATACCAGATCCGCGGGTGCGGAAAAGCGCTTCCATTTCGTCAAAGAAAATAACTACCGGATGCTCACTGCTGGCAAGCTGACGCGCCCTCGAAAAAATGGCGCGAATCTGCCGTTCAGTTTCTCCCACAAACTTAGAGAGCAACTCGGGACCTTTAATCGACAAAAAATAGGAAGATTTTCCATTAGCGCTGCTCCCTAGGGAAGTGGCTACCGCTTTCGCGATTAGAGTTTTCCCGCAACCAGGCGGTCCATATAGCAAAATACCTTTCGGGGCACGAAGTCCATATTGATGGTAAAGCTCCGGGTGGAGGAACGGTAATTCCACCGCGTCCCGGATAGTTTCAATTTGCTTGTCCAATCCCCCAATTTGGCGATAGGAAACATTGGGGATTTGGGGAGCTAAGAGCTGTTCAACTTCCCCTCTTTGAATCTTTTGGATGCCTATCCGGCTGCGAGGGGTAAGTAGAATTGAATCCCCCACTTCCAGCGCTCCCACTAGGGGGGCTGCCAGCTGTACCACCTCGGTATCAGTATTGCCTAATTGCACCAAGGCACGCCCATGAGGCAGAATCTCTCTTACCTGCGCCAAAGTGCCGCTAGTGGGGTAAGACAGGACTTTAGTGACCACCATTTCCGCATTTACGAGCACCTCTAAACCTACTTGCAGCTGGGCAGGGTTAATCTGCGGATGCAGCGGAAGCACCATCGGTTTACCACCCAGAAAAACCCTAACTTCGCCCTTAACAATCGGCGCTTGCGCCACTAATGCCACAGTTGCTGGAGGTTTAGCTAAAAGCGACAAATGTTGATGCAGCTGCACTACCTGATCGCGAGCCGCGCTCAAAGCTGAGGAAAGTCGCTTATTCTTCCCCTTAAGGGAAGTAACTTCCCTTTTCAGCGCCTGTATATCCTCAGCGCTATCCCTAGGCATTATTTTCCTTTCCCCCAAAGCCTCTCCAGCCTATAAAAAACCCGTAAACCATCATAAATACGCTGTTTAATACCTTAAGAGGGCGCGTGAGAGCTGGAAGCCGGTTCCGGGGGCGGGCAATCGTCCTCACCCTGGTTTCCCCGCACCCAATAATCGGCGCGCCTAACCACATCCCGGCATACCCGGCGGGTTTTACGTTCAGAAGGTCGGCGCTGCCCCAGCTCAACCTCTGACCAGTTAGCTTCCGCACCCCACTGCCCACCATTAATTTTGGCTTCCTTTGGGGTAGAACCAAGTTTTTTCGGACGTCTAGCCCCCGAAGATAAACTGCGGGTAGTAACTAAAAACCCGGTGTGACCAACCATGTTATGTTCCGGACGCAGCGCTAGACCCTCGGTGTGCCACAGACGCTGCATAGTTTCCTCGCTTTGAGTAAACCCGAACCCCCCATGTTCCCTTAAGGACTCTACCAGGGTAGACATCTGGGTTACGGTGGTTACATAGCAGCAAAGCACCCCGCCGGGAAGCAAAATTTGATGCAAAATATCCAGATATTGCCAAGGATCCAACAAATCAATGACTGCCCGATCAAAATAGTGCTTTCCGTAAAGGCCCACTAAATCTAGCTGCCCGAGCCTACCGCGCTGAAGCTGCCAAGCCGGGTGAGAGGTACCAAACCACAAATCCACATTCGCCTGAGCAATATCGGCAAAATCTTCCCGCGCCTCCAGCGAAACTAGCTGACCGCTATCCCCAATCATCTCCAGCAAAGAAATACTGAGAGCCCCCGAACCAGCCCCACATTCAAAAACGCGAGCACCAGCAAATATGTCCGCAGATTGTAGAATTTGAGCCGCGTCTTTCGGGTAAATAATCGCTGCCCCTCGCGGCATGGACAAGGTGTAATCCAAACGGCGAGGACGGAAAGCTAAAAACTCGCGCCCCTCCCGGGAGCACACCAGGCTCCCCTCTTCACGTCCTATTAACTGTGCCAGGGCAAATGAGGCTTTAGCGGTGTTAAACCAACCTTTCTCGGTGACAGTGACCGTATATAAATCCCCCGCCGCTCCTTGCAGCTGTACCCTATCTCCGAGGCGGAAAACCCCTCGCGAACGGCTGCGCGCCGTCCCTTCAGCTACAGAACGAGGGATTTTGACACCCTCTGCTG